>MNYW01000152.1 GCA_001873295.1 Nitrospirae bacterium CG2_30_70_394 | reverse complement strand
CGCGGGGCAAACCAAGAACCGGCGGGTGGAGATCGTCTTCGTCGGCGCCGAGCGGTGGGTACAGGGGGGCAACCATGGCCCGGGCTAAACCCGCCGCGGAGATGATCGACGGCCAGCGGTGGATGATCACCTTCTCCGACCTCATCACCCTCCTGCTCACCTTCTTCGTCCTCAACCTCGCCATGTCCTCCCTCGATGGGGGGAGGCTGAAGCAGATGGTCGGGTCAACCAGCGACGCCACCGGTGACGGCGGCAGCGCGCTGATAAACCTTGCTTCCGAGAGCGGCGCCCCGGCCGCCGGTGGCGGCCAGGAGGTCACGGATGCGCCGATCGCCGCCGCCGCAACCGATGGCGGCGCCCTGGAGGCGGTCACGGATGGCATCACCGACCTTGGCCTTGCGGAGACCATCGAGGTCCGCGAGGAGGGTCGCGGCCTCTCCCTTACCTTGCCGGGCGATCTCCTGTTCGGCGTCGGCAACGGCCGCCTATCGGACCGCGGTGCGCAGACCGTGCGCACCCTTATCCCCCTCCTCCAACGGCCGGGGATCGTGGTCTCGGTGGAGGGCCACACCGATGGCACCCTCTCCCGCTCGTGGAGCTATCGCGACAACTGGGACCTCTCCCTCGCCCGCGCGGTGGCGGTGGCTACCGCCCTGGAGGCGGGCGGGATCAACCCGGCCGCCCTGTCGGTGACCGGCTACGGCAGCGCCCGACCGCGGGTCACCGGCCGGCCGGCCGAGGTCGGCTCGTACAACCGGCGGGTCGAGCTGCGCCTGCACCTTGAGCGGCCGGCCAAAGACATCTTCTAACCCCCCAACCACCCCACGCGGAGGAACCCACCATGGCGAAGGCAAAGATCGAAAAGGAACAGGAACCGGCGGCCACCGAAGCGAGCCCGAAGAAGGGCGGCAAGCTGGGGATCATCCTCCTCGCCGCCGGCGTCGGGGTGGTGCTGCTGCTCGGCGGCGCCGGGATCAGCTACTTCCTCCTCAAAGGACAGATCGCCGCCATGGTGAAGCCCGCGCCACCCGCCGCTGAGGCGGGCGGCGAGGCGAAGGCGCCGGGTGCGGCCGAGGGCGAGAAGAAGGCGGAGACGTTCATCGGCAGCCTATTCGAGCTCGAGCCGATGGTGGTCAACCTCGAGCAGTCGAAGGGCAAGCGCTACCTGAAGGTGAAAATGTCCTTCGAGCTGAACAAGGAGGCGGTGCAGGAGGAGATCAAGGCGCGCCTGCCGCAGCTCCGCGACGCCATCCTCCTCATGCTGTCGTCCAAGTCGTTCCAAGACGTCTCCACGGTGGAGGGCAAGCTCGCCCTGCGCGACGCCCTGCTGACCCGGATCAACGGCCTGCTCACCACCGGCTTCATCAAGCGGATCTACTTCGAGGAATTCGTCGTCCAGTAGCCCGCCCGCGCGCCCCCCCTGCGCCCGAGGAATCCACCATGGCAGATGACCCCACCCCTGAGGAGGCGGAGAGCCCAGCCACGGCGCCACCGGAAACGGTGACCCCCGCGGCGGCGGCGACCCCGGCGGCGACCCCGCCCGAGGTGGCGGCGGAGGCGACCCCCGCGGCGGCGACCGCGACCCCTGCCAGCGGCGACGCCGCGGACTCCCCACCCAGCGTGGCCACGGCCGAACCCGGCGCCGAGACCAACCCGCGCCGGGTGTTGGAGAGCGACGAGGTCGACGCCCTCCTGCGCGGCCTCGACGACGCGGAGGAGGTCACGGTGATGGGCGGCGGCGGGGTGCACATCCGCCCCTACGACCTCGCCCACCCCGAGGCGTGCGGCCTGCGCCCGATGCCGGTCCTCGACCTCATCGCCGAGCGTGCCGTCCCCGGGATCAATGACCACCTCAGCCGCCGCCTCTCCTTCCAGGTGCGTGGCCGCTCCCTGCCCATTCAGGTGCGCGAGTTCGGCCGTTTCATCCACGCCCCCGAGCCGCCCGCGGCGATCTCCTGCATCACCATGAACCCCGGTGCCGCCCCCTGCTGCCTGCTGATGGAGTCGCGCACCGTCTACCGGATGATCGACCTCCTGTTCGGCGGCAAGCCGAGCGAGACGGTCAAGCTCAACCGCCGCGACTTCACCCGCATCGAGATCCGCACCGCCTCGGCCCTGGCGCGCGAGATCCTCGGGGCGATCGGCGACGCCTGGAAAGAGACCGCCCCGGTCACCTTCACCTGGCAGAGCATGGAGACCCACCCCCAGTTCGCCGCCATCATGCCACCCGCCGAGACCTGCATGATCATGCACTGGGAGGTCGACCTCGGAGTCGGGGACGGCGACGAGATCACCCTGTGCGTCCCGTACCCTGCCCTCGACCCGATCGGCGCGCTCCACGACGAGGTGCACAGCGAGGAGGGCGACGAACTCCGCACCCTCTTCCGCCGGCGGCTGACCACGGCGACGCGGGAGCTGCCGGTCACCTTCACCGCCCGGCTAGCCAACCTGCGGGTGCCGATGCGCACCGTGCGCGCCCTCAAGGTCGGCGATGTCCTCCCCCTCAACCGCCGCCCCACAGAGCCGGTGGTGGCGCTGTTGGAGGGGATCCCGAAGTACCTCGGGGTCTCCGGCACCTACCACGGCTCCCGGGCGGTGCAGATCCTCAAGCCCCTGAAACGCGAGGCCTACCATGGCTGACAAGAACCCCTCCCTCTCCCCCGAGCAGCTCGCCGACCGGGTGATCGCCGAGTCGAACCAGGACTCCCCCGAGGCGTCCGCCGCCTGGGCCTCCTCCGCGGACCTCTCGGCCGACCTCGCCGCGGAGATCGACCCGGCCCTGGAGATGCTCCTCGACATCCCCATCGAGCTCTCCGTGGAGCTCGGCAGCGCCCACATGGCGATCCACGAGCTCCTCCAGCTCGTCGATGGCTCCATCGTCGAGCTCGACAAGCTCGCCGGCGAGCCCCTCGACATCCGCGCCAACGGCCGTCTCATCGCCCGCGGCGAGGTGGTGGTGGTCGACGACAAGATCGGCGTCCGGGTCACCGACGTGGTCAACCCGCGTGACCGGATCACCGGCGCCAAGGGGGGATGATGGCCGCCCGCAACCCGCCCCCCGACCCGCAGACGCGCGCCGCACGCGCCAGCGCCGAACACCCGTCGCCAGCCACGCGGTGTTGGCACGACGCTCTCTGGCGTGCACGCCGTGGGCGTGGGTCCGCCGCCCTGCGCACCCTCCCCCTCTTCGCCCTCGTCGTCCTCGCCCCGGCGGTCGCCGCCGCCGGCGCGGCGCCGCCCTCCCTCGGGACCACGGCCCTGCGCTCGGTCGCGGCCCTGGCGCTGGTGGTCGCCCTGGTGCTCGCCACCTCGGTGGTGGCGCGCCGCTGGCTTGGCCGGATCCCCGCCGGCGGCCATCGCCACCCGATCCAGATCATCGCCAGCCGTGGCCTCCCCAACCGCGCCACCCTGACCGTGGTGGAGGTGGAGGGCGAGCGTGTCTTGGTGGGGTCGTCACCCCACGGCCTCTCCCTCCTCTGCAAGCTCGGGGCGCCTGGGGGTGAGGTGGGCGAGGGCGGCCGCTTCGACCACGTTCTCGCCAGCGCGTCCGCGCGGGAGGCGCGATGAGCCGCTGGGCCACCGCTTGGGGCGCCGTCGATCAGGTACGCGACGGGCGGGGCGCGCCCGCCGCCTTCCAGCGCCTCGCCGCCCGCGCGCGGTCGCGCGCTTGGCTCATCGCGCTGCTCGGCGCCACCGTGCTCGTGGCTTTGCCCGCGTGGGGACAGAGCGCGCCCGCCGCCGGCCCGACCATGACCATCGCCCTGCCCGGCGCCGACAACCCCGCGGCCCTCTCCACCGGCCTGAAGATCCTGGCCCTGCTCACGGTGCTGACCCTGGCGCCGGCGATCTTGGTGATGGTCACCTCGTTCACCCGCATCGTCATCGTCCTCTCCTTCTTCCGTCAGGCCCTCGGCACCCAGTCGATGCCGCCCAACCAGGTGGTGATCGGCCTCGCCCTCTTCCTCTCCGCCTTCGTGATGATGCCGACCTGGAACCAGATCCAGACCGACGCGATCACCCCCTACCTGGCGCAACAGATCGACCAGCCCGAGGCCTTCAGCCGCGCCCTGGCGCCCCTGCGCCACTTCATGCTCAAGCAGACCCGGGAGAAGGACCTCGCCCTCTTTGTCTCCTTCGCCCAGGACCACAAACCGGCGACGGTCAACGACGTCCCCACCTCGGCGCTCATCCCCGCCTTCGTCATCTCCGAGCTCCGCACCGCCTTCGAGATCGGCTTTCTGATCTACATCCCCTTCCTCATCCTCGACATGGTGGTCGCCTCGGTGCTCCTCTCCATGGGGATGATGATGCTGCCGCCGGTCCTCATCTCGCTCCCCTTCAAGCTTCTCCTCTTCGTCCTCGTGGACGGCTGGTACCTCCTGGTGGGGTCGCTGGTCAAAAGCTTCTAAGGACCGAGTCGCCACCCCCGGAGTCGCGGCGCTCTCCCGCAAACCGGGAGTGATCGCGCTGGCGGTGGAGCGGAGGGGGAGCAGCCCTCGAGGTGCGCGGCCCACGGCGACGCCTCTTGGCCAACACCCCTGCGCCTGGCCGGCCACCCCACCCGCGCCACGACGCGCCTCACCCCGCGCGCGCCGCCGCCTCCACCGCCTGGCCGTAGGAGAGCCCCGCGTCGTTGGCGGGTACGCGGCTAGCCAGCAGGACGTGGAAACCGGCGGCGGCGAGGCCGGCCTGCGCCTGCTCGGTCAGCAGACGGTTCTGGAAGCAGCCGCCGGTGAGCCCCACCACCGCCACCCCGCTCGCTGCCCGCACCGCCCTGGCCTGGGCGACGATCGCCGCGGCGAGGCTGGCGTGGAAGCGGCCGGCGCGCTCCGCCACGGTAAGCTGGCGGTCGAGGAGCATGGGCAGCAGCCCTGCCCAGTCGGTGCGCCAGACGCCGGCCGCGTCGCGGACCAGGGGCAGGGCCAGGGGATCCCCCGCCGCGCCGCCCGCCGCCGCCTCCAACCGCATCGGCCCCTGCCCTTCGTAGGTAGCAAAGCCACCGAGGCCGGTGAGTGCCGCGGCCGCGTCGAAGAGACGGCCGGCCGCGGTGGTGGTGAAGCAATTCACCCCCCGCGCCCAGGCCTGGTGGAGAAAGTCCGGGTCGCCCGGCAGCTCCGACCAGCCGACCCCCGCCTCCCAGCACACCGCCGCCGCCGCCCGCCACGGCTCGCGCCCGGCGCGATCCCCGCCGGCGATCTTGAACGGGCGCCACGACGCGACCCGCCGCCAAGCGCCCGGCCGGCCGAGGAGCGCCTCGCCCCCCCAAGCCGTGCGGTCGGGACCGAGGCCGGTGCCGTCCCAGGTGAAGCAGAGGATCTCCCCCGCCACCCCGTGCTCCCCGGCCAGGGCGCTGGCGTGGGCGTGGTGGTGGTAGACCGCCACCACCTCCATTCCCCGCTCCCGCGCCCAGCGCGTGGCGGTGTAGCGCGGGTGGGCATCCGAGGCGAGCCAGCGCGCCTCCACCCCGTAGAGCTGTTGCAGATCCCGCGCCACCTGCTCGAAGACCGCCAACCCACGCACCGTTTCCAGATCGCCGATGTGGGGCGAGACCACCGCGCGGTCGTCCCACGCCAGACAGATCGTGTTCTTCTCCTGGCCGCCCACCGCCAGCAGCGGGAGCGCCACCCCCACCGGCAAAGCCAGCTCGGCCGGACTACAGCCGCGCCCGAGGCGCAACCACTGCGGTGCCCCGGCGATGACGCGCACGACCGGATCGTCCGCCGGGCGCAAGATTGGCCGGTTGTGGTGGAGGAACCAGTCGGCCACGTGGTGCAGCCTTCCCTCCGCCTCCGCCACCTCGGTGAGGACCGGCTCCCCGGCGACGTTGCCCGAGGTGGCCACCACCGGCGTACCGACCTCCGCCAACAGGAGGTGGTGGAGGGGCGAGTAGGGGAGCATCACCCCGATCTCCCCAAGCCCCGGGGCGATCGCCTCCGGCAGGGGCGCGCTGCCGCCCTTCGCCACTAGGCAGATCGGGCGCATGGGGTCGAGCAGGCAGGCCGCCTCCGCCACGCTGGGCGAGCCAATCTCGCGCACCCCGTCGAGACCGTCGCCGCCGCGTTGCTCGACCATCACCGCCAGCGGCTTGTCCGGCCTCGGCTTGCGCGCCCGCAGGCGGGCGATCGCCGCGTCGTTGTAGGCGTCGCAGAGGAGGTGGTAACCGCCGATGCCGCGCACCGCCACGATCGCGCCGTGCCGAATCGCCGCGGCGGTCTTCGCCAAAGCCGCGGTGGTGTCCGCGATCGGCGGCCCACTGTAGCCGGTGAAGGCAAGGTGCGGGCCGCACACCGGGCAGGCGAGGGGCTGGGCATCGAAGCGGCGATCCAAAGGATCCTCGTACTCGGCGCGACACTCGGGACACAGCGGGAAGCGCGCCATGGCGGTGTTCGGCCGGTCGTAGGGCAGGCGGGCGATGATCGTGTAGCGCGGCCCGCACTGGGTGCAGTTGATGAACGGGTAGCGGTAACGGCGCGCGGCGGGGTCGGCGATCTCCGCCAGACAGTCAGCGCAGCAGAACTGATCGGGCACCACGTGGGCCTCGCGCGCCACTCCGGGAAGCGAGGCCACGATGCGAAACTCGCCGCACCCCGCCGGCAAAACCGCCACCACCCCCGCCACCACCGGCCGCGCCAAAGGCGGCGCCGAAGCCACGATCGCCCCGAGGAAGCGCACCACCGCCGCCTCTTCCCCCTCGACGTGCACCTCCACCCGCCCCGCGTCGTTGCGCACCCAGCCGCCGACTTTGCAGGCGTGGGCGAGGCGGTAGAGGAAGGGGCGAAAGCCCACCCCCTGGACCCGTCCGGTGACGGTCACCCGGCGGGCAACGATGGGAAGGGAAGCGTCCATGGCGGCGACTCTCATGCCACGGCGCCACCCGGGACGCCACTGCCCGCGCGCCGCGCCACCTAAGGGGCGACGGCGATCCGATCCGCCGGCCAGCCGCGGGGCGCCACGCGGTTCATGACAGCCCCAAGAGGTGGCGGTAGACCGTCTCGTCCCAGCCGGCGATCAGCCCAACTCCGGTGAGAAGGGTGGGCGCCCGCAGGGCGCCAGACCGGCCGAGGAAGGCGGCGAGCAGGCCGCCGTCGGTGAGCCCCGCCCCACCCGCCGGCAGCTCCGCCACCACCGCGCCGCGTTTCACGAACAAAGCGGCCGCCCGGCGCAGGTAGAGCAGGGCGTCCTCCGGCCCCACCGGGTGGAGACGGACATCGTGGTTGGTGTAGGCCACCTGGTTGCGCAAGAGAAACTCCCTTGCCGGCCGGCAGCCGCTTCAAGAGCGGTTGAAGAAGATGATCTCGGACATGGGCTCCTCGGGGTGGGAAGGCGGGAGTGGGGCTGGAGGGGAGGCGCGGATTTCAGATCCGCGGCAGGGTGACGCCGGTCTGCCCCTGGTACTTACCGTGGCGGTCGGCATAGGAGACGAGGCACGCCTCATCCGCCTCGAAGAAGAGAACTTGGGCGATCCCCTCGTTGGCGTAAATCTTCGCCGGCAACGGCGTGGTGTTGGAGATCTCGATGGTCACCAACCCCTCCCAGCCCGGCTCGAACGGGGTGACATTCACGATAATGCCGCAGCGGGCGTAGGTGGATTTTCCCAAGCAGATCGCCAGGACGTTCCGCGGGATGCGGAAATACTCCACCGTGTGGGCGAGGGCGAAGGAGTTGGGGGGGACGATGCAGACGTCGGTTTTGATGTCGACAAACGAGGCGGGGTCGAACGCCTTCGGGTCGACGATCGAGGAGTTCACGTTGGTGAAGATCTTGAACTCGTCCCCGACGCGGGTGTCGTAGCCGTAGGAGGAGACGCCGTAGGAGACGACGCCGTGGCGTACCTGCCCCTCCTCGAAGGGGTCGATGAGGCCGTGGTCGCGGGCCATCGCGGTGATCCAGCGGTCGGATTTGATGGACATGGGCTCAGGCGTACTCGGCAAGCTCAATGAGAAAGATGGCGGCGACCGCGAGCACCAGCATGGCGCCGGTGTAGAGGTTCATCCGGCGCAGATGGTACCCGGCCTCCCCGGTGGCCTCTAGATCGGCGCCCGCGCGCACCAGCGCCCGCAGTGCCAGGTGGTGGCGGAAGTAGAGGATCACGTAGACGAACAGCAGCAGCGCCACCACCGCCAGCTTGGCGGCGAACCAGGGACCGAAGGCGAGGCGAAACCGCGCCGCCGGAACGGTGACCGGGGCGAGGGCGAGGCCGCTGATCGTCACGGCGGTGAGCGACCCCCACCCCACCGCCGCCCGGACCCGCAAGGCGCTCCCCAACGCCGCGCGACCGCTGCAGCACGCCAGGCGACCGGGCGGTAGGAGGGCTGCCGCCAGCGTCCCCACCCACAGGGCGGCCACCGCCACATGCAGCCCGTGAACCCCTGCCCAGACCCAAGCCATCGCCGTCCGCCCTTGGTTACACCCCCGCCCTTCCCTACCGTCCGCCCCAGTCTACCTGCCACCCCTGCCCACGCCAGATGCGCCTTGCGCCCGGAGGAAGCCATGCCCCCCGCCAGCCACCCCATCGAGATCGCCGCCTCCTACACCGCCGCCCGCGGCAGCACGCCGGTGGACATGGCCGAGCCGGTGCGCGCGATCCTCGCCGCGGTGGGCGAGGACCCGGAGCGCGAGGGGCTGGTGAAGACGCCGGCGCGGGTGGCGGAGTCGCTCCGCTTCCTCACCAAGGGGTACGAGGAAGACCCGGTGCAGGTCCTCAACGAGGCGATCTTCACCGACGCCTACGACGAGATGGTGATCGTCAAGGACATCGACTTCTTCTCCCTGTGCGAGCACCACCTGCTCCCCTTCTTTGGCCGCTGCCACGTCGCCTACATCCCCGGCGGCAAGATCGTCGGCCTCTCCAAGCTGGCGCGGATCGTGGAGATCTACTCGCGCCGCCTGCAGGTCCAAGAGCGGCTGGTCACCCAGATCGCCCACCTGATCGCCGACCTCCTCCAGCCGAAGGGGGTGGGAGTGATCATGGACGCCACCCACCTGTGCATGGTGATGCGCGGCGTCCAGAAGCAAAACTCCACCACCGTCACCTCGTGCATGCTCGGCGACTTCCGCGACTCGGAGACGACGCGCGCCGAGTTCCTGCGCCTGGCCGGCTACTAACCCGGCTGCCCCACCGCCGACCCGCGCGCCCTGGGCGCGGCCTCCCCCTCGGACCGGAATCGCCGATGGGAATCGGCGCCTCCCGGAGGGGCCGGAACCACGGCGCGTTGCCACGTCCTACCTGTGGGGGGCTTCGCCCATTGGTCGACGGCCTCCCGGAGGGGCCGGCACCACGGCGCGTTGCCACCCCCTCGCGACCCTCGGGGGTGTGAGCTGCGGGCGAGGAGACGGGCGCGGGCGGGGCGCCCACGAGCTGATCGAGTCGGGCCTCGATGTAAATCCGAGGAGACGGGCGCGGGCGGGGCGCCCACCTCAGCCCGGCCAGGTGGCCCGCGCGAAGGCGCCACTCGGTAACGGCCGGGGGCCGTCGATCACCATCTCACCCGCCTCGACCTGCCCGCCCGGCGGGGTCGCGCCGGCGACAAGGTTGGCCAGCACCGCGGGGGTGATCCCCGGGGTGTGGGCGGAGAGGAGGAGCAGCCGGGGGGGGTCCGCCAGCAGGGCGCGACAGGCGGCGAGGAGACGCACCAGGTCGCGCTCCAACTTCCACACCTGCCCCTTCGGACCGCGGCCGAAGGTGGGCGGGTCGAGGATGATCGCCTCGTACCGGCTTGCGCGCCGGCCCTCGCGCTCGGCGAACTTGAGGGCGTCGTCGACGATCCAGC
Organism: Nitrospirae bacterium CG2_30_70_394; assembly: GCA_001873295.1. Lineage (GTDB taxonomy): Bacteria > CG2-30-53-67 > CG2-30-53-67 > CG2-30-70-394 > CG2-30-70-394 > CG2-30-70-394. Next base: position 25,653 of record MNYW01000152.1, on the reverse strand, counting down.
GGATCGTCTCGATCTTGGCCGCGGCGGCGTTCTCCGCCGCCCAGCTCACCACCCCACGCACCGCGTCCAGATGGGTCACCTGGGCGCCGGCCTGGGCCGCGGCCAGGGAGGCACCACCGGTGTAGGCGAAGAGGTTGAGGAGGCGGTCGCCGGGGCGGAGCTGGTCGCGCAACCACTGCCAGTTCGCCGCCTGCTCCGGAAAGAGGCCGAGGTGGCCGAACGGGTTGGGGCGCAGCACCATCCGCAGGCCGCCGTGGCTGACCCACCACTCCTCGGGCACCGGGCGCGCGAACTCCCACCGGCCCTCGCTCTCGCCGCTACCGATGTGGCGGCCGTGGGCCGCGGCCCACGCCTCCGCGGGGAGCGACCTCCACCACAGGGCGGTCGCCTGCTTGCGCGCCAGGACCACCTCCCCAAACCGCTCCAGCCGCTCGCCCTCGCCCGAGTCGAGGAGCTCGTAGTGGTCATCGTCCATCGGCGGAGGCTGGCGGGCGGCGACCGGGTGGGTCAAGACGCCAGCCTTCGCGGGGCGCCAGCCTTCGCGGGGCGGCGTGCGGCGCGGGGCGGCGTGCGGCGCTGGACGCCGGGGTGCGGCTGGGTGGCGTGCACCCCGGCAGGTCGTGCATGGGAAGGCGGGGTGGGCTGGCGGGAGTGCATGGGGATCGAACCCACCAAGGACCGCTCGCGCGGCCCCTCAACGGTTTTGAAGACCGCGGCGGCCACCAGGCCACATCCACTCCCGCGCCGAGCGTAGCCGCTCCCCCCGGAGGCGGACAACGCGGCCCGCCCGCACCCTCGCCACCCGCCACCTCCCCCACAGCCGAGGGGAGGCCGCCGGGCACACGGACCGTGGCGGCCAGCACGATCGGCGCCGCCCCGTACGGTGGTCCATCGTCTCGGCGCACTTTCAACCCTCCGGGGCGAGCCGCCTTGGGGCCGGCCACGCGGCCGCCGGCGGTGGGGAGAGCCACCCCGACTCCTCCACCGACCGGATCGAGCCCGCCGGTCCGCTCGCCTCCACCGCCCCGCCCCGGCTGCCCAGCCGCCACCCGTTGCCCATACTCCGCGGATGGCCCTCCCGGACTGTCTGGTGATCGGCGGCGGCGTGATCGGCTGCCTGTGTGGCTACGAGCTCGCCCGTGGCGGGGCGCGGGTGGCGGTGGTGGAGCGTGGCGACCTCGGCCAGGAGGCGTCGTGGGCGGGCGCGGGGATCCTGTCGCCGATGTTCCCGTGGCGCTACCCGGACTGCCTCTCGGCGCTGGTGAATCGGTCCCTCGCCCGCTACGCCACCCTCATCCCGGAGCTGCTGGCACTCGGCACCGTCGATCCGGAGCACCGCCGCTGCGGCCTCCTCATCCCCCAGCTCGCGGCCGAGCAAGAGGGCGATCTCACCGAGCCCCTGGCGTGGTCGGCGCGCTGGGGCTGGCGCTGCGACCACCTCGACGAACAGGTGGCGCGGGCGGTGGAGCCGGCCCTTGGCACCACGTGCACCGGCGCGATCTGGTGGCCGGAGGTGGGACAGATCCGCAACCCGCGCCTCGCCGCCGCGGCGCGCCAGGGGTGCGCGGCGCTCGGGGTCACCCTTCTCGACCATCGCGAGGTGACCGGCTTTCGCCGGTCGGGCAGGCGAATCACCGCCGCCACCACCGTGGCCGGGGAGCTCGCCGCCGGCCACTTCGTCCTCGCCGCGGGCGCCTGGAGCCAGACGGTGGCCGCTGCCCTCGGCCTCACCCTGGAGGTAGTGCCGGTGAAGGGGCAGATCCTCTTGCTACGCGCCCCGCCAGGGACCGTGCAGCGAATCGTCAAGCACGCGAGCGCGTATGTGGTCCCGCGCGCCGATGGCCGCATCCTCGTGGGCGCCACCCTGGAGCGGATGGGTTTCGACAAGAGCCCCACCCTGTGGGCGATGCGCTCTCTCGCCAACGGCGCGGTCCGCCTCCTCCCCGCCCTCGACTGCGCGGAAGTCGAGCGCCAGTGGGCGGGGCTCCGGCCGGGCACCCCCGACGGCCTCCCCTTTCTCGGCCCGGCGCCGGGGATCACCAACCTCACCCTCGCCACCGGCCACTATCGCAACGGCATCGTCCTCGCCGCCGCCACCGCCGAGGTGGTGGCGGCGCGGGTCGCCGGCGGTACACCACCGGTCGACCTCACCCCGTTTGCGGTGGGCCGGCCGATGGCCGCCGCCCACCCCCTGGGGCTGCCCGCCCCAGCGGTAGGAGGTAGAAGGTAGGAAGGGGATCGAAATCGGATCGACAGGTCCCGATGGCGGGTTCGATTGCGATGGCGAGTTCGACTGCGATGGCGATCGATGCGGCAGGGCGCCCAGCCACCGTTCTTGGCGGCGCTGGACCGCGCGCCGGAGCGCACGCGGTCGGCCACCCGGCGTCCGCAGCCAACTCCCCCCCACCCTTCAGGGCGAATCGCCTGGGCGCGGGGGGGGCGCGGAGTCCAGTAGGTCGGCGGCGGCGGCCACCACCGCCTCCACGGTGATCGACGCCATGCAGATGAAGTTGTTCGTCGGGCACCGTTTGCCCCAGCACGGCGAGCACTCCACCGGCGCCTGGAGCCGGCGGTGGGTGGGGCCGCGCGGGCCGTTGCGCACCGCGGGGTTGGGGCCGTAGAGGGAGACGGTGGGGGTCCCCACCGCCCAGGCGATGTGGGTGGGGCCGGTGTCGCCGCCCACCGCCAGGCGACAGGTGGCAAGCAGCGCGGCCAGCTCCGCGAGGCTGCCGCGCGGTGGCACCACCGCGGCGGGGCCGATCTCGCTGGCGATCGCCACGGCACGGTGGTGCTCGCGCTCGTCGCCCCACGGCACAACCACCGCGAACCCCCGCGCCGCGAGCCACTGGCCCAAGGCGACGAAGCTGGCCACCGGCCACAGCTTGGTCTCCCAGGAGGCGCCGTTGATCAGCGCCACCCGCGGCGGGCCCGCCGCGGCGACCCCCGAGGTGCGCAGGTAGGGCGGCGCGACCCCCTCCCATGCGATCCCTAAGGCGTGGGCGACGACGCCACCCGCCTGGTCCACCACATGGTCCGCGACCCCCGGGGCCTGCTCAGCGATCAACCAGGTATTCAGCCACTCGCGACACAGCCGCCGCGGCAACCCGACCCGCCGGCGACCGCGGGCCAGGCGCGCCACCACCCCGCTCTTGGTGTTCCCCTGGAGGTCGAGGATGAGGTCGAAGGGGGTGGCGAGGCGGTGGCGCAACTCGCCCACCGCTGCCGCCACCTCCCCGAGCCGGCCGGCGCGCAGATCGGCGCGGAGGCGGCGGGTGTCGATGGGCACCACCGCGTCGATCCCCTGGCCCTCGAGGATCCCCGCCACCCGTTGTTCCACCACCCAGGTGAGGTGAACCCCGGGCCGGTACGCCTGGAGCAGACGCACCGCCGGCAGGGCGTGGACCACGTCGCCGAGGGCAGAGAGCTTGACGATCAAGACGCGCATGAAAGGCGGAAGGGGGCGAGGTGGCGGTACGGTGCCACAGGCGGCGCGGGCGCCACACCGGATCGCCATTTGGTTTGTTCGCCGGCCCCCCCTACCTTCACCCCCACCTTTGGCAGGGTGGTCCTCACCCTAGCCACATTTCCCCTTCCCGAGGAGGTCCCCGTGTCCGAACCTGTCATTGCCGCCAAGAAGCCCGCTGTCGTGGAGCTCGACCCGGGCACCTACGCCTGGTGCGCCTGCGGCCACTCGAAGACGCAGCCGTACTGCGACGGCGCGCACCAGGGGAGCGGGATCAGCCCGCTGGAGTTCACCGTGGCGAGCCGCGACAAGGTGTGGCTCTGCCTGTGCAAGCACACCCAGACGCCGCCGTTTTGCGACGGCAGCCACAAGAAGCTGTAAGACCCCTCCGGTTCGCACCGCCCCAAGGAGCCCCTAATGCACACCGTCCGCCGCCTCGCCCCGACCGCCGCCCTCGTCGCCTCCCTCCTCTCTTCGTTGGGGGCCGCGGCCGCCGACCGCTATCAGGTCGACCCGGTCCACACCTTTGTGCTCTTCCGCGTCCAGCACCTCGGCCTCTCCTACTCCTATGGCCGCTTCACCCAGGTGGACGGGACCTTCAGCGTGGACGAGGGCGACCTCGCGAAGTCAGCGGTGGAGCTGACCATCCGCGCCGACTCCATCGCCACCCAGGACGCGAAGCGCGACGCCCACCTGAACAGCCCCGATTTTTTCAACAGCAAGGCCTTCCCGGTGATCCGCTTCGTGGGCAAGCGGTTTGCGCGGGGTGCGGACGGCCACCTGCAAGTCACCGGCGACCTCACCCTGCACGGGGTCACCCGGGAGATCACCCTCCCCATGGACCACGTGGGCGAGGGCAAGGATCCGTGGGGCGGCTACCGCTCCGGCTACGAGGGGCGGGTGAGCCTGAAGCGCACCGACTACGGGATGGACTTCATGGTCGGCCCGGTGGGCGAGACGGTCGAGCTGATCCTGGCGGTGGAGGGGATTCGCCAGTAGCCGCGCGCCGGCCGCCATGTTCCTGAAACTCGCCCTCCTCACCACCCTGGTCCCGGCGCTGGTCGCCGCGGCGGGAGTCCTCGCCGCGAGCGCGGTGGCGCAACGGCGCAAGGACGCGGCGGAGTGGGCGGCGCCGGTGGCGGTGGCCCTCGCCTACGGCGCCGGCCACACCGCGCTTTTTGGCCTACCGCCCTGGCCGCCGGTGGAGGCGAGCCAGGGGTTCCCCACCCTCGCCCTGGCAGCGGCGGCCCTGGCGGTGGCCGAAGGGGTCGGCCGGGAGAGACGCGGCGGGCGCTGGCCCCTGCGCTGCCTCTTGCTGCTGGTGGCCACCGTCTTCTTCCTTCGCCCCCTCCTCGCCGCGTGGGGCCCGGTGGCGGGGGGGGCGCGGGTAGCGGCGGGGGTGGCCCTCGCCACCGGCGCGTGGGCGGCCCTTGCCGGCGCCGGACGGGTGATGGCCACCCTCCCCCTCGCCCTCCTGTTGATCACTTCGGCCACCAGCCTGTCGATCGCCATCCTCCTCGCCCACTCCGCCTCCCTCGCCCAGCTCGCCGGCTGCCTCGCCGCCGCCCTCGGCGGCGCTGCCGCGGCAAGGCTGCTCGCGCGCGGTGCGCGGTCCGTCACCCCGGCGACGAACCGCGACCGCGGCGGCGCCTCGGCCGCAGGGCTCGCGCGCGGCGGGGTGTCCGTCGCCGCGGCGACCGCGGTGGCCGCGCCGCTGTTCGCGGCCTTCGCCACCACCGCCCACTTCTACGCCGACCTGGCACTCATCCCCGTCGCTTTCCTCGCTGGTGCGCCGGTCGCCGCCTGGCTCGTAGCCCGGCAGGGTGGCGAGTGGGTTGCGGTCGTGGCCGCGGCGACCATGGCCGCCGCGGCGGTCACCACCGCCGCCCTCGGCGACTAACCCCCAAGGCAGAACATGTCCCACCTGGCAGTCGTCACCCCCCTCTCTCCCCAGGGGGTTCGGCCGCCCCCACGGCGAGCCGATCCGCCAGCACGGGGGGTAGGTCGACTGAGCACCCCGCCGCACCTCACCCCGCGGACGGGGCGGACCATCAGCCACCCCGTGGCCAACGCCGGCGCCTGAACGCCCGAGCCACCGGCCACCAACAAAAGGGGCCCGGAGGTCAGCGCCTCCGGGCCCCCAGCACCGCAACAGGCGGTCGCTCACCGATCAGAGCTGGCCGGCGCCACTCTGACCCTCGGCAGGCGGTACTGCATCCGGGTTGTCCGCGGGCGGATCTTCACCCTCTTCCGGCTCGTCGGGCGACGGCACGTCGAGATCCTCGTCCGGGTTTGCCAGATCCGGCTCAGCCTCGGGTTGTCCCCACTCCTGGTCACCCTCATCCGCCTGACCGGCGGCCGCGCCACCCGCGGTGGTCTGCACCACCTCGGTCAGCACCTGCTCGTGCGTCCCGCTGGTGGTCACGGCAAGCGCCCTTTCCGCCCACCCGCCAGCCATGACGAAGGCGGTCATCGCCAGGTATGTGATCCACTTCATCCGCCGGCCCTCCTCTTGCAGATTTCACCGTTGGCGGTGAATGTTGTTAGTTGTCGCGGTACTCAGAAAAGGGGTCATCACCCCATTCCTTCAGCTCATCCTCTTCGCGCCACACGTCACCAGTAGACAGATCGTCATCGTCCGCGTCGTCACTGTCAAACGAGTCGCCGTACGCCGAACGGGACTTCATGTCGTGGTCGCTGCCTCCCCATTCGTCGTCATCGTGCCTCTTGGTGCGTCCCATCTCTCTACTCCGGCTAGGGGTTGGAAATTTCGCCACGGTGGGCGAAAGGTAAAGCCTTAGAGTTGGAAGATCGGACTCTGGGTGCGAGCCGAAAAAGCAAAATGTTTTTTTCACCATGATCGGCAATGATGGTCACCGCCATGGATACCGAGCTGCTCCGCACCTTCCTCCAAGTCGCCCAGACGGGACGGTTTCGGGTCGCCGCCTCGCGCCTGTGCGTCACCCAGTCGGCGGTGAGCGCGCGCATCCGCCTCTTGGAGGAGGAGATGGGAACGCGCCTCTTTCAGCGGTCGAAACAGGGAGCGGCCCTCACCGTCGCCGGCCAGCGTCTGGTACGCCACGCGGAGACTCTCCTCGACGGCTGGAATCGGTGCTGCCAAGAGGTGGTCTTACCCTCGGAGAGCGGGGCGCTCCTGTCGGTGGGGTCAATCGACAGCCTGTGGACCATCTACTTGATGCATTGGCTGGCGAGCTTTCGCGAAGCGGTCCCCGAGCTGGTCATCCGTGCCGACATCTCCTCCACCGAAGATCTTCTCCACCGGATCATCGAGGGACAGCTTGACCTGGTAGTGGTCTTCGAGACCCCCAGCCGGCCGCAGATCCTCGCCGTGGAGTTGGCCACCCTCCCCATGGTGATGGTCTCCAGCCGTCGCCGGCAGCGGGTGGAGGACGCGATGGCCGAGGGGTACGTCTTCATCGATTGGAGCCCGACCTTCAGCTCCATCCACCTGCAACACTTCCCCGGCGACCACACGAGCCATGTGCGCACCTCGGTGGGAAGGGTCGCGCTTGACCACATCCTCCTCGCCGGCGGCGCGGCCTATTTCCCCGAGCCGATGGTGCGGCCCTCCCTGGAGAAGCGGCGCCTCTACCGCGTGGCGGATGCCCCCGAGATCCCCCGCCCGGTCTACGCCCTACGCCTGGCGCAGCGGGCAAACGACGACTACCTCAGCAAGGCGGTAGCCCACCTGGAAGAGACCGTGGCCCGCCGCACCTGAACCGCCGCCCGGAGCCATGCGCCGGTCCGACCTTGGCGAGCGTGACGATCGGCAACCTAGGGGCGCACCAGATCGGGACCCGATCGTAGGACGACGTTGGGCTCGGCCACCCGCCATGAGGCCCGCTTCGCGCCGCTTCGGGTCGGTACCTCGCTTCGCTTCGTCGCCCCGCTTCGCTTCATCGCCGTCGATGGCGACAAATTCCGACGGGCTCCGCGCGCCGCTTCTGCGCCGCCGCTCCACGGTACCGTCCAACCCGCCCCTCGGTCGGCCGCCCACCTCATTGCTCCCGCGCCGCCCCGTGGTAGGCGATCACCTTGGCGAGGAGGCGGGCGGCGACCATCTCATTCACTGCCCCGCCGGCGGCCGGGACCGTCTCCACCAAATCCGCGCCGAGCAGGTGGATCGCGCGGTTGTTGACCAGAAGGCGGCGGAGGTAACGCAGGGTTTGCCACCAACCGAGGCCGCCCGGTTGCGGCGTGCCGGTGGCCGGGCAGAGGTGGACCTCCAGGCCGTCGATGTCGAGGGTGAGGTAGACCGCGCCGGTGAGGGAGCCGAGGTGATCCAGCAGGCGCGCCTCCACCCCCGCCTCCTCGGCAAGCTCCTGCGCCCCGTAGGTGGTGACCCGGCCACACGCCCGGCCGTACGCCGCTTCCTCCGCGCTTGCCGAGCGGATGCCGATGGCGACCACCTCCGCCCCCGCCTCCACCAGGCGGTGCATGGCGCAGGCATGCGACTCGGCCCAGCCGCCGTAGGTGGCGCGCAGGTCGGCGTGGGCGTCGAGCTGCACCACGGTCACCCCGACCAGACCGCCGGGCCGCGCCGCCGCCACCAGCGCCGGGGTGAGGCCGTGCTCCCCCCCCACCCCCACCACCAGGCCGCGGTGGGGGTGCAGGGTGCGGGCCGCCACCTCGACCCGCGCGAGGTAGGCAGGCGGCGTCTCACCCGCCACCGGCACCACGGCGTCTGCGGTGTGGTAGCGCAGGCGGCCGAGGTCGAACCCGATCTCCTCGTCCCACACCTCCACTTGGCAAGAGGCGCGCCAGATCGCCGCCGGCGCCCGGGCGGTACCCCCGCCATAGGAGACGGTCGCCTCGTACGGCAGGGGCAGGAGCAGGCAATCCGCCATCTCCGCCGCCGCCTCGGGCAGGTCGAGGAAGGGGGGGAGGCTCACTGCCGGGGGGAGGCGTCGAGCTCCTCGAAGAGGGCCTTCGCCAGGAGCGGGAGGCAGAGGGTGGCGTCGCTGTACACCTCCGCGTACCGCCCCCCCTCCGCGTGGGGTGCGAACTTGCCCCAGCTCACCCCCTCCGAGTAGGTGCACCCCGACAGGCCACCCCAGTGCACCGGCTCCGGGCAGATGCGCACCCCGTACTGGAATCGCGGTGGGGTGACCGGCGTGCCCAGACGGTTGCGGGTGATGTCCACGTACGGCCCCACCTGCTGCGCCCAGTTGCGCGGCACCCCGCCGCCGATGGTGAAGATACCGAGGCGCTCGGCGGCGCAGGCGAGGCGGGCGTACTCCTGGAGGTCGAGAAAGGGGTTGAAGGGCGGGATCGCCTGGAAGAGCTCGGCGGGGGAAGTCACTGTGGCCGGATCGCGCCCTGCCTGGCGGAGGGCCGCGGCCATTGCCCAGGTGGAGACGTCGAGCCCGATCTCGCTGTCGGTGAAGGCGGGGATGAAGACCGGCACCCCCTGCTCGAAGGCGCTCTTCAAAACCCCGGGCCCCTGATCGAGCTCCACCAGCCGCGCCCCGATCGCCCGGCACAACCGCGCCGACGACCACCCGCCCGTCTCCGCCTGCACGCTGGCGAGGATCGAGGCCAGCAGCCGCTCCACCTCGTTGAGGTTGGACTCCATCTCCAGGGTGTCGTAGATCCGGTTATACCCCTGCTGAAAGAGCAGGGTGTCCGAGTGGTCCGGGTCGTGACGGTAGTGGGTGAGGCCGATCGACTCGGTAAGGCCGTGGGCGATCAAGGCGCCGGTGGCGATCACCGCATGGACCACGCCGCGATCGATCAGGTCGCAGAGGATCCGCCCCTGCTTCGCCACGGTCATCGCCCCGGAGAGGGTGAGGACCACCCGGCACGCCGGGTCGCGCGCCATGGTGAGGAGGATCTCCAGCGCCTCGCCGAGTTGGCGACCGCCAAAGGCGGTCTTCGCCATCGCGCGCAGCAGGGCGGCGAAGGAGTCCACCCCCGCGAGATCGAGGCTCTCCAGCGGCACGAGGCCGTCGTGACGGCCGTCGTGGAGACCGCGCTCACTCATGCCAAGCGCGGCCCATCCCCGGGCGTCGCCACCGCCAACTCGTTGGCCACCGCGGCGAGCACCGCACCGTGGCCCTCCATCCCGGGTTCAAGCGGGAAGCGCCCGACCTCGCGGATGGTCACCTCGCCGAGGTCGACCTCCTCGCGCAGGTACGCGAGGACATCCCGGGGCTCGGTGGAGCCGCAGGTAAAGACGTCGAGGGCGATGAGGCCAAGGTCCGCGTAGGTGTGCGCGGTGCAATGGCTCTCGTCCAAGAGGACCACCGCGGTAAAGCCGGGTGGCGAGTTGTGGCCGAAGTGGTACCGGACCTGGGAGACCACCGTGGCACCGGCACGCTCGGCCGCCACCGCCATTGCGCGGAGCATTCCCCGGTCATCGAGACACACATCCCGGGAGACGCCCTGGCAATCGATCAGTAGATGTTTTCCCCTTTGCAACGCATTGGCCCTCCCAAGGGACCGAGTCTTCCTCGGTGGTTGAACAAAACTCCAAACGGTGGCACCCGCCGCTGCCGGCCCGATGGCCTTGAGTCAAACGCCCTACGCGAAGCCGAAAAACAACGTTCCTGATCCACCGAACGCGCCGTACCAACCAAGGCGCGGGACGGTAAGGCGCCGCCCGGCGCCACGCAACATTTTTTTTGCCAGCGCCGGTCGCCCCCGCCAGATGCGCCCGCGCGCCGCGCCTCACTCGAACCCCAGGCAGAGGGCGGCCACCGCCAGGGTGGCGACGGTGACCGGCACCCCGGTGCGGGCGTGGCACCGCCAGTCGATCACCACCCCGTGGCGGCCCGCGAGGTCGGCGACGATCAGGTTGGCGATGCTCCCCACCAGCAGCAGGTTGCCCGCCAGGGTGGAGCCGAGGGCGAGGAGCGGCCCGGCCAGGGGGTGGCTGGCGAGGGGCAGGAGGAGCATCACCGCCGGGACGTTGGAGACGGCGTTGGAGAGCGCCACCACCGCCACAAACAGCGCCGCCGGGTGGGTGAGGTCGAGGCCATGGGCGGCGGCGGCCGCCACCATCTGCGCCGGCAGGCCGGTGGCCTGCAGAGCGTGGTTGACCACGAACAGGCCGAGAAAGAGGAGGAGGAGCTGCCAGTCCACCAAGCCGAGGACCACTCGCGAGCCGAGCCGCCGGCTGGTGAGGATCAGCGCCGCGCCGGCCAGGGCGCAGAGAGCGCGCGGCCACGGCGCCCACAGGAAGCAGAGCAAGAGCACGACGGCGATCGCCACCCCCTTGGCGGAGCGCGACCGGTCAAACTGGGGCAGACCCTCCACCGCCAGCGGCGCCACCGTCGCCTGCCAGCGGCCGCGGAACTGGAACCCGATCACCCCCCAGGTCGCCACCAGGCCGAGGAGGGTGGGGAGCCAGGCGACCGCGAGATAGCCCGCGAACGAAAGGTGCAGGGCCTCGCCGATGAGCATGTTCTGCGGATTGCCGATCAACGTCAGCGCCGAGCCGACGTTCGTTGCGCAGGCGAGGCCAAGGAGGAAGGGGATGGGATCGAGGTGGAGCCGGCCACACGCCGCGATCAGCACCGGGGTGGCGGCGAGACAGACGATGTCGTTGCTGAACACCGCCGCCAGCCCGCCCATCGCCGCCAGGACCAGCCCCAGCAGGAGGGGCGGCGGCAGCGCCACCGTGGCCAGGCGGCTCGCCACGCGGGTGTAGAAGCCGCCGGCGCGGAGCTGGGCGGAGACCACCATCAGGGCAAACAGCAGCTCGATGGTGGGCAGGTCCACCGCCGCCACCGCCTCTTGCTCCCCCACCACCCCGGTCGCCACCAGCACCAAGGCGGCGAGCAAGGCCATGCCGGTGCGATCGAGCTGCAACCCCGGCACCCGGCCGAGGATCAGACCGGCGTAGCAGGCGACAAAGACCGCGACCGCGACCACCGCATCACCGGCCGGCGGGGAGGTGCTTCACGAAGACACACTTGTCGTCGCCTGGCCCGTAGAGCTCCGCCACCCGCGCCGCATCCGCGTAGCCGCACCGCCCGTAGAGGGCGCGCGCCGCGGTGTAGGCCGGGCGGCTGGAGGTCTCGATGGCGATCAGCCGGCCGCCCAGGGCGCCCACTTGGCGCTCCACCTCGGCGATGAGCGTCGAGGCGACTCGCTGCCGCCGCGCCGCCTTGTCCACCACCACCCAGTAGAGATCGTAGGCGCCCACGGTGCATGGAATCGGACCGTAGGAGGCCCACCCGACGATGCGGCCAGCGAGGCGGGCGACCAGGCCGTAGTAGCCCGCCGCCGCGCCGCGCGCGAGCGTGTCGTCGAGAACCTCGCGGGCGATCTCTTGCTCATCGAGGCGAAAGACCGCCGCCCGCCGCACCACCTCCAAGACCGCGTCCCGGTCACCCCGCTCCAGGGGGCGAACCGCCACCCCACCCGCTCCGGACGCGGCGGCCTCCACCGGGGGTGGGACCGCAACCGGCCGCCTGCGGCGCGCGTTGTCCACCACGGCAGCGACGAAATCCGCCATCGCCAGCCCCGCTGCACCCAGGGCGGCAACGAAGCCGGCGTCCGGCGAAAGATCCGGGTTGGCGTTCACCTCCAGCACGAAGAGGTCGCCGGCGTCGCTGAGGCGCAGATCGACCCGCGCGTAGTCCTGACATCCCACCGCCTGCCACGCCGCCCGCGCCACCTTCCGCACCCGCTCGGCAAGCGCCGCATCCAAAGGCGCGGGCAGCAGGCGCGGGGTGTGGTGGTAGCTGAAGGCGTTCACGTCCCACTTCGCCGCGTAGTCGACAATCCGCGGCCGCTCGGGGCCGAAGGCGGAGAAGTCGATCTCCGCCAACGGCAGGACCTCCACACCCCCGCCGCGTTCCAGCAGCGAGACGTTCAGCTCGCGGCTGCCGGCCAGCCGCTCTACCAGCGCCGCCTGGCGAAAGTCGCGGTGGACCCGCGCCACCGCCGCCGCCAGCTCCGGTCCCGCGGTGCGGACCACCGAGCGCTCCGCGTCGATCCCCTCGCTCGCATCCGTCGCCACCGGCTTCACGATCCACGGGCCGACCCCGGCCGGTAGCGGCGGGACCGCCTCACCCATGGCGACCACCACCCCGTCGGGGACCGGTACCCCGTACTCGCGCAGCACGCCCTTGGTGCGCACCTTATCCAAAGTGAGGGCGAGGCAGGCGGTGGTGTTGCCGGTGCAGCCGCGGCCGAGGCCGGCCGCCACCGCGACCACCTGCGCCGCATCCTCGCCGCCGGTCGCAAACCCCTCCACCAGATTGAAGACCACCCCCTCGCCGCCCACCGCCACGGTGGCGAGGGCCTCCTCCAGGGTCCGCACCCCGGCCTCGCGATAGGGAAGGCCAAGGAGCTCCAGGCCGGCGCGCACCGCCGCCACCTCCGCCAGCACCCCCGCCTCGCTCGCCAATCCACCCACAACTGGCTCGTTGTAGAGAAGCAGGACCTCCGGCTCACGCCCCATGGCGGATCCCATAGCGACGGCAGGCGCTCGCGACGATCGCCCCGATCAGCTCGCCATAGCCCATGCCGTAGGCAATGGCGGTCATCGGCAGATCCGAATGGCTCGGGTGGAGACCGGGCAGGGGGTTGACCTCCAAGAAGCAGGGCCGCCCCTGGCCATCGAGGCGGACGTCCACCCTTCCTGCGTCGCGACACTCAAGGGCGCGGTAGGCCAACAGGGCGAGCGCCTCCACCGGGCCGCGCAGCAGCGGGTCGCGCAACGGCAGGTAGTCCACGTACTGCTCACTCTCCTCCTTCACCGCAAAGGTGTAGTCGCCGTGCGGTGCCCCCTCCCGGAGGAGAACCTCCAGGGTGCCGAGGACGCGGGCGTCTGCACTGGTGCCGAGGAGCGAGGTGGTGAACTCGCGCCCGGGCAGGTACTCCTCCACCAAAACCGGCTGGCGGTAGCGCGCGAGCAGCCGCGCCACCACCGGCCGCAACGCCGCCGGGGTGGTGACGTGGCTGTCGCCGTCCACCCCCTTGCCGGTCCCCTCGGCGAGGGGCTTGGCAAAGAGGGGATAGGTGAGCTCCAGCGCGTCAAGCTCCGCCACCGCGCCCACCACCGCGAAGCGCGCGGTGGCCACCCCCGCCGCCGCTGCCAGCCTTTTGGCCACCCCCTTGTCGAGGGTGGCGGCGCAGGTCAGGGGATCGGAGAAGGTGTAGGGAACCGCGAACATCTCCAGCAACGCCGGCACCTGCGCCTCGCGCGACCTCCCGGCCACCCCCTCGGCAATGGTGAAGACGAGGTCCCACCGCTCCCCGGCGACCAGCCGGCGGGCGAGCTCGCGACCGTGGCCAATCCGGTCGGGGGTGTGGCCGAGGCCACGCAGCGCCGCGTCGAGGGCATCGACGGTCGCCTCGCTGTCAAACTCCGCCAGCGCCTCCTCGGAGAGCCCTTGGTCGCGATACGCGGCGCGCAGGTCGTAGACCAGACCAATCCTCAGTCCCATAACCGCTCCATCGCGAGGGTTCGCGCCGCCGCGACACGGCGCCCGGCGAACCGGGCGTCGTGTCGCTCACCTCGCAGGCGGCTCGCCTGGCTCACCCGCCGTGCGCCGTACAGCCGCCGTGGTCGTCCGGCCCGAGGGTGGTGGCGGTGCCGCGGCACAGCTCGAAGACCGTCGCCACCCCCGCGTGCGGGGCGGCGGCGGGGGTGGAATCGTGACGCTCCATCGGCTCCGGGTAGCTCACCATCCGGCCCTCGAAGTTGCGCAGCACCGTGTGGGTCGGGCTCATGGAGACGATGTAGTTGGGCAGCAGGGGGATCTTGCCGCCCCCGCCGGGGGCATCGACCACGAAGGTCGGGATGGCGATGCCGCTCACCCGGCCGCGCAGGTACTCCATGATCTCGATCCCCTTGGAGAGCGGCGTGCGAAACCGCTCCACGCCGCGCACCAGGTCGCACTGGAAGAGGTAGTACGGCCGCACCCGGTTGCGCACCAGGCCGCGGAAGAGCTTCTCCAGCACCTGCGCGTCGTCGTTCACCCCGTGCAGGAGAACCGACTGGTTGCCGAGGGGCATGCCCGCGTCGACGATCCGGCCGCACGCTTCCATGGACTCGGGGGTGAGCTCGACGGGATGGTTGAAGTGGGTGTTGATCCAGATCGGCGAGTAGCGGCGCAACATCGTCACCAGCCTGTGGGTGATCCGCATGGGCATGGTCACCGGGGTACGGCTGCCGATGCGGATCACGTCGATCGTCTCCACCGCGCGCACTGCCTGGAGAATCTGCTCCAGACGCTCAGTGGGCAGGGTGAGGGGATCACCGCCGGAGAGGATCACGTCGTGGATCTCCGGATGGTCGCGGAGGTAGCCCACCGCGACCGCGAGCTCGGCGTCGGTGATCGCCGACTCCTGCTGACCGGCGACCCGCTTGCGCGTGCAGTGGCGGCAGTACATGGCGCAGGTCGAGGTGACCAGCAACAGCGCCCGATCGCGATACCGGTGGACCAGGTTCGGCACCGGCGAGTCGTGCTCCTCCTCCAGCGGGTCGTCGGAGAGGAAGGGCGGATCGACCACCTCTCCGCCGTGCGGGACCGCCATGGCGAAGATCGGGTCGGACTCGTCGAAGCGGCGGATCAGCGAGGCGTAGTACGGCGTGATCGCCATGGGGAAACGGCGCACCGCCGCACCGGTGTCCGCCAACAGGTCGCTTGCGCCGAGGGCGCGGGCGAGGCTGTCCACATCGCGGAGCCGCGCCCGGAGCTGGGCGCGCCAGGAAGACCAGGCAGCACTCCCCCACAGAGGCAGGGAGTGAGTGGTCAGGGGGAGCATGCCGTGGCGGGAGGCCGCGGCGAGCGGGGAGAGGTCGAACTCGAGGGGAGAGGAGAGGGACGGCGGGGGAAGGGTGGCGACGAGGGGGCCCGGAGACGCGCAGTCTCCGGTGGTGGGATTCGGAGGGCGGTCGTCGTCGGCTTCGAAGGGGGTCTGCTTGGCTGCGTCCATGGCTCCTTCTCCTCATTCAAAGTGAGGGCAAAGTGATGGGGCTACGAGTTTCGTTCCGAGGTCCTCTTTCCCGTGGCTTGGCAGATGCCGCGCCTTTTGAATGAGGCATGTTTGGAAGTCAACCCCTAGCCCCTCAGTGCGGGTGGCTTGGTCTCCCGCGTGGGCCGTTCGTCGATGGCGGGAAGATCGGCCGGTGGTGGCAAGAATAAAAAACGAAATGTTTCTTTCACCCTAATCGGGGAAAGTGCTCAAGGGCGCAGGCTGGGTCTTTGCCGGCGCGCGCCCCGCCCGTTGGGGGAGCGCTCTGATTCCCCGCCGAGCAACGCCTCCGCCTCGCGGATCACCCACTCCGGGGTGACCGCGCTCATGCACCGGTGGTCGATCGGGCAGGTGCGGTGGTTGCACGGCGCGCACGCCACGTGGGCGCAGAGCTGGCGCACGCGCGGATAGTCGGTGGCCGCGTACTCCACCGGGGTGGAGCCAAAGATGGTGACCACCGGCAGGTCGAAGGCGATCGCGTACTGGATCGGCCCCGAGTCGTTGCCCACAAACAGATCGCAACGGGCGATGAGCCCCTTGAGGTTTTGCAGGGTGACCCCGGCGCCGATCACGGTGAGCGGCGTGCTGTGCATGAGGCGGGTGATCTCCTCGACGATCCGCTCCTCGCCTGGGCCGGAGAAGAGGACCACCCGCGCGCCCTGCTCGCGCACGAGGGTATCGGCGGTGGCGGCGTAGTAGTCGGCGCGCCAACACTTGGCCGCGCCGTAGGCGGCACCCGGGTTCATCCCGACCACGAAGTCGCCGTCGCCCACCCCGCGCTCGGCGTAGAACCGCGCCGCGAAGGCGCGATCATCGTTGCCGAGGAAGAGCTCGACGCGCGTCTCCGTCACGGTCAGGCCAACACCGCGGGCGAGATTGAGGTAGTACTCCTTGATCCCCACCACCCCGCCGGGAGTGGCGGGGCGCGGCACGGGCAACGGGTCGGTGAGCAGCAAGCGCCGGCCATCGCGGGCGTAGCCGATCCGCCGCCCCACCCGGCCGAGCCAAAAGAGCGCCGCGGAGGAGAGCGAGTTGGTGAGCAGGTAGCCGGTGTCGAAACGCGCTTGGCGCAGCGCCATTGCCGCGCGCCAGAAGGAGGCGGGCCGCCGTTGCGCGCGGCGCGGCGGGAGCGGCAGAAAGGCATCGAACCAGGGCGAGTCCGCGACGATCCCGAGGGTGGCGCCGAGCCCGACCGCGGTGATCCGCGCCGCGGGATAGGCGGCGCGCAAGGCGCGGTAGAAGGGGGTGGCGAGGACGATGTCGCCCACCCAGTTGGGCAGGCGGACGGCGATCCGCTCCGCCTTGTCAGCCTGGGTACGCATCACGATTGCAACACCGAGGAGAAGCGACTCAGCGGGCAACGCTCGCCGTATGCAATGCCGAAGTACGCATCACGATTGCAACACCGAGGAGCAGAGACGGAGGTGGGTCGACGAAAGGAGGGCGCGCGACGCGCGGTGCCAACCGCGATCCGCCATGGCGGGTGGCATGGAGGTGTGGCTCTTCGCTTGACCGCGATGTCCAGCCACCACCGCCGCTCCTCTGCGCCCGCCGCGCCTCTGGGGGACGGGGTTGAAAACTAAAGCCGCCACCCCTCTCCCTCACTCCACGAACAGCGGCGGCAGCCACCCCTCGGGGACCGGCCGGCCGAGCATCACACAGCAGGTGGCGGCCACGTGGCCAAGCCCCGGGGTGCTCCCCGCCACCTCCTCGCCCTCGGGTTGGCGCAGGTGGTAGGGACGCTCGGCTTGCGGATCGAAACAGATGCACGGCACCGGGTTGAGGGAGTGTTTGGTGGAGATCTCCGCCGCGCCGCGCTTGTTGATGATCACCATCTCGTCGGCGTTGCCGTGGTCGGCAAGGACCAACGCCACGCCACCCGCCCGCTCCACCGCCGCGAGGACCCGCCCCAGCGCCGTGTCCACCGCCGTGGCCGCCACCTTCGCCGCGGCGAAGTCGCCCGTATGGCCCACCATGTCGGTGTTCGCGAAGTTGAGGATTCCGAAATCAAACCGGCCTTCGGCGACGAGCCTCTCGGCGCTCTCCGCGATCTCCACCGCCTTCATCGCCGGGGCGTTGGCGAAGGAGTCGATCTTGTCCGACTCGATGAGGACGTACGACTCGCGCGCCGGCGCCAGGGGTTCATGCCGGCCGCCGTTGAAGAAGAAGGTGACGTGCGGGTACTTCTGGGTCTCGGCGAGGCGGAACTGGGAAAGCCCCCACTCGACAAGCCGCTCGCCCAGGGGCCGCTCGACCCGCGCCGGCCCCATCACCACCTTGCGCGGCAGGTTGTGGTCCTCGTCGTAGACCATCATCCCGGCGTACAGGCAGGCAGGCCGCCGGCCACGGTCGAAGCCGGAGAAGTCGTCGAGCTCGAAGGCCTGGCTGATCTCCACCGCTCGGTCGGCGCGGAAGTTCATGCACAGCACCGCGTCGCCATCCGCCACCGGCCCCACCGCGCGCCCCGCCGGGTCGACGATCACGAAGCCGGGAAGGTCCTGGTCGATGATCGCCGGCGTGGCCGCGCGGAAGGCGCGGATCGCCGCCGCGATGGAGGGGAAGCGGTTCGGGCTCTCGCCGAGGGCGTGACACGCCCACCCCGCCGCCACCTTCGGCCAGGTGGTGTCACGGTCCATGGTGATCTGCTCACGACCGCCGCCCGAGGCGATGCGATAGTCGCGGCCCCCCTTGGCGTTGATCTTTCCAAACAGGGCCTCGATGCGCGCCGTGTAGTCGAGGGCCGACTGGATCCCCACGTCACGGCCATCGAGGAGGGCGTGGAGGCGCAAGCGCGCCACCCCCGAACGGTCCGCGTGGCGGATCACCACCTCGAAGTGAGCGATGTGCGAGTGGATGTTGCCGTCGGAGAGCAACCCCAAGAGGTGCACGGTGTGGCCGCCGCGGCCGCACTCGATGATCTCGCCAAGGACCTCGCTGGCGAAGAACGAGCCATCCTCGATCGCCTTGACGATCCGCGTCGGCCCCTGATCGAGGATCCTTCCAGCCCCCATGGTGAGGTGGCCCACCTCGCTGCCGCCGAGGTCGCGCTGGCCCGGCAGGCCGACGTGGAAGCCGCAGGTCATCAGGGTCGTGTGCGGATACTGCGCCCACAGGCGATCCATCACCGGGGTGGCGGCCTGGGCGATCGCGTCGTACTCAAGGTGCGCGCCGATCCCCCAGCCGTCGAGGACGATGAGCAGGAGCGGACGGTGGCCGGCGAAGTGGCGGCGAAGGGGTTCGAGGTCCATGGGTGCAGGGTACGGAGGGCGGCCGGATCAGTCACCCGCCCCCGGTCGGCCGCTACGCCGCGCTCGCGCCCAAGGCGAGAGGCCGGTCGCGCCCCGCCCGCCTTTGGGCGACAATCGCCCGCGGATCCACCCCTTCCGGGAGAGCCCATGACCCCACCCTTTGACCTCGACGCGGCGGTCACCGCCGCCGCCGCGAGCGCACGCCTGCTCGCCTTTGCCCCGACCGCGGTGAAAGACGACGCCCTCACCCGGATGGCCGCGGGGCTGGAGGCGGACCGTGAGGGCTTGCTGGAGGCCAACCGCCTCGACCTCGACGCGGGGAAGCGGGCGGGGCTGAGCGCTCCGCTCCTCGACCGCCTCGCGCTCACCGGCGGCCGCATCGACCAGATGGCGGAGGGGCTCCGGCAGATCGTCGCCCTCCCCGACCCGGTGGGCTCCATCAGCCACCACACGGTCCGCCCCAACGGCCTGGAGATCGCCCGGGTGCGCGTCCCCATTGGGGTGGTGGGGATCATCTACGAATCGCGCCCCAACGTCACCGCCGACGCCGCTGGCCTCTGCCTCAAGGCGGGCAACGCGGTGGTCCTGCGCGGCGGCTCCGAAGCGATCCACTCAAACCGCGCCATCGCCCGCATCCTCGCTTCGGCGGTGGCGGCGGCCGGGCTACCGGCGGCGGCAGTCACCTTCGTCGACGACCCGGACCGCGCTTTGGTGGCGCGCCTGCTGAAGATGGACGACCGCGTCGATCTGATCATCCCGCGCGGCGGCGCGGGGCTGATCCGCTTCGTCACCGAGACCTCCACCATCCCGGTGATCAAGCACGACAAGGGGCTGTGCCACACCTATGTCGATCGCTACGTCGATCTGGAGATGGCCGCGCGGGTGGCCCTCAACGCCAAGGCGCAGCGGCCCGCCACCTGCAACGCCACCGAGACCCTGCTCGTCCACGTCGCCATCGCCGAGCCCTTCTTCGCGCGCTTCGCGCCGGCGGCGCGCACCGCGGCCATCCGTCTGCACGGCTGCAAGCGCAGTTGCACCCTGCTCGCGCCGGTGATGGGCGAGCTGCTTGTCGCCGCGCAGCCCGCGGACTGGGACACCGAGTGGCTCTCCCTCGACTGCTCGGTGCGGATCGTGGACTCGCTGGATGAGGCACTGGCGCACATCGCCGCCCACGGCTCGCGCCACTCGGAGGCGATCCTCACCCGCGACTACGACCGCGCCCGCCGCTTCCTGCGCGAGGTGGACGCGGCGGCGGTCTACGTCAACGCCTCCACCCGCTTCACCGACGGCTTCGAGTTCGGCCTCGGCGCGGAGATCGGCATCTCTACCAACAAGCTCCACGCCCGCGGCCCCATGGGGCTCGAAGAGCTCACCACCGCCAAGTACACCATCCAAGGCAGCGGCCAGCTCCGCGCGTAGATCGAGGGCCAGCGGACCCCGGCCGAGAGATGGCGCTTGCTGGCGAACCCCCGCCTCCTCCGCGTAAATCAAGACCCGGTCCGCTCGACCTCCCAGCCGCCCCCTCCTCCCCCGGCCCCCCATGGACCTCAAGCTCCTCGCCACCGTCTTTGCCACCGTCTTTCTGGCGGAGATCGCCGACAAGACCCAGGTGGCGACGCTGCTTTACGCCAGCCAGCCGGGCAACGGGCGGTTCACCGTCTTTCTCGGCGCCGCCCTCGCCTTGGTCGCCAGCTGCACGATCGCGGTCTTTGCCGGCCAGCTCCTCGGCCGCTGGCTCGACCCGAAGCTCGTCTCGTCGATCGCCGGCGTGGCCTTCATCGCCGTCGGGGTGTGGGTCTTGGTGAGCGGCTGAGCGGCGGCGCGTGGCCGAGGGGGGTGCCGCGTGTTGTGCCACCCGCCGCCGCCGGCTCTGGCCCCCGGGCGGCGTGACACGGTTGTGACGCAGGCGCCACCGGGTCGCCATGGCGAAAGGCGAGCCTTCTCGCAACCCAAGAGAACCTCAACCCGGAGAGACCATGCGCAACCTGTTCGTCGCCCTCGCCACCCTCGCCACCCTGGCGCCCGCCGCCCTGCCCGCGGCGACCACGATCACCGGCGCCGGCGCCACCTTCCCCTACCCGATCTATGGCCGCTGGGCGCACGACTACGCGGCCGCGACCGGCGTGCAGCTCAACTACCAGTCGATCGGCTCCGGCGGCGGGGTGAAGCAGATCGTGGCGCGCACCATCGACTTCGGTGCCTCCGACGCGCCGCTCACCCCGGCGGAGCTTGCCAACCACGGCCTGCTCCAGTTCCCCATGGTGATGGGCGGGGTGGTCCCGGTGGTCCACCTGCAGGGGGTCGAGGCCGGCCAGCTCAAGCTCGACGGTGCCACCCTGGCGGCGATCTTCCTCGGGGAGGTGAAGCGCTGGAACGACCCGCGCCTCACCGCCATCAACCCCGACCTCGCCCTGCCGGACCAGGAGATCACCGTGGTCCACCGCGCCGACGGCTCGGGCACCACCTGGATCTTCACCCACTATTTGGCCAAGGTCAGCGCGGAGTGGGCGAAGCAGGTGGGTAACGACAAGGCGGTGAGTTGGCCGGTGGGGCTCGGCGGCAAGGGCAACGAGGGGGTGGCCGCCTTCGTCGGGCGGGTCAACGGCGCGATCGGCTACGTGGAGTACGCCTACGCCCTGCAAAACCACATGACCTACGGCCTGCTGAAAAACCGCGACGGCCAGTTCGTCGCCCCCACCGCCAACTCTTTCCAACAGGCGGCGGCGAACGCGGACTGGGCCCACGCCGACCACTACTACGTCGTCCTCACCGACCAGCCGGGCGCGGGGTCGTGGCCGATCACCGGCGCCTCCTTCATCCTCATGCACACGGTTCAGGAGCAGCCGGAACGCGCCCGGGCGATCCTCTCCTTCTTCGCGTGGGCGTACCACAACGGCGGCGACCAGGCCCTCGCCCTCGACTACGTGCCGATGCCCGCGGCGGTGGTGGAGCAGGTGGAGGGGACGTGGCGCAGCCAGCTCCGCGACGCCAACGGCCAGGCCGTGTGGCCTGCGCGCTAATGGAGTTGGTCGGCTTGCGGGCGGTCTTGCTAAGGAACGGTATGGGAAGATGGTTTTGCGATTGCGCCACGAATGAACGCGAAGGAACGGAAAGGGGCGCGAATCCTGGGCCGGAGGGTGCGGTCCACCCCATCCGGTCACGCCGGCTTAGCCTGGAAGGTGGCTTGCACTTCCGAGGCGACGGAGCCACCGGAGATGATTTCTAAGGTAGTCCGCGGTGACCTTCGTGACCTCCGTCTCCCCGGCGCTCAACCACCCAGCTGCTCGATGCGCGCTCCTTTGCGGCCGGCTTGTTCCGGGAGCCGCACCCTCGTTTGGGCGCGCGCACCCTTGACCGTTCCAGCCGATCGACCACCTCCCACAGACTCCTAGGCCCACTTGGAAATGTCCGCCACCCCACCGGCCGCATTGGCCGGCGCGCCTCCCCGATCGCCGCGCCCCTACTGGCAGGGTGATCGCCTCTTTCGCGCCACCACCCGGGCGGCCGCCTGCGGCCTCCTCGGCCTGGCGCTGGCGATGGGGCTCCTCCTCACCCTGGCGGCGCGCCCGTCGATCGACGCCTTCGGCTGGCGCTTTCTGATCAGCAGCGCGTGGAACCCGGTCACCGCGCAGTTCGGCGCCCTGACCGCGATCGTTTCCACCCTGCTCTCCACCGCCATCGCCCTCGCCGTCGCCCTGCCGGTGGCCCTCGGCGTCGCCCTCTTTCTGGAGGAGATCTGTCCGGCGCCTCTGCGCTCCCCCTTCGCCATGGCGATCGAGCTGCTCGCGGCGATCCCCTCCATCGTCTACGGCATGTGGGGGCTGTTCGTCCTCGCCCCGCTCATGGCCGACCACGTCCAGCCGGCGCTGCAGGCGACCGCCGGCCGCCTGCCCCTCGTGGGCCGCCTGGTCGCCGGCCCACCCATGGGGATCGGCATGCTCACCGCCGGCCTAGTCCTCGGCCTGATGATCCTCCCGTTTATCGCCTCGGTGAGCCGCGACGTGCTCGCGATGGTGCCACAGGCCCTCAAGGAATCCGCCTACGGCATGGGGGCGACGCCGTGGGAGGTGGTGCGCGACGTGATGCTCCCCTATGGCCGCCAGGGGCTATTTGCCGCGGGGATCCTCGGCCTCGGCCGGGCGATCGGCGAGACCATGGCGGTCACCTTCGTGATCGGCAACGCCCACCGCCTCTCCGCCTCCCTCTTCGCCCCCGGCAACTCCATCGCCTCGACCCTGGCCAACGAGTTCACCGAGGCGGACGGCGACCTCTATTTCGCCGCCCTCATCGAGCTCGGCCTCATCCTGTTCGTCATCACCTTTTTCATCCTCGGCGCGCTCCAGCTCTGGCTGCGCCGGCTGGAGCGCGGCCAGGGGGGGAGATGATCGACCCCCTCACCCGCCGCCGCCTCACCAACCGGGCGGTGATGGTGCTGGCCAGCGGCGCCGCCGCCCTCGGCCTCACCATGCTCCTGTGGATTCTCACCGACGTGGCGCGCCAGGGGGCGATGGCCCTGAACTGGGACTTCTTCACCAAGCTGCCCCCACCGCCTGGGATGGCGGGCGGAGGGCTGGCGAACGCGCTGGTCGGCACCCTGGCGATGACCCTGCTGGCCGCGGCGATCGCCATCCCCATGGGGCTCGCCTGCGGTACCTACCTCGCCGAGGTGGGGCGCGGGCGGCTGGCGGGGGCGGTGCGACTGGTCAACAACTGCCTGGTCTCCGCCCCGTCGATCGTCGTCGGCGTCTTCGTCTACCTCCTGCTAGTGAAACCCTTCGGCCACTTTTCCGGCTACGCCGGGGCGGTGTCGCTCGCCATCCTCATGGTGCCGGTCATCACCCGGACCACCGAGGAGATGCTCGGTCTGGTGCCCACCGCCCTGCGCGAGGCGGCCCTCGCCATCGGCTCGCCGCAGTGGCGGCTGACCGTGGAGATCCTCTTCCGCGCCGCCCGCTCGGGGCTCATCACCGGCATCCTGCTGGCGACCGCCCGGGTCGCCGGCGAGACCGCGCCGCTTTTGTTCACCGCCCTCAACTCGCCGTATTGGACGCGCTCGCTCGCCAAGCCCACCGCCAACCTCACGGTCACCCTGTTCAACTACGCCATGTCGCCCTACGACGACTGGCGGAGCCTCGCCTGGGGTGCGGCGCTGCTGATCACCGGCGCGGTCCTCGCCGCCTCGATCACCGCCCGCCTCCTCCTGCGCGACGGGAGGGGGTGATGAACAAGCCGGCGGTCAAGATCGCGGTGCGCGGTCTCTCTTTCTACTACGGCGACCACCGGGCGCTGGAGGACAACACCCTCGATATCCTTGCAGGCCAGGTCACCGCCTTCATCGGCCCGTCCGGCTGCGGCAAGTCGACCCACCTGCGCTGCTACAACCGGATGTTCGACCTCTACCCCGGCCACCGCGCCGAGGGCGAGGTCCTGATGGACGGCGTCAACCTCCTCGACCCGGCGGTCCCCGCCCTCACCCTGCGCCAGCGGGTCGGGATGATCTTCCAAAAGCCCACCCCCTTCCCCATGTCGATCGCCGACAACGTCGCCTACGGCCTGCGCCTGCAGGGACGGATCAGCCGCACCGAGCTCGCCGACCGAATCGAGGCGGCCCTGCGCGCGGCCGCCCTCTGGGACGAGGTAGCGGACAAGCTCACCGAACCGGGCACGGCCCTCTCCGGCGGCCAGCAGCAGCGCCTGTGCATCGCCCGAGCGATCGCCGTGGAGCCCGAGGTCTTGCTCATGGACGAACCGTGCTCGGCGCTGGATCCCATCGCCACGGCAAAGATCGAAGAGCTCATCGACCAGCTCCGCGGCCGGTACACGGTGGTCATCGTCACCCACAACATGCAGCAGGCGTCCAGGGTCTCCGACCAAACCGCCTTCATGTACCTCGGCCGCCTCATCGAGGTCGGCCCCACCGACCAGCTCTTCCAGAACCCGCGCCGCAAAGAGACCGACGAGTACATCACCGGCCGGTTCGGTTAGCGGGCAACGCGGGCCACCGTGGGGGTGCGCACCCGCCCTTGCCCCACTCCCCCCCCCGCGAGGAGCCCCTCCGCCCAGCCCTTGCGCCCGTGGGATTCCGCCGCCGCCCCGACTCCGCCGCCCGGCGGCCCTCCCTCCGCCCAGGCCGCCGCGGCCTGCCCGCGCCGCCGCCTACCTGCGTGAGCTCGGGGGCTGGTAGTAAAGGGTGGAGCTTGGGCACTCCTCGATGTGGCGGAGGATGTCGTCGAAGTCGTCGGGGTGGTCGACGAAGTTGATGTCGGTGGTGTTGATCACCAACAGCGGCGTCGAAGCGTAGTCGAAGAAGTACTGCTTGTACGCCTCGTTCACCTGGTCGAGGTAGGCGCGTTCCATCCCCTGCTCGTAGGCGACCCCGCGCGCTTGGATGCGATGGAGCAGCTCGTCGGTGGTCGCCTGGAGGTAGACCACCAGGTCCGGGCGCACCACCTGCGGCGCGAGCAGGGCGTAGAGCTGGTCGTACAGGTCGCGCTCCTCGCCGGTGAGGTTGAGGTGGGCGAAGAGGCGATCCTTGGCGAGGAGGTAGTCGCAGACACACGGCCCCTCGGGGAGGTCGCGGTGGCGCAGGAGGTGCTGCTGGCGAAAGCGCGAGGCGAGGAAGAAGAGCTGGGTCTGGAAGGCGTGGCCCGCGGGATCCTCGTAGAACCTCTCGAGGAGCGGGTTTTCGTCGAGGCGCTCGCCAATAAAGCGGGCGTTGCGAGCATCAGCGAGCTTGCGCGCCAGGGTCGTCTTGCCCACCCCGATGGGCCCTTCCACCACCAAGTACCGTTTCATCGGACCACCTCCGCGGCCAAGGGAAGCAACGGCCGGACGCCGCCATCGCCGGGCAACCGGGCGAGGGCGGCCGCAAAGGGCTCGCCGCTCACCGGATGGCGGCCGTGGGGCAGAAGCTGGAGGAGTGGGACGAGGACGAAGTGGCGCTCCAGCATCCGCGGATGGGGGAGGGTGAGGGTCGCCTCGGCCAGG
>MNYW01000054.1 GCA_001873295.1 Nitrospirae bacterium CG2_30_70_394 | reverse complement strand
AGGCGGCGGCCTGCCCAGCGGGCAGCGGTGCACCGCCGCCCATCGCCATGTCCGCCATCGGGGCGGCTCCCACCGCCGCGGGGGCGGCTGGCGCGGTGATCGGCGCTCTCGCCGGTGGCGCGGCCGCCGCGGCGCCGCTCTCCTGGCGCACCGCCATGAGCTTCGCCACCGCCTCCTTGAGCTGCGATTCGGAATCCAGCAGGAACTGCGCGGAGGTGACCACGGTCTCCCCCTCGGCGAGGCCGGCGAGGACCTGCTGGCCGTCGTCGCCCGCGGGGCCGAGGGTGAGGGTGCGGGGCTCGAAGCGGTTGTCCGGGAGGCGGACGAAGGCGAGGTTGCGGCGGCCCGAGTGGATCACCGCCTCGTTCGGCACCACCACCACCGACGCCGCCACCCTCGGGGTGAGGGCGACGTCGGCGTACATGCCGGGCTTGAGATCACCCTGCGGGTTGGCAAAGACGAGGCGCACCTGGATCACACGGGTCTTCGGGTCGAGGGTCGGGTAGACGTAGTCGAGCTTGCCCTTGAAGACTTGCCCGGGGTGGTAGCTGAGGGTCATGTCGGCCGGGGTGTTGGGGCGCACCCATGGCAGCTCGCTCTCGTAGACGTCCGCCAGCACCCACACCCGGGAGAGGTCGGCGAGCTGGAGCAGGGGCTGGCCGGGGGTGACGTACATCCCCTCGGTGGCGTGGCGTTCCAGCACCACCCCGTCGAACGGGGAGTAGAGGGTGAGGGTGCGCTCCACCACGGCGGTCCGCTCCAGGCGGTCGATCTGGGCGCGGTTGATGTCCCACAGGGCGAGCCGCTCGCGTGTCGAGGCGAGGAGCCGCTTGGCCCCCTCCACCACCTCCGGGAAGGGCGAGGCGCCCACCTTGCGCAGGTTGTCCACCGCCAGGAGGTACTCGCGCTGGGTGGTGACCAGGTCCGGGGCGTAGAGGGTGAGGAGGGGGTCGCCCCGCCTCACCTGCTGGCCGGTCTCCGCGACGAAGAGCCGCTCGATCCAGCCGCCCACCTTGGTGTTGATCTCGGTCAGCCGCTTCTCGTCCACGGTGACCCGGCCGATGGTGCGCAGGGAGCGGGTGAGGTCGCGCCGGGCCACCACCGCCGTGCGCACCCCGATGTTCTGCACCACGGAGGGGTCGATGCGGATCGCGTTCGGGTTCTCCGCGGCCGCCTCCGCCTCCTCGTAGACCGGCACCAGCTCCATCCCCATGGGCGACTTGCCGGGAGAATCGCGGATGTAGGTGGGGTCCATGGGCGCGACCCAGTACTTGATCTTGCGCTCGCCCTTGGGCTTCGCCGGCGGCGCGCTGGCCTCCCCGTTGCCCCGCACCGGGACGAGCCTCATCCCGCAGATCGGACAGTTGCCCGGGTGGTCCTGGATCACCTGCGGGTGCATGCCGCAGGTGTAGAGCCGCTTGGCCGCCGTGGCCGCCCCCTCCTGTGCCGGAGCCGGGTGGTCGCCGTGCAGACCGGCGGTGTGGAGGAGGCCGTGGAGCTGCGGCGCAAAGCGGCCCCCGGCCCACAGGCCAAGGGCGGTGCCGACGAGGACCAGGCCAACCCAGCCAAGCGTGCGTTTCATTTTTTTCCTTAGCCGCGAATGGACGCGAATGGACGCGAATCAGGGACTGGAACGATGAGGCCAACGCGATCCATTCGAGATCGGAGACGCCTTGCAGGGGGGTTCACCACAGAGGACACAGAGATTCTCTCTGGAGCGGTTCTCTGTGATCTCTGTGTCTCTGTGGTAAAAACATTTGCGTCCATTCGCGTTCATTCGTGGTTTTGCTTTTCAGGATTCGCGTTCATTCGCGGTTAATCTTTCTTGGGTTCCGGCAGCCGCCCCACCGCCTGGTCCAGCCGCGCCTGCTCCTGGAAGAGGTCGGCCTTGGCGCGGAAGGCGGCGAGCTTAAGATCGAGCCAGTCGCGCTCGGCATCCAGCAGGTTGAGGAACTCCGCCTGGCCGGTGCGGTAGCCGTCCATGGTGGCGCGCAGGGCCTGCTCCGCCTGCGGCACCAGGCCGGTGTCGAACAGGGCTACCTGCTCCAGGGAGGTGGTCAGGCGGAAGCGCAGGTCGGCGAGCTCGCGCTCCGCGCGCTCCAGCTCGTCGCGGTAGACGGCCTCTGCCTCGGCGAGGCGCGCGCGCGCCTCACTCACCCCGGCGTCGAGGCGCTTGCGCCAGATCGGGAGGTTGATGGACAGGGTCGCCCAGTAGCTGTCGGTGCCGTTGTCGGCCACCGGTAGCGGCCCTTCCGAGGTGAGGGTGTAGTCGAAGCGGGCGGTCAGGTCCGGGTAGTACTGCTTGCGGGCAAGGTCCACGACGGCACGCGCGGCCTCGATCCGGCGGGTGAGGGCGGCCAGCCGCGGCCGTGTGGCGACCATCTCGTCGCGTAGCCCGTCCATCGTCTCGACCACCGGCAACGCCGCGGGCAGGGCCACGCCATCGATCGGGGTCTGCTTGTCACGGGCGAGGAGCTCATTGAGGATTGCGGTAAGGGTAGCGCGCTGCGCGCGCAGGGTGAGGAGGCGGTCGGTGTCCCGCGACAGGGCGACCTGGGCGCGCAGGACGTCCCGCTGCTGGCCGTGGCCGGCACCGTAATGGGCCAGCGCCGCCGCGACGATGTCCTTCACCAGGGCGCGGTCCGCCTCGGTGATGCGGATCGACTCCTCCACGTAGACGAGGTCGTAGTACCGCTCCTTCACCTCGGTCACCACGGCCAGGGCCACGTCGCGCACGGTGGCGCCAGCCGCCCGGGCGAGCCCGCCTGCGTGTGCGCCGCGCAGTCCACGCTTGCCCCAGAAGGGAAGCTTCTGGGAGAGGAAGAGGCGTTGCTCCTGCGGCCCGACCCGCGTCTCCACCTCCGACAAGTACCAGGCCACTCCCGCCTGCGGGTCGTCGAAGCTCGACGCCTGGGCCGGCACCGCGGCCGCCGCCGATGCCGCCTGGCGCGCCGCCTGGATCTGCGGGTTGTCCCGCAGGGCGATGGCGATCAGCTCGTCGAGGGGGGCGGCGCCGGCGGTGGCGGCGAACAGGAGGATGAAGAGGGCAATCGTGCGCATGGATGGGCTCCGTGTTGGTAGGGGGATTAGCAACCAGCGTGCCGCGGGGGTGCAATCTTGTAACGTGCGGAAAAGGCGGACCCCTGCCCCGCGGGGGGTGCAACGGTTTGGAGAATAGTCCGCGGTTGAACTCTCCAGGGTTGGAGGATTCTCCAGGGCGAGAGCCCCGCCACCCGCGGGCGGAGGGTGGCGGAGCTGGCAGCCGTATTGCGCTGGCTCGCCCGCGGGGCGGGGGTGGCGACCACGGCGGACCGCAACCAAAGCCGGCGGGCGCCGGCGGCGGCGATCCCGGGGGAGCTCCCCCCGTCGCCTACCCGAGGCTCGGCTTGCTCCGTAGACTGGCCGCATGCGTTGGCAGACCACCAAGCGATTCCGCCTCACCCGTTACAGCAACTGCGCCGGTTGAGCCTCCAAGGTCAGCCCGGCGGCGCTGGGTGAGATTTTGCCCACCTTTCACCAGGCGGTGGGCGGCGACGTGATCGTCGGGCTCGACCATCCCGACGATGCCGGCGTGGTGCGCCTCACCGACGAGATCGCCCTCCTCCAGACGGTCGACTTCTTCACCCCGATCGTCGACGACCCCTACGCCTATGGCCAGATCGCCGCGGCGAACGCCCTCTCGGACATCTACGCCATGGGCGGCACGCCGATCAGCGCGGTGAACATCCTCTGTCTGCCGGTGGCGAAGATCGACCCGGAGGCGGTGGCGGGGATCCTCGCCGGCGGCCGCGACAAGGCGGCCGAGGCGGGTTGCCCGATCATCGGCGGCCAGTCGGTGGAGGACCGGGAGCTGAAGTACGGCCTAGCGGTCACCGGCCGCATCCACCCGGCGCAGATCCTCAAGAAGGTTGGCGCCCAGGCGGGTGACGTCCTGGTGCTGACCAAGCCCCTTGGGGTGGGGCTGCTCACCTCCGGCTTCAAGGCGGGGCGCGGCGAGCCAGCGTTGGTGGCGCGCGCGAGCCAGACGATGGCGACCCTGTCGGCGATCCCCGCCCGCCTCGCCCACGCCTTTGGCGCCCACGCCTGCACCGACATCACCGGCTTCGGGCTGCTCGGCCACGCCGGGGAGATGGTCCGGGACACCGAGGTGGGGTTTCGCATCGACGCGCGTGCGGTGCCGTGCTTCGCCGAGGTCCTCGCCCGCCCCTACCGCAAGCTGCGCACCCGCGCCGACGCCACCAACCGCGCCTACACCCGCGCGATCGCCACCGTCGGCGCGGCGGTGGGCGAGGCCATGGAGGCGCTGCTCTACGACCCGCAGACCTCCGGTGGGCTGCTCGTCGCCCTGCCCGCCGCGCGTGCTGAGGGCTACCTGCAGGCGATCGCCGGCGAGGGCTACCTCCTGCCGTGCGCGGTGATCGGCACGGTGGAGGCCGCGTTGGTTGGGCGGATCGTGGTCGAGTAGCCACGTCCACCGTCGTGGCGCGGGGGGCGATCGGCGGTGGGCGCCACCGTCGGGAAGGGGGGGCACCCCTCGGAGTCGGACTGGGTCGATCGGCGGCGACAACCATCAGCGCGAGCCCGGCTCCGCCCCCTCTTCGTTGCGTCGCTCCCCGATGGGCTGCGCACCCCTCCCGATCGGGGCTCGCGTCCGCCTCTTCGCAGTCGATTGGGACAAAGTTCGACAGCCTCCTCGGCGTGCTACCGGCGCCCCCCCCCTGGCGATCGGGCGGCGCGGCCCTTCGGCTGGCCGCGGCGCGGCGGCGAGCGGTCCGCTTCCCGTCCCCTGGCCCTTCCGCCCCAGCGGCCGGTAGACTCCCGCCCCCGCCGGCGTGCGCGAGTAGCTCAGCTGGATAGAGTACAGGCCTCCGAAGCCTGGGGTCGTGGGTTCGAATCCCACCTCGCGCACCAGCCCGTCGCGGGCTCGCTCGACCGCCCCGAAGGCGGCGGTGCCGCGACCCTGGCCGGCCGCGCCGCCCGCCTCGCCGGGTGGCCCCGCGGTCCGGTGGCGGCTACACTGCGCCCCCCTTTTGCCCTTTGGAGACGCGCCATGGCGAAGATTGCGGTCCTGCCCGGTGACGGGATCGGTCCCGAGGTGATGGTCGAGGCCCTGAAGGTTCTCGACGCGGTGGCGGATCGGTTCCAGTTGCGCTTCGAGCGGCAGGAGGCGCCGGTGGGCGGGGCGGGGATCGATTGCGCCGGCAAGGCGCTCCCGGACCCGACCCTCGCTTTGTGCGAAAGCTCGGACGCGATCCTCTTCGGCTCGGTGGGCGGCCCCAAGTGGGACTCCCTGCCGCCCGACCAGCAGCCGGAGCGGGCGGCCCTTTTGCCCCTGCGCAAGCACTTCAACCTGTTTGCCAACTTCCGCCCGGCGCGTGTCTTTCCGGCGCTGGCCCGCGCGTCGGTGCTCCGCCCCGACATCGTCGGCGACGGCTTTGACCTGCTGATCGTGCGCGAGCTCACCGGCGGCCTCTACTTCGGCCGCCCCAAGGGGCGCGAGCCGGCCGGAGAGCGGGGTGAGCGCGCCTTCGACACTCTCGAGTACACCACCTTCGAGATCGAGCGGATCGCCCGCGTCGCCTTTCAAGCGGCGCGCGCGCGCCACCAGCGGGTAACCAGCGTCGACAAGGCGAACGTGCTCACCTCCATGGTCCTGTGGCGGGAGACGGTGAAGCGGGTGGCGAAGGAGTTTCCGGACGTGGCGCTTCACCACATGTACGTGGACAACGCCGCCATGCAGCTCGTGCGCGACCCGCACCAGTTCGACGTGATCCTCGCGGAAAATATGTTCGGCGACATCCTGTCGGACGAGGCGGCACAGCTTACCGGCTCGCTCGGCATGCTCGCCTCGGCCAGCCTCGGCGAGGGGACGTTTGGTCTCTACGAGCCGTCGGGCGGCTCCGCCCCGGACATCGCCGGGCAGGGCATCGCCAACCCGATCGCCCAGATTCTGTGCGTACCGATGATGCTGCGCTTCACCTTCGGCGAAACCGCGGCGGCGGCGGCGGTGGAGGAGGCGGTGCGCGCCACCCTCGACGCGGGGCTGCGCACCCGCGACATCGCCCAGCCGGGCGAGGCGACCGTGACTACCGCCGCGATGGGCGACGCGGTGGTGCGCCACCTGGGTGGCTGAGCCCCCGCGCCCGAGACCGTGGTTGCTCTTTTCGCCTTGCTCGCGGCGCGGGTGCTACCCGACCCTCTCCGCGAAACGAACCCCTCAGGGATGGAACAACGCCATGCTCGAAAAGAAAGAGAAGTACAACGTCGCGGTGGTCGGGGCGACCGGCGCGGTGGGGAAGGAGATGCTCTCCATCCTCGCCGAACGCGACTTCCCGCTGGGCGAGCTGAGACCCCTCGCCTCGGAGCGGTCGTTGGGCAAGGAGGTCGAGTGCGGCCGGCGTAAGGTGAAGGTCGAGGTCCTCGGTGACGACTCCTTCGCCGGCGTCGACATCGCCCTGTTCTCCGCCGGGGCGGCGCGCTCCAAGGTGTACGGCCCGAAGGCGGTAGCCGCCGGCGCGGTGGTGGTGGACAACTCCTCCGCCTTCCGCATGGACGACGACATCCCCCTGATCGTCCCGGAGGTGAACCGGGCGGCGATCCCCGACCACCCCGGGATCATCGCCAACCCCAACTGCTCGACCATCCAGATGGTGGTGGCCTTGAAGCCGATCCACGACGTGGCCCGGATCAAGCGGATCGTCGTCGCCACCTATCAGGCGGTCTCCGGCGCGGGCGGTCGGGCGATGGAGGAGCTGTTGGAGCAGGTGAAGGCGGTGGGCGATTTCCGCTTCCCCTCGCCCCAGGTTTTCCCGCACCAAATCGCCTTCAACCTCATCCCGCACATCGACGCCTTCCTCGCCAATGGCTACACCAAAGAGGAGATGAAGATGGTCAACGAGACCCACAAGATCATGGGCGACGCCTCGATCCGCGTCTCCGCCACCTGCGTCCGGGTGCCGGTCTTCCGCGCCCACTCGGAGGTGGTGAACGTGGAGACCGAGAGGAAGATCACCGTCGAGCAGGTGCGCGAGCTGCTGGCCTATGCCGAGGGGGTGACGGTCTACGACCACCCGGAAGACCTCATCTACCCGATGCCGTTTGAGGCGAGCGGCCACGACGACGTCCTGGTCGGGCGGATCCGCGAGGACCTGTCGGTGGACAACGGCATCAGCATGTGGGTGGTCTCCGACAACCTGCGCAAGGGGGCGGCTCTGAACGCGATCCAGATCGCCGAGGAGCTCATCCCCGGCGGCCGCGCCCACGGCAACGCCGCGGCGGAACAGGCGCGGGGATGAGGGTGAGCTTGCGCCGCCTTCCCCTTTTCTGAGCTCACCACCGCCATGAGCGAGCGCATCCAGCCGGTCAAGGGGACCCACGACATCCTGCCCGAGGAGCAGGGGGTGTGGGGGCGGGTGCGCGCCGCGGCCACCTCGATCCTGCCGCTCTACGGCTTCCGCGAGATCACCACCCCGATGTTTGAAAGCGCCGAGCTGTTCGAGCGCAGCGTCGGCGCCGCCACCGACATCGTGGAGAAGGAGATGTACACCTTCGCCGACTCGAAGGAGCGGCGCATCGCCCTGCGCCCGGAGGGGACCGCCGGGGTGGTGCGCGCCTGTGTCCACCATGGCCGCGTGCGCGCCCAGCCGCTCGACAAGCTCTACTACCTCGGCCCCATGTTCCGCCGCGAGCGGCCGCAGAAGGGGCGCTTCCGGCAGTTCCACCAACTTGGCGTGGAGGTGATCGGCGAGTCGTCGGCGACCCTCGACGTGGAGGTAATCGCCCTCCTCGCGCGCCTGCTGGCCGCCTGCGGGGTGGCGCGGGTGGAGCTGCAGATCAACTCGGTGGGCTGTCCGATCTGCCGTCCCGCCTACCGCGCGGCCCTGGTGGCAGCGCTCGCGCCGCGCGCGACGGAGCTGTGTGACGACTGCCAGCGGCGCCTCACCACCAACCCCTTGCGGTTGCTCGACTGCAAGGTCCCCACCTGTGGCGCGGTGACCGCCGGGGCGCCGGAGCTGATTCACCATTTGTGCGACGCTTGTCGCGACCACCTCGCCACGGTGGAGCGCGGGCTCACCGAGCTGGGGATCGCCTACACCGTCAACCCCCGCCTGGTGCGCGGCCTCGACTACTACACCCGCACCGCCTTCGAGGCGATCGCCGCGGGGCTCGGGGCGCAGGCGGCGGTGGCGGCGGGCGGCCGCTACGACGGTTTGGTGGAGGAGCTCGGCGGGCCGCCGACGCCGGCGATCGGCTTTGCGATTGGTCTGGAGCGCCTCGTCACCCTGATGGACGGCGGCGGTGAGGTGCCCCCCCTGCCCCTGTTCGTCGCCCCCCTGGGCGAGGCGGCGCGCCTCTTTGCCCTCAAGCTGGTGGAGGAGCTGCGCGGCGGCGGGGTGGCGGTGGAGATGGACCACGCGGGCCGGTCGCTGAAGGCGCAGCTCAAGCGCGCTGACCGCTTGCAGGCCCGGCGCGCGGTGATCCTCGGCGACGACGAACTGGCCGCGGGCGAGGCGACGGTGCGCGACCTTGCCACCCACAACCAAGAGCGCCAGCCTCTCGCCGGGCTGGCGGCTCGCCTTATCGCGGAGGAGAGACCATGAGCCCGACCCCGATCGTCATCACCGGCGCCGCCGGGCGCATGGGCAAGACCCTCATTCGCTTGGCCGCCGAGGACCCGGAGATCAAGCTCGCCGGCGCCCTGGAGCGGTCTGACTCGCCGGTGATCGGCCGCGACGCGGGGCTGGTGGCCGGGGTGGGGGAGCTCGACGTGTTGATCACCTCCACCCTCGACGAGGTGGCAGGGCCGTGGCAGGTGGTGGTGGATTTCACCTTTCCCGGGGTCACCCTCAACCTCCTGCCTCGGGTCACCGCCGACGGTGGCTCCATGGTGATTGGCTCCACCGGCTTCAAGGCGGAGGAGGTGGAGTTCATCCGCGCCCTGGCCACCAAGCAGCCGCACCTCCTCGCCCCGAACATGAGCCTCGGCGTCAACCTCCTCTTCCGCCTGGCGGCGCTCACCGCCGAGCGGCTTGGCGACGGCTTCGACGTGGAGATCGTCGAGCTTCACCACCGCGCCAAGCAGGACGCCCCCTCGGGCACCGCCCTGCGCCTGGGCGAGGTGGTCGCCACGGCCCTCGGCCGCGACCTTCGCCAGGTGGGGAGCTACGGCCGCCACGGCGCCATCGGCCCGCGGCCGGAGCGGGAGATCGGCTTTTCCACCGTCCGCGGTGGCGACACGGTGGGTGACCACACCTGCTTCTTCTTCGGCGGCGGCGAGCGGTTGGAGCTGACCCACCGCGCCACCTCGCGCGACCCCTTCGCCACCGGCGCGCTGGTCGCCGCCAAGTGGATCCGCGGCCAGGCGCCCGGCCTCTTTGACATGCAAGACGTCCTCGGGTTGCGCTAGGCCACGCCGCATCTTGGTTTCGCCGGACTCCCGCGCCGTCCACATTCCCCCCCCCGCAACCCGCGAGTCGTTTGCCATGGCCCCGATCCACGTGCAGCTTGCCGGCCGCCTCGGCCAGCTCCCCCCCTACCTCTTTGCCGAGCTCGACCGGCTGAAGCGGCAGGTGGTGGCGCGCGGCGTCGACGTCATCTCGCTGGGCATCGGTGACCCCGACCTGCCCACCCCGCCGCACATCATCGAGGCGTTGTGCCGCGCCGCCCACGACCCGGCGAACCACCAGTACCCCTCCTATGAGGGGATGGTCCGCTTCCGCCAGGCGGTGGCCGACTGGTACGCGGCGCACAATCCGGCGATCGGACTCGACCCGGCCACCGAGATCGTCGCCTTGATCGGCTCGAAGGAGGGGATCGGCCACCTGCCGCTGGCCTTCGTCAACCCGGGCGACGCGGTTCTCTGCCCCACCCCCGGCTATCCGGTCTACCAGGCGGGGACCCGGTTTGCCCACGGCGAGGTGGTGGAGATCCGCCTGCGCGAGGAGGACCACTTTCTCATCGACTACTCGAAGATCCCCCAGGGGATTTTGGAACGGGCGCGGGTCCTGTTTATCAACTACCCGAACAACCCCACCGCCACCTGCGCGCCGAGGGGCTTCTACGAGGAGACGATCGAGGTGGCGCGGGCGTTTGACATCATCGTCTGCCACGACGCCGCCTACTCGGAGATCTACTACGACGGCAAGCGCCCCCTCTCCTTCCTTGAGCTCCCCGGTGCCAAGGAGGTGGGGGTGGAGTTCCACTCCCTCTCCAAGACCTACAACATGACCGGCTGGCGGCTCGGCTGGGTGGCGGGCAACGCCGAGGTGGTCGCGGGGCTGGGGAAGATCAAGACGAACGTCGACTCAGGGGTCTTCCAGGCAGTGCAGGAGGCGGGGATCACGGCGCTTACCGGCGACCAGGCGTGCGTCGCCGAGCTGCGCGCCACCTACCAGAAGCGGCGTGATGTGGCCCTCGCCGCCTTGGCGCGCATCGGCTTGGAGGCGGTCACCCCGGAGGCCGCCTTCTACGTCTGGGTCCACTGCCCCGCGGGGAGCACGGCCGCGGAGTTTGCCGCCCGGGTCCTGCAGGAGGCGGGGGTCGTGATCACCCCCGGCACCGGCTTCGGCTCCGGCGGCGAGGGCTACGTCCGGATGACCCTCACCGTCAGGGTGGATCGCCTGGAAGAGGCGATCGAACGGATCGGCAAGGTGGTATAGGTTGCAGTTCGGGTAAGGGCTTGGAGGTGTTGGTCGATTTCAGCCGCGGCGGAGCTGGAGCGGGCAGAAGGTAGACCGGGGGTCGCACCCCCACCGTCACGGCGAGCCCCTCCTTTCTACTTTCTACTTTCTCCTCCCCCCATGGCCACGGCATTCATTGGTTTCGGCGGTAACCTCGGCGATCGGGCCGCGGCGTGTGCGGAGGCGCTGGCGCGGCTGGGGTCGACGGACGGGGTGGGGGTGGTGGCGGTCTCCGACCTGTTCCGCTCCGACCCGGTGGGGATCGTCGATCAGCCGTGGTTCAT
>MNYW01000100.1 GCA_001873295.1 Nitrospirae bacterium CG2_30_70_394 | reverse complement strand
ATGCCGTGCTGGTAGTCGAAGCTCCCCTGATTCACCTGGATACCGAGGCCGTTACTCCCGGGATCGGCGACGCCGTTGCCGTCGTAGTCCTCGGGGTTACCGAGGGCGGTCGGCGCGATGGCCGTCGCCGTCAATCCGCTGATGAGGAACTTCAGGCCGCGCGCGACAGTCTCTTTGTAGGGGTCATCATCACCCGCCAGGCTCTCCACGTGGCCATTCACCTCAAAGGCGTTCACCGCCCCGGCAGTAAGGCCGTAGTAGTTGCCGGTATACGGGTTGTTAGCCCAGTCGCCCATGGCGACACCGCCAGAGTCGTAGCGCCGGAACTGTTTGTGGAGGAACCACAACCCCTCGTCGATGGCGACGTTGACCTCGGTATCCAGGGCCTGGGCGCGAATCTCCACGAGGTAAATCTGGCTACCGGTTTCGCCGGTGGCGGTGTCCTCGACGGTCAGGCGGGCGGAGAAGATGTCACCGACGTTCCCCACGTAGGCGTGCATCGCCTGGATCGCGTACGCGTTGGTCACCGTCCCCGTCGCCACCGGGCTGCCGTCCCCGAAGTCCCAGGTGTACTGGATCGTCGCCCCCGCCACGCTGGAGGTCCCCTTGAGGGTGATCGACTTGCCGCTCCAGGTGTCGTGGGGGATCAGGGGGTTGGTCGCCACCCAGGGGACCGTCTTCACCACCGGAACGACCGCCGCCGCCGGGGTTGCCACGGCGAGCCCAAGGAGTAGGGCGATCCCGCCGCCCGTCCACTGCTTCCACGTCCTGCTGAACCAGCCTTGCTGTGCCATG
This sequence comes from Nitrospirae bacterium CG2_30_70_394, assembly GCA_001873295.1. GTDB lineage: Bacteria > CG2-30-53-67 > CG2-30-53-67 > CG2-30-70-394 > CG2-30-70-394 > CG2-30-70-394. The sequence goes on along the minus strand of MNYW01000100.1, from coordinate 10,265 downwards.
TCGGCCTCCAAGAATGAGGTGGAGTTGCCCCCCGCGGTCCACACGCGCCCCGATGGAATCCCGTGTCCACCGGGCCGCTGCCGCGTCTGGGGTATTCAAAGGTGCGATGGGGAGACCCTCCCAAGGGCCCAACCCAGCGCGCTGCAAGCCATAACGAAGTCTCCTTTTTTCCCAAACCTTGCAATCGGCGCGCCACCTTTTGCCGGTCCGCCAACAAGACCCGCGACCGAGCCGTAACCCACGATGTTTATTGATGAATCTCCGCATTGGTGGCATGGACATCGGGCCCGCTGGCGGACCTCGACTTGATAAGATCATTGACACCGTTTTCGACCGGAGGCGGCTACGCGGAGGTAATGGCCTTTCCCGGAAAGGAGTTACGCCATGGTAAAGCCCTTTGACATAATTCGTGGCGCGTCTCAGATTGAGACTCTCTTTTCACGAGCCGCCGTGGCTGCCCCCGCCTCCCTGAACCGTCTCGCCCCACGCCTCGCCCTTGCCTTCGGGGGGATCGTGACGGTGGCCCTCCTCGCCACCGGCCTACTCGCCTACACCCTGGTCGCGCGGGCGGCGGAGGAGCGGCTGAACCGGGACATGGCGCGGGCGGCGGAGGTGATCTCGCGCTTTGGGCCGGGACTCAACGACCGCCTGCTGCACCGCCTTGCCGACCTCCTCGGCAGCGAGGTGGTGGTGGTGGACGCGACCGGCGAGGTGGTCTCCGGGTCGCTGCCGCCGCCCCTCTGGCCGGCGGTGGAGACGGCGGTAACCCCCCACCTGCGGCCAGCCCCAGGGCCACGCCCGCCGCGGCTCATCGACCTGCCGGATGGCGCCTACACCGCCCTCCTCCACCCCCTCGACGGGTCGCCGGCGGCGCCGCGCCACTGGCTCACCCTCCTGCGGCCGGCGGCGGCCGAGACGGCGTGGCGGCGGCGGATCGCCTGGGGGCTGGCGGCGATCACCCTCACCGCCCTCGGTCTGGTCTCGTTGGTGGGCCACCTCCTGGCGCGGCGGATCACCCGACCGGTCGCGGCGTTGGCCGCCGCTGCAACCACCGTCGCCGCGGGCGGCCACCCGCCGCCGGTGGCCGCCCCCACCGGCGGCGAGGTGGCGGAGCTCGCCTCCGCCTTCAACACCATGGTGAGCCGTCTGGCGGAGACCGAGCGACGGCGGCTCGTTGCCGAGCGCCAGGCGGTGGCCGGGCGGCTAGCGGCCACCGTCGCCCACGAGGTGCGCAACCCCCTCACCTCGGTCCAGATGCTGGTCCAGATGGTCCGCGACCGGCTGCGCCGCGAGCCGGGGATGGCCACCGAGGCGGGTTACGCGGAGGTGGTCCTGCGGGAGGTGGCGCGGGTGGAGCTGGTGGTCCAGGACCTCCTCGACCTCGCCCGCCCGCGGCCGGTCCAGCCGCGGGCGTGCGACCTAGAGGCGGTGGTGGCGGAGGTGATGGCGCTCATGGAGCAGCAGCTCACCCATCAGGGGATCACCCTGAGTCGTGCCACCGAGGGTCATCCTCTCCCCCTGGTGGCCGACCCGGAGCGGCTCAAACAGCTCCTCCTCAACCTGCTGCTCAACGGCGCCGCGGCGATGGCCGCGGGCGGCAGGCTGTCGGTGATGAGCCGTTGGCCGGCGGGCGGCGGATCGGTGGAGGTCGCGGTCCTAGACACCGGTCGCGGGATCGACCCAGCGAAGGTGGAGAGCCTCTTCGAGCCGTTCACCGGGGAGAACCCCACCACCACCGGGATCGGCCTGGCGGTGAGCCGCCAAATCGCCCGCGACCACGGCGGCGACCTCGGCCTCGCCACGGCCGCCGGCGGCGGCACGGTCGCCACCCTCACCCTCCCCCTCGCACCGCCCGCCGCCCCACGGCACGATGGCGGCGATCTTCCGCCGCCTGTGCCGCCCCCTCCCACCCCCCGGACCCTCCCATGAGCCGCATCCTCGTGGTCGATGACGACGCCGCGATCTGCTTCGCCCTCGGCGAGTACCTGCGCAACGCCGGCCACACGGTCGAGGCGGTGGCCACCGCCGCCGCCGCCCTCGACCGGCTGGCGGCGACCCCCTTCGACCTCGCCCTGGTGGACATCCAGCTCGCCGGCGAGGACGGCCTCGCGCTGCTGGCGAAGGTCCACCCGCGCTGGCCCGCCCTGCCGGTGGTGATCATCACCGCCCACGGCGGCCTCGAACGGGCGGTGGCCGCGATGCAGGCGGGGGCCTACGACTACCTCACCAAGCCGCTGGACCTCGACCGCCTTGCCACCCTGTTGCGTCGCGCCCTGCGCCCACCCCCGGCGCCGCCCACGACCACCAACGCGCCGCCACCGGCCACCCCCGCCGGCCACGCCCTGGTGGGGACCAGCACGGTGATGCAGGAGCTGTTCAAACACATCGGCCTGCTCACCACCAATGACCTCACGGTGCTGCTGTTGGGGGAGAGCGGCGTGGGCAAGGAGCGGGTGGCGCGCGCCATCCACGAGAACAGCGCGCGCCGCGACGGCCCGTTCGTGGCGGTGAACTGCGCCGCGGTGCCGGAGAGTCTGCTGGAGAGCGAGCTCTTCGGCCACGAGCGGGGCAGCTTCACCGGTGCCACGGAGCAACGCCGCGGCAAGTTCGAGCTCGCCGCCGCCGGCACCCTCCTCCTCGACGAGGTGGGCGACCTGCCCCTCGCCTTGCAGGCGAAGCTCCTGCGCGTGCTGCAGGAGCGGGAGTTCTACCGGGTCGGCGGCAGCCAACCGATCGCGGTGGGGGCGCGGATCATCGCCGCCTCCAACCAGGACCTGGCCGCGGCGGTGGCCGGTGGCCGCTTGCGCAAGGACCTCTACTACCGGCTGCACGTGGCCACCCTCACCCTCCCGCCCCTGCGCGACCGGCCCGAAGACATCCCGCTCCTCGTCGCCCACTTTCTGCGCCAGGCGGCCACCCGCCTCGGCGTGGAGCCGCCGGCGCTCGACGACGACTGCCTCCTCCACCTCTCCCGCCAGCCGTGGCCGGGCAACGTGCGCGAGTTGGAGAACCTGATCCAGCGCCTGTGCGCCTTTGCCCGCGGGGGGCGCCTCACCTGGGAGGAGGTCCAGCCGCACCTCGACCCGCCCCTCCCCACCGATCGCGACGGGGGCGGACCGGAAACTAGCTGGGAGCGCTACCTGCGCGACGCGGTGCACCGCCTCATGGCCGCAGGCCAGGCGGCGGAACCGGGCAGCGGCATCTTCCACCGGCTCACCGCACGGACCGAGGAGATCCTCCTCGACGAGGCCCTCGCCCAGACCGGCGGCAACCAGGTCCAAGCGGCGCGCCTCCTTGGGATGCAGCGCTCAAGCCTGCGCAAGAAGCTCTCTTACCACGGTGGTCGTGGCCACGAGTGCCCATGAGGTGGCCAGCGCCCCAACCTCGGCAGCGCCACTGGGTGCAACTGATCTGCGCCTCCCCAACAACTTGCCGGTGCGGCGCCCCCCTTTCGCGGGGTGGCCCACCGCTTGCGAAGGGTTGGGTCATGGCCGTCGTCCTCCAAGGCTGCCGGGCCACTCCCGCCGTGGACACCCACGGGGCCCGGCGCCACCTCGGTGGCCAGCCCGCCGTCCGTGTCGCCGCCCGCCGTGGGCGCGACGACACGGGCGGTTACTTGTGCGGGTTGCGGTGGACCCGCGCCGGCGATTTGCGCCGTGGGTGGGCAACTCGGGCCCACCCACACCTCCCTTGGTCGCATCTTTCTCCGCAACATCGACGGAGCGCGGCTACCCCGCGGTCGCGGACCGGCGAGTCGACCGCCGCCTCCGCACGGCCGCGCCCTCCCGCGACGATCCCGGGCGGGAGCTGCGGGTGGCCACGACGCTGACCGACAAGAGGCAGGTCCCCGTCCCGTCGACTAGCCACCCCTCCTCCCTCCACGCCTAGGCAACCCATGCTCCCCTTCCCCCTTCCCCCCTTTGGCCTCTGGCTCGCCGGCGGCCGCGGCAACGTCGCCACCACCACCGCGGTGGGGGCGTATGCGATCGCCCAGGGGCTCGCCGCCCCCACCGGTCTGGTGACCGAGCTCGCCGACCTCGCCGCGGTGGCGTGGCCGGGGCTGGACCAGATCCCCTTCGGCGGCTGGGACGTGGCGGAGACCCCCCTGTTGGAGGTTGCCCGCGCCCTCACCGGCCCGGGCGGCTTCCTCCGTCCCGAGCACGTGGAGGCGGCGGCCGACTGGCTACGCCGCTGCGACGGGTCGATCCGCCCCGGGACCACCCGCGGCTGCGGCGCCACCATCGAGCGGGTCGCCGGCCGCGGCGCGAGCGGCCCCGCGGCCGCGCTGGTGGCCCGCTTCCGGGACGACCTCCTCGCCTTTCGCGATCGCCACCACCTCGACACGGTGGTGGTGGTCAACCTCTGTTCCACCGAGCCCACCCCGCCCGCCTCTTTCCCCGGCGAGGACCTCGCGGCCCTGCGCGCCGCGATCGCGGCCGACGCCCCAAGCCTGCCCGCCTCGACCCTCTACGCGGTAGCGGCGTTGGAGGCGGGCTGTCCGTGGATCAACTTCACCCCGTCGCCGGGGGGAAGCTGCGCGGCATTGGTCGCCCTCGCCGAGGAGCGTGGCCTGCCGATCTACGGCAGCGACGGCAAGACCGGCGAGACCCTGATGAAATCCGCCCTGGCGCCGCTCTTCGCTGCGCGCCACCTGCGGGTCCTGTCGTGGGAGGGGTACAACCTCCTCGGCAACGGCGATGGCGCGGTCCTCAACGACCCGGCGAACAAGGCGGCGAAGGTCGCCTCCAAGGACCACGTCCTGGCCGAGATCCTCGGCTACGCCCCGCACACCCGGGTGGGGATCGACTACGTACCCTCCCTCGACGACTGGAAGACGGCGTGGGACCTGATCCACTTCGAGGGATTCTTGGGGACCCGCATGACCCTCCAGTTCACCTGGCAGGGGTGCGACTCGGCCCTCGCCGCGCCGCTGATCCTCGACCTCGCCCGCCTCGCCGCCCTCGCCCGCCAGCGTGGCGAAGCGGGTCCGATGACCCACCTCTGCTCTTTCTTCAAGAGCCCCATGGGCGAGACCCCCGCCGACCTCGCGGCCCAGTTCGAGCGGTTGCGGCGCTACCTGGCCCAGGTGGCCGCGGAGGCAGCCACGTCGCGGAAGGGAGCGGAGGGGGGCCGATGAGTTGGCGCCCTCTCGCCGCCGCGGTCGCGGGCGGCGGCGCTCTCGTCGTCCTCACCCTCCGCCACCCCCTCGCCGGAGTGGCCGCCGCCCCGGCGGTCGCCATGGCCACGACCCTCCTCGCCGTGCTTCTGCCGCATCACCCATGGCGCGGCGCCACGCCGCTGGTGACCTGGGTCGCCGGCGGCCGGCGCACGGTCTGTTGCGCCGCCTTGCTCCTGCCGTGCAGCGCGGCCATCGCCGTACCGCTGCCCGCCCTCGTTCTCTCCCTCCCGGCCTCCGCCCTCCCCGCTTGCCTCCTCTACCTCGGAGCTGGCGTGCTGTTCGCCGCCGGCCTCGCCCTCCACGCCCCCACCGGGATCGCCGCCACCGCCCGCACCGCCGCCGCCGTGGTGGTGCTCTACGGTGGCCCGCTCTACCTGCTGATGGTCGCCGAGCTGTTCGCCGACCCGACGCGGGGGATCGCCGCGGCGCTCTTTCTCTGGCCGCCGGCAGTCGCCGCCGCCCTCACCCAGATCGACCTCGCCCGCCTGCCCTGGCCCTACGCCCATCTCCCCCTCGCCTACTACCCGTACCACTACCCGGCTGCGCCCTGGGCCGCCCTCCCCCTGGGGCTCGCCGCCCTCGCCCTCCATCTCACCCTCTGGCACCACCCCCGTCGCGGCTGGCGTACCAATCTTGAGGGGGACGCCACGCGCCCCCCTCGCCACCCGGCCCATGGCCGGGTCGCTTCACCCCCCGTGGATGGCGGCCCCCCACCCGCCATCCGACCCTCCGGAGCGTCCCGCTCCAGACGGCCTTTTCTTGAGGGGGACGCCACGCGCCCCCCTCGCCACCTTCCACCCCTCCGCCTGGCTACACCCGAGGCCGCGGGCGGGCTCTAATCCGCCTGCGCACCGCCGGGAGCTCCCGCGCCAGCCACCCTTCACCCTGGAGCCTCTAACTATGCACCGCATCGCCCTCACCCTCGGCCTCCTCGCCTGCTGCTCCCTCGTCCACCCGCCGCTCGCCGCCGCGCAGGAGCCGGGCAAACCGGTCACCCTCCGCGAGCAGACCCAGCGCTCCGTGGACCGCGCCCTGCGCTGGCTACGCAGCGAGCAGGGCCAGGACGGCGCGTGGTCCGGCCACCCGGGGATCACCTCTCTGGTCGCCCTCGCCTACCTGCGCTCGCCGCGCCAGTACAGCGAGGGCGACGGCCCGTTCGTCGACCGCGCGGTCGCCTACCTCATCAGCAAGGCCCACCCGAACGGCGCCATCTACGATCGCGATAACCCCGGCTACAACACCGCCCTCGCGATCCAGCTCCTGGCGGAGAGCGGCAACCCCGCCCACCGCCCCCTGATCGACCACGCCTCCGCCTACCTGCGCGGGATCCAGGCGGACGACGCGACCGGCTACCCGCAGAGCCACAAGTACTACGGCGGCATCGGCTATGGCGGCGACGAGCGGCCCGACCTCTCCAACCTTCAGATCGCGGTGGAGGCCCTGGCCGCCGCCGCCACCGACCCGCAGGACCCGGCGTGGGGGCGCGCCATCCAGTTCATCTCCCGCTGCCAGAACCGCAGCGAGTCGAATGACCAGCCGTGGGCGGCAAACGACGGTGGCTTCGTCTACGCCCCGGGCGAGTCGTTCGCCGGCGCCACCCGCTCGTACGGCTCGATGACCTTCGCCGGGATCAAGTCGCTCCTCTTCGCCCACGTCGATAAGAGCGACCCGCGGGTGGTGGCGGGAGTCGACTGGGCACGCAGCCACTACTCGGTGGAGGAGAACCCGGGCCTTGGCCAGCAGGGGTACTACTACTATGTGGACACCTTCGCCCGCACCCTGGCGCTCCTCGGCGAGCCGACCTTCAAGTCCGCCGACAACACCGCCCACCAGTGGGCGGAGGAGCTGGCCCGGCGGCTCCTCGCCCTGCAGGACGAGGCGGGCTGGTGGTCCAACCCGGTGGGGCGCTGGTGGGAGGGGAACAAGCACCTCGCCACCGCCCACGCCTGCCTGGCCCTCGCCGCCTGCTACCCCTTCCTCGCGGACGAGGCGAAGTAGTCCATGGGTGGGTGGGCCGGACCCCTCCTCGCCCTCCTCCTCCCGGCCCTCGCCGGGTCCGCGCCGGGGGCGGTGAGCACCGCGCCGGTGGCGGTGGCGGCGACCCTCCACCGCCCCCCCGGAGGGGCGCTGCTCGCCGCGGTGACCGTCACCAACCGCAGCGCGACGCCGGAGGTCGTCGAGGTGGAGGTTGTGGGGACGCGCATCACCCGCCGCCTCGACCTCCCCGGCCTCGCGACGCGCCAGTTCGACCTCCTCGCGCCGGTCCCTGGCGGGCCGGTGGTCCTCCGCGCGCGGGCGGCGGGGCAGGAGGTGACGACCGAAGCGGAGCCCCTGCCGCCGGTGGCACAAGCCACAACCGTCGCCACCGTCGCCGGTAGTCCCACCCCGCCCCCGGCCGAGCGCTTCACCACCCTGCCAGACCACTGGGCCGTACTCCTCGCCTACCCCGCCTGGGCGGTAGACGAGGCAACCCTTGTTGGGGCCACCCCAACCCAGGCGGCATCCATCACTGCCGCCCGTGGCCTCGGCACCCCCATCGCCCCGGCGGTGGCGGGGGTCGCCGCCCCCCTCCTGCCGCTTCCGGCCGCGGCCACCGCTGCCGCCTTTCCCGCACCGCTGGCCACCGCCCTCCGGCGGCTCGCCATCCTCTTCGGCGTGGCCGCCTCCGGCGTGCTCCTCACCGCCTTCCTCAGCCGTGGTCCCCTCCCGGTGGCCGCCGCCGTCATCGTCGCCACGATGGTTGTGGCCCCCCGCCTCGCCCCGCCAGCCACCACCGCCAGCCGCTACCTTGCCGCCCCGCCCCTGCAACGGGCGACGCTCACCATCGCCGGCTTCGGCCACGGCCCCCTCCTCGCCGCCCCAACCTCGGCATGGGCGCCGGAGGTTGCCCCACCCGGCCTGCGCTGGCTGGTCACCGAGGAGCTCCTCCTCCTCGAACAGACCGGGCCGCTGGCGGCGCCGGTCCAAGCGGGGGCCGTGGGGCTGCCCTCCGCCCCCCCCTTCCGCGAGGTGAGCCGTGGCCGTTGAGCTTGACCACCTCACCCTGGTGGCCGGCGGCCGGCCACTAGTCGACGACGTCACCCTCCGCCTCGCCGCCGGGGGCGTCCACGGGATCGTGGGCCGCAATGGCAGCGGCAAGTCCGCCCTCCTCGCCTGCCTCGCCGGGCTGCTCCCGCCAACCCAAGGCACGGTGCGCACCCTCGGCCAGCCGCCCGGCGCCCGCTGCCTGCGCGGGCGGGTCGCCGTCCTCTTCCAAGACGAGGAGCCCTACCCCAGCCAACGGGTCAGCGACTACCTCAAGGGGTACGCCCAAGCCATTGGTGGGCTGGGGAACAACTGGCTTGACAGTGTTGCGGAGTTCATCCGCCACCTGAGCCCCATCCCCCTCGGGTCCATGCGCCTCGATCGCCTCTCGCCCGGCCAGCGACGGGCGGTGGCGATCGCCCGCGCCCTCCTCGGCAGACCGGAGCTTCTCCTTCTCGACGACCCCTTCGACCGCCTCGATGCGATCGTGGCCGTCCAGGTGGCGCGGCGGTTGGAGGCGGTGGCCGCAGGCGGGGCGACGGTGGTGGTCGCCACTAACGGCTTCGCCCCGCTGGCCGCCTGCGCCACCACTTGTTGGGTGGTCCGCGACCGTGGCTTGGTGGAGGTGGCGGCGGAGGTGGCTCCGATCACCGCCTCTCTGGCGGAGGCGACCCCGTGAGGCGCGCCCTGCTCCTCCCCGCCGCCGCCCTGCTCGCCGAGGCCGCGGTGGTCTTGCCCCTCCTCGCCCGTCTCGCCCCAGGGATCGACGGGGGGGCGGTCGCAACCGCCCTCGCCACCGGGTCCGGCTGGGCGGTGGCGGCGGTGGTCTCCATGGGCGCGCCGCCTTTGGTCAGCGCCGCGCTGGCATCGACCGCCCCGCCCCACGCACCGCTCGGGGCGATCGCCGGGGGTCAGGGAGGCGCCATCGCCGTCGCCCTCGCCAGCGGCGTGCTCGCCGTCGCCGCCGCCCTCCCCGCCGCCCTCCTCGCGTGGCGCCTGGGTGGCTCCCCCACCGCCGCCCTCCTCCCGGGGGGGTGCGCCCTCGCCACCGCGGTCGTTGCCACCCTCCTCGGGCGGCGTCTCGCCGCCGCCCCCCGCCTCGCCCTCGCCTACGCGGCGGTGGCCGCGATTCTCACCCTCTTGGGGGAGGCCGGATGAGCCCAGCGATCGCCCCACGCGCGCCGGCGCCGCTTGTCGCGCGTGCCACTCCTTGGGGGGGCCGGATGGGGCCAGCGGTCGCCCCACCCCCCCGCGCGCGCCGCCCGGGATGGGCCCGCCGCGGAGGGATCGGATGAGTGGTGCGGTAGACCACCTCCTCGCCCGCGCCCAGCGCCGCCAGCTCCAGATCGAGGCCATCCGGCGCTTTGCGCTCGGTCTTGCCGCCGGGGGCGCGGTGGCTGTCGGTCTCCGCCTCGCCGGTCTGCCCCTCGCCTTCCCGGTCGCGGCGGGGGTCGCCGGCTCCCTCCTGGGTTTGGCCACCGTGCGGCGGGTGGACGACCTCACCCTCGCCGCCCGGCTCGACCGCGCCGCCGGCCTGGGCTCGGCGCTCACCGCGGCGGTCGAGTTCCGCCACCGCCACGACCCATGGGCCACCGCCCAGCGGGCCGCCACCGCCCCTCGCCTCGCCCACCTCGACCTGGCCACGCTCCTGCCGTGGCGCGGCCACGCCTGGGGAATCGTGGCCGCCGCCCTCGGCGCGGCCACCCTGCTCGTGCCCGACCTTCGCCACGCCACAAGGGTCCCACCGCCACCCACCCCACTGGGGGAGAGTATTGCCGGGACCGCCCGCCCGACCGGTGCGGGGTACGCGCCCCAGCCACGCCTGCACACCCCAGCCGAGCCACCGATCACGCCGCTTTCCCACGCGGGTGCCAACGGCGATGGGGGCGCCACCGCCGAGACCGGGAAGGGGGTCGGCGAGCGGGCCGGCAGCGGGGGTGGTGGGGGCGGCGCCGGTCTCGGCAACGCCCCGGCCAGCGGGGGGCTGGTCGCCGCGACCCCACGCCCGGAACTCCAGGGCTCCGGCCCCACGGTGGCGGTGGTGACCACCGGCCGCGGCCCC
>MNYW01000061.1 GCA_001873295.1 Nitrospirae bacterium CG2_30_70_394 | reverse complement strand
TGACCTTGTTCACAAGGTTTGAGATGGAAGAAGCCGCCGAACTCGCCGACTACCTGCCGCTCGCCTTCAAGACCCCGAAGGAGCAGGAATACATCGAGTTCCTGTGGGACGCCTTCGAGACGAACCACACGCACGGCAAATTCCAGTTCGCTTTCCTCGCCTGCCACATGCTCACGATGAGCTTCGCCTCTCAACATCTGGCAGATCAAGCAGACGACGCCGAACGATTTCGCGATGGGCCTGATCGGCTTCGGCAAGGACATCGAGAAGAGTCTCCTCGAAGCCACTTCGCCCTTCGTGTTCAGCACCGTCAAGGAGCGCAGCATCCTGCGCTTCCTCAAGCGCATCGCGTGCGACAACGGCGAGATCGGCACCTACGCCAAGCTGGTCGACGACCGGAACGAGTCCGCCCACCCGAACGGCAACATCTTCTACAGCACCCAGGCCGCGCTTGACGCCAAGATCAGCGAGATCCTGCGCGTCGTGGACGAGATCCAGACCCACTCCCGGCCGGTCATCGAGCACTGCTACAGGGAGTTCCTGTTGCACAACCACGACCCCGAAGAGCACGAGTATCCCGAGGCCGCCGACCAGATCCGGGAAGTGCTCATCCACGGGCACTACCTGTCGCAGAAAGACGTCGAGATCTGCCTCGGCTTCGATCTGGCGAGCCTTGGCGACGCGGTACCTACCCAACAGGTGCGCGACCTGCACGACGCGCTGATGGCCGGATATGGAACGGACGATGAGCGCGGCGCGGCACCTGGGATCGCCCTCGACTCGGTGATGCAAAGATGACCGTTCTCGAAGAACTCCTTGAGTGGTCCCAGGACCGGCCGGCCTGGCAGCGCGATGCCCTGCGCCGGCTCGTTCTAAGCGGCGACGTTTTCGATGACGACATCCACGCGCTGACCAACATCTGCAAGAGCGCGCACGGGCTCGCCGAACAACAGGACATCGCTCCGCTCACCAAGGAGCACGTGCCGGAGAAGATCGCCGGAAGCGCTCCCGTCTCGCTTGTTTCCATCTTTCATAACCGCGGCGTGAACGCGCTCGCGGAAGACCAGACTCTCAAGCTCGCACCGCACCTCACCGTGGTCTACGGCGACAACGCCGCCGGAAAGACGGGGTACATCCGAATCCTCAAGAGCGCGTGCCGCGCCCGTGGGCAGGAGCGAATCCTGGGGAACGTCGTCTCCGGCGCAGCGCCGCTCTCGCCCGTGGTGTCAATCAAATATCAGGTCGGAACAGAACCCCGACCGCGGGAATGGGCCGGGAACGGCGAGGACGAGTTCATATCCCGCGTGAGCGTGTTCGATACGCAGTGCGCCGCCGTCTACCTTACCGAGAAGACGGATGTCGCGTTCCGCCCCTTCGGGCTTGACCTCTTCGACAAGCTTGTCAGGACGTGCAAGGCGGTTCGAGCGAAGCTCGAGAGTGAACAGCGCGCCCTGGCCTCGAACGCTTTGGCCTCCCTGCAGGCGCAAATCCCGGAAGGCACTGCCGTTGCAAAGCTCCTGGCGAACCTCAGCTCACTCACAAAGCCGGAAGCAGTCCAGACGCTCGCACGGCTGTCCCCGAAGGAGGAAGCCCGGCTTGCCTTGGTGGAGAAGTCGCTGCTTGATTTGCAGGCCAATGATCCCGAGAACTTGATCCGGCAGTTGACCCTTCGCGCCGGCCGCGTCAAGGCGCTGGCCCGGCATCTCACGGCGGTGGAGGTGGAGCTTTCGGCGCAGACTGTCTCCGCTGTGTTCGATGCGCGAACCGAGGTCCGCCGCAAGAGCGAGGAAGCCAGAAGGCTTCGCGATATAACGTTCCCGGCCAGCATGCTGTTCGGAACTGGTTCCGAAGCGTGGACGGCGCTTTGGGAGGCGGCCCGCCAGTTCTCGCAGGAGCAGGCTTATCCCGGCCGGGGGTTTCCGGTCGTGGAGGCCGGCGCGCACTGCGTGCTGTGCCAGCAGGACCTCGATCACGCGGCCGGCCACAGACTCCGGCAGTTCGAGGCGTTCGTGGCTTCGACGACGGAGCGCGAGCTCCGGCAGGTCAGGGAGACCTTCACCCGGCTGCGGACGGCCTTCATCGATCTCAAGACGACGACTGAAGCCATCGCCGAGACGCTCAAGGAGATCCGCATCGAGCATGAGGCGGTCGGGGACGCGATCAACGCCGCGCTCGTCACGAACGAGAACCGCCGCCAGTCCGTCGTTCTCGCCTTGACCGAGGACCAAGACCTCGGCGCCGATTGTCCCGCCCTCGCGTCCGTTGCCCACGAGGCCGATGCGCTTGCCGAGCAGATCGAGGCGCGCGTTAAGACGCTGCACACCAGCTCGACTGATGAAACACGTAAACGCCTGACCGCCGAGGCGCAGGAGCTGCGCGCCCGGAAACTGCTCGCTCAGCATGAGCCGCTTGTTCTGAACGAAATCGAACGCAAGAAAAGAATCGCGGCCTACGAGCTATGCATCAACGACACGACAACCAACGCCATCACGCAGAAGAGCACGGCGGTCACGAAGGCGGCCGTATCCCAGAAGCTGAAGGATGGGTTTCGGGACGAACTGGAGAGTCTCGCATTCCGCCATGTCGAGGTGGAGCTGACGGAAGCCGGTGGCGCGGAGGGCGTGCTTTACCACAAGTTGATCCTGACTCGCGCACCGGGCGTTGAACTGCCTCGGGTCGTGAGCGAAGGCGAGCAGCGCTGTTTGTCCATAGCGGCATTCTTTGCGGAACTCAGCACCGCCGATGACCCCTCCGGCATCGTGTTCGACGATCCTGTGTCATCGCTCGACTACCGATGGCGAGAAGGTGTGGCGCGGCGGCTGGTGCAGGAAGCCAAGACCCGACAAGTCAGTGTCTTCACGCACGACATTGTCTTCCTCCTGATGTTGAAGCAATTCGCCGAGGAGCAGGTTGTGGAGCAGCTTGACCAGCACGTTCGCCAGCTTTCGAAGGGCGCCGGCGTTTGCGCGGAGGAGTTGCCGTGGGTCGCGATGCCCATCAAGAAGAGGATCGGACACCTGAAGAAGGAATGGCAAGCCGCGGACAAGCTCTCTCGCGATGGCCATCAGGCCGCGTATGAGAAAGAGGCCACGTACCTCTATGGCTTGCTGCGCGAAGCGTGGGAACGCGCCCTTGAGGAAGTTCTTCTGGCCGGGGTTGTCGAACGGTTCCGGCCTGGAGTCCAGACACAGCACATTGGCACGATCGCCGACATCACGACGCAGGACTGCCAGACGCTCGATGCGGCGATGACGAAATGCTCGAAATGGCTGCCCGGCCACGATCAGGCTCCGGCGGCGCGTGCGCCGGTGCCCGAGCCGGCGGAACTCAAAGCCGACATCGAGGCCCTGGAACGCTGGGTCGGCGCCATCCGCAGTCGTCGGTGAGGCAGACCGCGTGATACGAGGAGAGCGGCATAACAACCGGTTGCAGCGGACGGCGCTTCGCGCCGCCGCTGATGCTGGGCGTTATGTTCCTCGAAGCGCCTCTCCAGGTTTTCCGTGTGCCCGATGTAGATGCTCCCGTCATCACATTCCAACGCATAGACGCACCACGTGCCGGGCTTAGGCCACGCCGGGGTCGCCTGCCTGCCGGCAGGCAGGCGGCCTTCGGCCTTGGCGCGGACGGGGTCGAAATCCACGAACCATGACTTGAAGAGCGCCCGCGCTTGTCGCTCCAGCGTCTCGCTCATCCGCCGGTTCAGCTCGATCTTGTCGTCCAGCGTGCCGAGGATGTGGGCGATGGCCCGTTGTTCCTTCTCGGGCGCGAGCGGGACCGGAAAGGCTCCGAGTCGCGCCCGAGAAAGCTCCGTTTGACCGGTTGATCCCTCAGCGAGCGCCTCAATCTCGCGCTCGTACAGTCGAACTGCAAAGCCGAGGTATCGAGGATCAACAGCCGCGGGGTCCGGTCTGACGATCGTGACGTGCGAGTCCACAGTTGCCGGTTCGGGCAAGGCGACGAGCTGCGCAACACGACCGAGGGTGCCTACGCCTGTGGAGTTCACGAGAATGTCCAACAGCTGGAGCATTCGGTCTGCAATGACAAGCTTTCGCTCCTGATCGGTTCGCCGCGCTTCGAGAAAGCTCACTCGCTGATCGCGTACACACTTCTGATTAAGCACGAGGACACCGCCGGCTTCGATGTAGGCTGGCGCAGATCCTCGGTTGATGTACGAGCAAAGCTCCAACAAGGGCTTATCCGACCACTCACCCGCCATACCGAACCCCCTTCAGGTTGGCGGCGAAGGCCGCATCCAGCTTCGCACCTCGAACCCCGCCGTTCATCGTTTGCCCCGCTTCGGCGCCAGCTCCGCCTCGATCTCCTCAATGCTGGGCAGATTGGTATCCAGCGGTTCGGGCAGTGCGCGCACGAGTTGGTATTCCGCCACGCCGATGGGTTTGCTGATTCCGGAGAGGGCGTATTCGGCGACGAGGCGGTTCTTGGTTTTGCAGAGCAAGAGGCCGAGCGTGGGCTTGTCGTCCGGGGCCTTGATTTGGGCATCCACGGCGGCGAGATAGAAGTTCAGTTGGCCGGCGTGTTCGGGCTTGAAGGCCACTCCCTTGAGTTCCACCACCACATAACATTTCAGGCGGGTGTGATAGAAAAGCAGGTCGATGAAAAACTCGTCGCCACCCACTTCCAGCCGAAATTGCCGCCCGACAAAAGCGAAACCTGCCCCGAGTTCCAGGAGAAACCGGGTGATGTGCCGAATGAGGGCGTCCTCGATGTCGCGCTCATGGGCTTCGTCGCCGAGGCCGAGAAAATCGAAAAAGTAGGGGTCCTTCAAGGCTTCGATGGCGAGCTGGGCGTGCGGCGTGGGGAGGTGGCGGTCGAAGTTGGTGATGGCGACGCCCTGGCGCAGGTGGAGTTGGTTTTTGATGTGGACATCCAGCGTGGGCCGCGACCAGCCATGTTGGATGACTTGGGCCGCATACCATTCGCGCTCGGTGTCCGCAGAAACCTTGGTGAGGAGGGTGACGAGGTGGAACCAGGGCAATTGGTCAGCAGGCTGCTGACCAATTAGGCCGGCGGGACACATCTGAGCGAAGAACCGCATGTATTTCAGGTTCGAGCTGGAAAAGCCCTTCATCTCCGGGAAGGCTTCGCGGAGATCGGCGGCCAGGCGGTCGATCACTTTGGCTCCCCAGCCCTGACGGGTCTGCCGCTCCAGAATCTCGGTGCCGATGTGGTGATAGAGCCGCACCAGCTCCTGATTAACGGCGAGGGTGGCCCGCTGCCGGGCACCGGAGATACGAGACTTAAGGCTGGCCAGCCAGTCCGCGTAGTCCCGAGGGATGATGGATTCGCTATCGGACATGGCCGAGTCCTTTGTGGTCTTTTTCCTACCCGCCATACCCCAGCTCCTTGAGGTTGGCGGCGATGGCGGCATCGAGCTTTGCGGCCTCGGCCTGCTGCTCGCGCAGCGTCGCGGTGAGCCGCCGCATCTTCTCCGCGAATGGCTCGCCGTCGTCCTCCACCGCCTCGGCGCCGACGTAGCGGCCGGGGGTGAGCACGTGGCCGTGCTTGCGGATGTCCTCCAGCGGCGTGCTCTTGCAGAAGCCGGCGATGTCGGCGTACTCGCCTGCCTGACCGGCAGGCAGGCGCCAGGCGTGATAGGTGTTGGCGATGCGAGTGAGGTCGTCGTCGGTCAGCTCCTTGTGCGTGCGATCCGCCATGCGGCCGAGCTTGCGGGCGTCGATGAAGAGCACGTGGCCCCTTCGGTCTCGGTATCCCTCACCCCCAGCCCCTCTCCCACTGGGAGAGGGGTGGCCGGCAGGCCGGAGTGAGGGTTGCCCGCGCTTGTCGCGCGCGAGGAACCACAGGCACGCAGGGATCTGCGTCGAGTAGAAGAGCTGGCCCGGCAGCGCGACCATGCAATCCACGAGGTCGGCCTCGATCAGGGACTTCCGGATCTCGCCCTCGCCGGACTGGTTGGACGCCATCGAGCCGTTGGCGAGCACGAAGCCGGCCACGCCGGCGGGTGCTAAGTGGTGGACGATGTGCTGCACCCAGGCGAAGTTGGCGTTGCCCGCCGGCGGGGTGCCGTAGTGCCAGCGCTTGTCGTCCTTGAGCCGCTCACCGCCCCAGTCGGAGACGTTGAACGGCGGATTGGCGAGGATGAAGTCGGCCTTGAGGTCGGGGTGGCGGTCGTTGTGGAAGGTGTCGCCGTGGCTGATCTGGCCGTCGATGCCGCGGATGGCGAGGTTCATCTTGGCGAGCCGCCAGGTGGTGTAGTTCGACTCCTGACCGTAGATCGAGATGTCGGGCTTCGCGCCCGCCTTGGCGCCCTTCGCAGGCTTGGCCGCCGCCTGCCTGCCGGCAGGCAGGTTGCCGTTGCCGTTCGCGTGGGCGCGGAGGAACTCCACCGACTGCACGAACATCCCCGCGGAGCCGCAGCAGGGGTCGTAGACGCGGCCTTGGAACGGCTCGAGCATCTCGACCAGCAGCCGCACGATGCAGCGCGGTGTGTAGAACTCGCCGCCCTTCTTGCCCTCCGCGCTGGCGAACTGGGAGAGGAAGTACTCGTAGACCCGGCCCAACAGGTCAAACGCGCTGCGTTTGACCTGTCCCTCACCCGGCCTTCGGCCACCCTCTCCCAGTGGGAGAGGGGACGGGGGTGAGGGTTGATCGGATCGAAAACTAATGTTCGAGATCAGGTCGATGAGGCTCCCGAGCCGCTGCTTGTCGAGCGCGGGGCGGGCGTAATCCTTGGGGAGCACGCCCTTGAGGCCTGAGTTGTCGCGCTCGATGGCGGCCATCGCGTCGTCCACGAGCTGGCCGATGGTGGCTTGGCGGGCCTGGGCCTTCAGGTCGGGCCAGCGCGCCTCGGGCGGCACCCAGAAGATGGTCTGGGCGCGGTACTCGTCGGGGTCCTCGGGGTCGGCGCCCTTCGCCTTCTCGGCCAGCAGCGCGGTGTGGCGCTCCTCGAAGGCGTCGGAGATGTACTTGAGGAAGAGGAGGCCGAGGCAGACGTGCTTGTACTCGGCGGCGTCCATGCTGCCGCGCAGCGCGTCGGCCATCTGCCAGAGCTGGGCTTCGTAGCCGACGGTGGCGGAGGTCGCGTCCGACCTGCCGGTGGGGTTCTTGCGCTTCTTCATGGGCTACCTCATCCAATCGAGGAACCGCAACACCGTCTTGGGGCGTCTCACTCTGTTGATGGGGCTACCTTGCCGCCGCGGCGAGGAGCTCGGCAGCAACCTTCGTGGCGGCGTCCGGGGCGGCGAGGCGGTGGGCGGCGGCGGCCTGGCGGGCGCGGCCGGCCGGGTCGTCGAGCCAGGCGCGGATCGTGGCGGCGAGACGCGCCGGGTCGAGCTCCCCCTGGCGCACCACCTGCGCCGCCCCCACCTCCTGGAGGCGCAGGGCGTTGTGCCACTGGTGGTCGTGGGTCGCGTACGGGTACGGGATGAGGAGCGACGGCAGGCCGGCGTTGGCGATCTCCTGGCAGGTGAGCGCCCCGGCGCGAGCGACGATCGCATTCGCCACCGCGTAGGCCACCCCCATCCGCTCGATGAACGGCAACACCCGGGCGTGGATCCCCGCCTTGGCGTACGCCTCCTCCAAGCCTCCCGTGGGGTGGTCGCCGCAGGCGTGGAGGATTTGCAGGTCGCCAGCGCGGTCGGCCAAAAGCGGCGCCGCGGCCGCCAGCACCTCATTCAGTGCCACCGCGCCGCCGCTGCCGCCGATCACCAAGAGGGTGAAGCACCCCTCCTTCAGCCCCACCTCCGCGGGGCTCCCCGCCTGGCGCCGCTCCCCCGGGACCGGGTTGCCGGTAGCAACGCACCGGCCACCGGGGAAGAAGCGGGCGACCGCGTCGTCGACCACACAGACCCGCCGGGCGAAATGGGCCAGCAGCCGGTTGGCGAGCCCCGGCCAGCGATTCTGCTCCTGCAGGACCAGGCGCACCCCGAGGCTGCGAGCGGCGAGACCGGCGGGGACCGAGGCGTAGCCACCGACCCCGAGCAATCCGTCCGGCGCGAAGCGTGCGAGGAGGTGCCGGGCCGCGACCACCAGCCCCGGCAGGGCGGCGACGGCGGCGAGCCGCGCCCGCCCGCCCTGGCCCTGAAAGGGGCGGGCGGGAAGGCACTCGAGGGGAAAACCGTGGCGCCCGACGAGGCGCTGCTCCAGCCCCCGCTCGCTCCCCACGAACAGGATCTCGGAACGCGCCACCCCCTGTTCCACCAGGGCCTCGGCCACCGCCAGGGCGGGAAAGAGGTGGCCGCCGGTGCCCCCGCCGGCGATCGCCAGCCGGGTCATTCGGCGACCCAGCGCGAGGTGGCGAGGAGAAACCCGGCGGCAACCAGGTCCACCACCAGGGCGGAACCGCCGGCGCTGAAGAAGGGGAGGGTCAGCCCCTTAGTGGGCACCATGCCGGTGCACACCATCATGTTGAGGAGGGCCTGGACGGTGATCATGGTGGTGGTGCCGGCAGCAAGGAGCTGGGCGAACGGGGTGGGGGCGCGGAGGGCGATGTGGACCCCGCGCCAGACCAGGAGGAGAAAGAGGGATACCAGCAGCAACGTACCCATGAGCCCCACCTCCTCTCCCACCACCGAAAAAATAAAGTCCGTATGCGGCGCGGGGAGGAAGACCCGCTTCTGCACCCCGGCGCCAACGCCGGTGCCAAAGAGGCCGCCGCTGCCGATCGCCATGAGCGACTGGGTGATCTGCCAGCCGCCGCCGGCGGGATCGTCCCACGGATGGAGATAGGTGAAGACGCGCCGGATCCGATAGGGCTCCGCCGCGATCGCCAGGACCCCCAACGGGCAACAGGCGAGGACGATGGCGCCGAGGTGGCGCAGGCGCGCACCGCCGAGGAAGAGCATCACCAGGGTCACCAGGGCGATCACCACCGCGTTGCCCAAGTCGCGCTCCATCAGCACCAGGACCACCATCACCGCGGTCAGGCCGAGCTGCGGCGCCAGGCCGCCGCCAAACCGCTCCAGGCGGGCCGGGTCGCGCGACAGGGTGCGCGCCAACAACAGCACCATCGCTACCTTCGCCGCCTCCGCCGGCTGAAAGCGGAAGCTGCCCACCTGTAGCCACCGCTGCGCCGCATTCACCTCCACCCCCACCCCCGGGATAAGGACCAGGACCAGAAGGATGAGGCAGAGGAAGAAGAGGGGGAGCGCCGCCGCCTCCCAGCGGTGCACGTCCACCCGCACGACGAGGGCGGCCACGCCGATCCCGATCACCGCCCAGAGGAGCTGGTGGACGACGAAGTGGTACGGGTCGCCGGTGAGCTTCACCGCCTCGGTGGAGGAGGCGGAGTAGAGGGAGCCGAGGCCGAACAGGAGGAGTCCGGCGAAGGTGAAGAAGAGGGGGCGGTCGAGGTTCTGCATCAGAGACCACGCGGAGAGAGGGGAGAGCCAGGGGGATCAGACGGGCCGCGGCGCGGCCACGGCGCGGGCGAAGGCGGCGAAGCGCGCGCCGCGGTCGGCGTAGTTGGCGAACTGGTCGAAGCTGGCACACGCCGGTGCCAACAGCACGGTCTGGCCGGGGCGAGCGAGGCACGCGGCGCGGGCCACCGCCTCTCCCAGCGCACCGACGATTTCCACCGTACAACACCCCGCCAGGGCCGCGGCCAAGGCGGGCGCGGTCTGGCCGATGAGCAGGCAATGGCTACACGCCCGGGCCACCGCCGGGCGGAGCTGCGCGAAGCCACCGCCCTTGGAAGAGCCCCCGGCGATGAGCACCACCTCGCGGTCGCCGAACGACGCGAGGACCGTCTCCACCGCCCCGACGTTGGTCGCCTTCGAGTTGTCCGCGAAGCGCACCCCGCCGTGCTCGGCCACCACCTCGCCGCGGTGGGTCAGGCCGGTGAAGCGGGCGAGCACCGTGGCCACCGCCGCCGGCTCCGCGTTCCAGGCCAGCGCCATGAGGGCGGCGGCCAGGCCGTTCGCCTGATCGTGGCGCCCGCCCAGAGCCATCGCGCGGGTGTCGATCAAGCGGCCGGTGAAACGGTCTGTCTCCACCCATAGGGCCCCCGCTTCCACCCGCCCCGCCGCGCCCGCCCTGCCGGCCACGGAGAAGGCCCATCGCCCGGCGACGAGCGGCGCGAGGGAGGGGTCGTCGAGGTTCACCACCCCGCTGTCGCCCGCCTGCTGGTTTTCGAAGATGCGCGCCTTGGCCGCGCCGTAGGCCCCCGCGTCCGGATAGCGGTCCTCGTGATCCGGAGAGAGGTTGAGGTAGCCGGCGACGCGCGGCCGGAAGTGGACGATCGACTCGAGCTGGAAGCTAGAGAGCTCCACCACGCACGGCCCAGGCTCGCCGTCGGCCAGCGCCTCGATGAGCGGCGTGCCGATGTTGCCACCCAGGCTCGGCCGCATCCCGGCCTCCTGGAGCATCGCGTACAACCACGCCACGGTGGTCGATTTGCCATTGGTGCCGGTGACCGCGAGCAACGGCCGATTCGTGTGGCGGTAGGCAAGCTCCACCTCGCCGATCACCGAAATCCCGCGGTCGAGAAGCGCCCGCACCACCGGCGCGCGGCGCGCCACGCCGGGGGAGAGGACCACCTCGTCGACACCGGCGAAGCACGCCGCCGGATGGCCCCCGAGAAAGAGCTCGATACCCGGGAGCTCCGTCAGCTTCGGTGTCCCGGCGTCGGTAAGCCGCACGCGGGCGCCGGCGCCCGCGAGAAAGCGCGCCGCCGCGACGCCGGAGCGGCCTCCGCCAATCACCGCGTAGGTACGACCGCTGAGGTCGGGGAGGGTCATCGCAGCTTCAGGGTGGAGAGGGCAACGAAGCCAAGGACAATGGTGATGATCCACGCCCGCACGATCACCTTCGGCTCGGGCCACCCCTTGAGCTCGAAGTGGTGGTGGATCGGCGCCATCCGGAAGATCCGCCGGTGGAAGAGCTTGAAGGAGGCGACCTGGAGGATCACCGACACCGCCTCCACCACGAACAAGCCGCCCGCCACCGCCAGCAGCAGCTCTTGTTTGGCGAGCACCGCCACCGTCCCCAGCGCCCCGCCGAGGGCAAGGGAACCAACATCGCCCATGAAGACCGTCGCCGGGTAGGCGTTGAACCAGAGGAAGCCGAGGCCGGCGCCGATGATCGCACCGAGGAAGACCGACACCTCCCCCACCCCCGGGACGTAGAGGAGGTGGAGGTAGGCGGCCAAGCGCGCGTGGCCGGCGAGGTAGGCGATCACGGCGAAGACCGCGGCGCAGATGATCACCGGCAGGATTGCCAACCCGTCGAGGCCGTCGGTGAGGTTCACCGCATTGCTCGCCCCGACGATCACCACCATCGCGAAGGGGATGTAGAAGAGGCCGAGGTTCGGGTGCAGCCCCTTGAAGAAGGGGACCGACAGGAGGGTGGAGGTGGACTCCGGGTGGAGGACGAGGAAGAGACCGACGCCGGCGGCGAACACAAACTGGCCGCCGAGCTTGTAGCGCGCGGGGAGGCCGCGGGAGTCGTGGGCGATGACCTTCAGGTAGTCGTCCGCGAGCCCCAAAAGACCGAAGCCGATGGTCACCGCCACCACCAGGCAGAAGTAGGCATTCGACCACTGGCCCCACAACAGCGCGGTCACCCCCACGGAGAACAGGATCATCGCCCCGCCCATGGTCGGAGTCCCCGCCTTCGGCAGATGGCTCTCGGGACCGAGCTCACGGATCGGCTGGCCCGCTGACCGCGCCTGCATGTAGCGGATGAACAGCGGCCCCAGGGCCAGGCTGATGCCGAGGGCGGTAAGGACCGCCACCATCGCCCGGAAGGTGATGTAGCGAAAAACGTTGAACGCCGAGACGTGGTCACGCAGGGCGTAGAGGAAATCACCGAGCATCGGACTCTTTCCGGGGCGGGATGCGGCGCGGGTGGCGGGTGGGTAGCGGCACGGTCAAGAGTCCACGGAATCGTTTCGTCGGTGGTTGCATGCGCTGTTCATCCGGCCACCGGGCCGACCCTCCCGAAGAGCCTGTCGGACTTTGTCCCGCTCGCCTGCCGCGCGGACCATGCGGCTCGTGGGCCAGGACTCGTGGACCGTTCTTCGTTCCATAGCCCCACGTAGCTCCTCGAACGGGTCCCGATCCGGCCTCGCGCCCGCTGCCTCTCGCCACGATCGACAAAGGCCGACCGACTTCTAACTCTCCGAGCTCACCGTCACCGCCGGCCGCGCCGGAGCGGCCGGCGGCAGAGCGCCCGGCCGGCTCGCCTCCCCTACAAGCGCCGCCACCAGCCGCTCCAGATGGACCGAGTGGGAGCCCTTCACCAGCACCGTGGGGCGGCGCGCGAGCAGCGGCCGGAGCGCCGCCAAAGCCGCCTGCCAGTCGGCCACCGCCGCACCCATGGCGCCGCCCGCCACCACCAGCGGGCCACGGCCGCCGACCGCGATTAGGTGGTCGCACGCCGCCGCCGCCCGCGCCCCAAGGTCGCGATGGAAATCGTCGGCGGAGTGCCCCAGCTCGAACATCTCGCCGAGGATGGCGACCCGCGGCCGCGGGGCTCCGGCGAGCACCGCCAGGGCGGCGGCCATGGAGTCGGGGTTGGCGTTGTAGGAGTCGTCGAGGAGCACGCCGCCGCCCGGGAGGTCCAGGCGCGCGCCGCGGCCGGCCAGGGGCTGGAAGCAACCAAGCCCCGCGGCGATCGCCGCCACGGGCAGGCCGAGGGAGAGGGCGCAGGCGGCGGCGCACGCCGCATCTGCGGCGAGGTGGTCGCCGGGCAACGACTCCATGCGGATCTCTTTGCCGCCCGCGACTAGCGCCACCCCATGCGCCTGCCGGCGCCAGCGCACCTCGGCCTCGGGGTGGCAACCGAAGGTGCGCAACGGGCCGCGGGCGCGACCGGCGAGACGCGCAAAGGCGGGGTCGTCGCGGTTGAGCACCACCGGCCGCCCCGCCGCCAACTCCGCCACCAGCTCGCCCTTCGCCGCCACCACCCCGTCGAGATCGCCCACCCCCTCCAGGTGGGCCGCGCCGATGCAGGTGATGGCGCCCACGTCCGGGCGCGCGAGGCGGGTGAGGGAGGCGATCTCGCCGGCGTGGTTCATCCCCAGCTCGACCACCGCCAGGCGGTGGTGGGGGCGCAGGGCCAATAGGGTGAGGGGCACGCCGATTTCGTTGTTGTGGTTGGCGACGGAGGCGCACGCGGCCAGCCCCGCCCCCCCGCTGATGGCGGCCACCATCTCGCGGGTGGTGGTCTTGCCGCACGAGCCGGTAATCGCCACCACCGGTGTCGCCAGGCGCACACGCCACGCCGCCGCAATGGCCTGGAGCGCCGCCAAGGGGTCGGCCACGGTGATCGCCCACCGCCCCGCCGGTGGGACCACCGGCGCGCGGGTGATCACCCCGACCGCGCCGGCGGCGAAGGCATCGGCGACAAAACGGTGGCCGTCGAAGTTCGGCCCGCGGAGGGCAACGAAGCAGGCGGCGGCGGGCAGGGAGCGGCTGTCTGTGGCCACCGCGGCCGCCCCCGCGTCGAGGTCGCCACGCGCCTCGGCCGCGATCGCCGCGCCGGCAAGCCAGCGGCCGAGGAGGCGGCCGGTGAATGGACCCACGCTCACCGCCCCACCCCGCTCACCACCGCCCGCCGCGCCAGGGCCGCCGCCGCCACCTCCCGGTCGTCGAAGGGCAGGCGCGCGGCGCCGACGATCTGATAGTCCTCGTGGCCCTTGCCGGCGATCAGCACCAAATCGTCGTCCGCCGCCTCGCCGATCGCGGCCGCGATCGCCCTGGCCCGGTCCACCTCCACCGTGTACGGGTGGTCGCCAAGCCCCGGCTCGATCTCGGCGAGGATCTGGCGCGGCGGTTCGCTGCGCGGGTTGTCGGAGGTAAGGATCACCCGCTCGGCGCCGGTGGCCGCCGCCCCCATCAGGGGCCGCTTGGCGCGGTCGCGATCGCCACCGCAGCCGAAGACGAGGATCAGCCGGCCGCGGGTGAGGCGGCGGCAATCGGCCACCGCGCGCGCCAGGGCATCGGGGGTGTGGGCATAGTCCACCACCACCGCCGGCCGGTCGCTGCCCAGGCGCTGGTACCGGCCGGGCACCGGCGCGGCGCTGCCAAGGGCGGCGGCGACCTCGGCCAAGGGCCAGCCGTAACGCAGCCCCACCGCCGCGGCGGCAAGGACGTTGTAGACGTTCACCTCGCCGAGTAAACGGGTGGTGATCGGAACCGCATGGCCCTCGTGGTGGAGGGTGAAGCGGCTGTGCTCGCTGCGGAGGTCGAGGTCGGTGGCGCGCACCGCGGCGCCCGGCCCGAGGCCGTAGGTGAGGACCCCCACCGCGGTCGTCGCGGCAAGGCGGCGGCCGTACGGGTCGTCACTGTTGAGCACCGCCACGGTCCCGGCGACGGCGAGTGGCGGCCGGAAGAGGAGGCCCTTGGCGGCGAAGTACGACTCCATGTCGCGGTGGTAGTCGAGGTGGTCCTGGGTGAGGTTGGTGAACACCACGGTGGTGAAGCGACAGCCGGCCACCCGCTGCTGGTCGAGACCGTGGGAGGAGACCTCCATCACCGCGTGGTCCGACCCCGCCGCGCGCATCGCGCCGAGGAGCTCGATCACCCGCAGGCCGTCGGGGGTGGTGTGCGGGGCGGGGAGGCGGTGGGGACCGACCCGGTACTCGAGGGTGCCGATGAGCCCCGCGTCCGGACCCCTCTGGGCGAGGAGGTGGCAGATCAGGAAGGCGGTGGTGGACTTGCCGTTGGTGCCGGTGATGCCGGTGAGTTGGAGGTGCGCGCACGGCGCACCGGCAAGGCGGTGGGCGGCGGCCACCGCCACCGCGTACGGGTCATCCGCCACCACCACCGTGGCGCGGCCGGTGGTGGGCGGCGGCCGCCGGCAGAGCACTGCGGCCCCACCGCGGGCAAGGGCGTCGTCGAGGTAGTCGTGGCCGTCCACCACCTGCCCGCGGCGGGCCACGAAGAGGGTCCCGGGACCGGCGCGGCGCGAGTCCTCGGTGATCCGCTCGATCGCCACGGAGTCGTCACCCACAACGGTGACCGGGAGGTCGGCAAAAAGGGTGGCAAGGCGCATGGGACGCGCGGGGTGCGGGGTGGTGGCTGGGAAGGGAGGAGAGGGGGTGCGGGGAGGGGTGATTATGCCGCTTCCGGATGGGGTGGGCGAACGCCGGACCGAGGGGTCACCTCTCAGGGAGCGAGCGCCGCCAGGCGCGGCGCCGGCTGGGCCTCCGCCACCTGCAGGATGCGCGGCGGGTTGCCCGGCTGGACCCCGAGATAGCGCAGGGTGCGGGTAGCGATCTCCTTGAAGATGGGGGCGGCCACCTGGCCTCCGTAGGCTTTGCCGCGCGCTCCATCCAAAGAGACGATGCACACCAGGCGCGGCTGCTCGGCGGGCACGATGCCGACGAACGAGGAGACAAAGCGGGTATGCGAATAGTGGTGCAGTTGGGGGTCGTACTGCTGCGCCGTGCCGGTCTTGCCGGCCACCGAAAACCCCTCCACCGCCGCCTTCGGGGCGGTGCCGTTCTCCCCGACGACCCCTTCGAGGATGTCGATCAGGGTACGGGTGGTCTTCCGCGACAGAATCTTGCGGCCGCGCAACCGCTCCACCTGTGCGGGCGTGCCAGCGTTGTGGCGCGCCAAGTGCGGCGCATACCAGGTCCCGCCATTGGCCAACGCGCCGTAGAAGGCGGCGACCTGCAGGGCGGTGACCTCCAACTCCTGGCCGATTGAGATGGAGGCGCGGGAGACGTGCGACCACTGCCGTACCGTCCGCAACGACCCCGGCGATTCCCCCGGATAGTCGATGTGGGTGCGCTGGCCGATGCCAAAAGCGTGCAGGCGGTCGTAGAGGCTCGCCGGGTCAAAATTGGCGGTGAGCTTGATCATCCCGATGTTGCTCGAGTGCTGCAGGACCTCGGTGCAGGTGAGCCAGCCGAAGTGGTCACCGGAGGCGTCGTGAAAAATTCGGTTGGCGACCCGGTAGCTGCCGCCCTCCCCGTAGACCCGGGTGTCGGGCGACACCTGCCCCGCCTCGAGGAGGGCGGAGGCGACCACCGACTTGAAGATGGAGCCAGGCTCATAGCCCCAGGAGACCACGTCGGAACGGTAGTTGCGCCCCACATCGCTGACCGCCATGCCGGGCGTGCCCGCATCGACCATGGCGAGGATCTCGCCATTGCGCGGGTCCAGGACGAGCGCCACCCCGCCGCGCGCGGCATTGTGCGCAACCCCCTCCGCGAGGGCGGTGAAGGCAATGTGCTGGACCACCTCGTCGACCGTGAGGTGCAGGTCGTTGCCCGGGCGCGCCGCCTGCAAGAGGCGGATCTCGACCGGCCGGTGGCCGCCATCTTGGCGGCGCAGGTAACGACCCGGCTCGCCGCGCAGGAGGTCATCGTAGGTGATCTCCAACCCCTCCAGCGGCTGGCCGTCCACCCCCACCAGCCC
Source organism: Nitrospirae bacterium CG2_30_70_394 (assembly GCA_001873295.1). Lineage (GTDB taxonomy): Bacteria > CG2-30-53-67 > CG2-30-53-67 > CG2-30-70-394 > CG2-30-70-394 > CG2-30-70-394. The sequence goes on along the minus strand of MNYW01000061.1, from coordinate 24,904 downwards.
GACCACCGATTGGAAGAGGTCGCCGAGGGGATAGTCGCGACCCGGCTCGCGCATGCAGCTGATCCCCGGCAGGTGGAGCGCCTCCACCATGTCGTACACCTCCGCCGGCAGGCGGCGCGCCAGCCACACGTAGTTCCCGCGGCGCCCGAGGTTGGCGAGAATCTCGCTCGCCGGCTTGCCGAGCAGCGACGCGAGGCGGCGCGCGGTGACCGCCTTGTCCCCCACCTCATGGGGATCGGCGTAGACCGAGGTCGCCTCGCCACTCTCCGCCAGCACCGCGCCGTGGCGATCGAGGATGCGGCCGCGCGGTGCGTCGATGTGGATCTCCCGCTCCTGTTGCCGGTGGGCGCGCGCCGTGAGGTTGTCGTGCTCGACAACCTGGAGGATGACGAGTCGGGCCCCAACCCCCACGAAGAGGGCGCTGATGATCACCGCGAGGCAGAGGATGCGGAGGCGGGACATGGAAGAAGGCACCACGCATGGGCAACGAGATGGGGTGGCGAGGGGGGATGGGTGGGGGGCGATCAGGGTGGGAAGGGGCGGCGGCGGAGATTGCTAGCCACTCGCTTCATAAGGGTTGGCGCCTCGAATAGCCGCCATGATCCCCTGCCGCTTCACCTAGGGGTGGGGCTGGACGCGCACCACCTGGCCCTCGGCAACGGTGCGGAACCCCCGGCTGCGCGCCCACGGCTCCGCCTCGCCGAGGGAGGCGAGGGCGGCGAGCTTGAGGCGCAGTTGGTCGTTGCGCCGCTCCAGCTCGACTTGCTGGTGCGCCAGCGCGTCGATGGTCTGGACCGCGGTGACCATCTGGGTGCTCTGCCAGATGGCGAAGAAGAAGACCAGGGCCACCGCGCCCACGGCGAGGAGGGGAAGGGCGCCGAGCTTGACCGGAACGGTCTTGCGACGCGCCAGCCGCGAGGTGATATCGACCTGTTGCGGACGACGGGGGGTCACCTTTGGCGGCCGGTGGGGAGCGGCGGCCCTGGTCTGAAGAATGGCGAGTGCCATTCGGGGGGATCCTTGAAACGAGTGCGGGGGTCAGACGAACGGGTTGGCGGTACGCTCCGCCACCCGCAAGCGCGCCGAACGGGCGCGTGGGTTGGCGTCACGCTCCACCTCCGTGGCGACCACCCCCCGGCGGGTGAGGAGGGTGACCACCGGCCGGCGGCCACAGGCGCACGCCGGCAGGTCACGGGGGCAGAGACATGGCGCGGCCAGGCGATGGAGCGCCTGCTTGACGATCCGGTCCTCCAGGGAGTGGAAGGCGATCACCGCGATCCGCCCGCCCACCGCCAGGCAGCGCACGCCGTCGTCCACCGCCGCTGCAAGGCGCTCGAGCTCGCCGTTCACCGCGATGCGAATCGCCTGAAAGACCAGGGTCGCCGGATGGTGGCGGCGGCCGCCCCGACCCGGCCGCCGCGCTGGGCAGAGGCGGGCGAGGGCGGTGGTGGTCACAATCGGCCGGGCGGCGAGGATCCGCCGCGCCAGCCGGCGGGCTTCGGGGATCTCGCCGAACTCCCGCAGGACCCGGCTGAGGCTCGCCTCGTCCTGGCGGTCAAGCCAGGCGGAGGCGGGCTCGCCGGTGGTGGGATCTAAGCGCATGTCGAGCGGCCCATCCACCTGAAAGGAGAGGCCGCGACGCGGGTCATCGAGCTGGTCGGAGGAGGGGCCGAGGTCGAGGAGGAGAGCGTCGAAGGGGCGCCCCCCAAGGCGACCGGCCACCAGCTCGGCCAGGGCGGTCTCGAAGCGGGTGTGGAGGAATCGAACCTCCGCCTCGGGGAAGGCGTCCTCCAGCCCACTGCGCTCCCATGCCGCCGGGTCACGGTCCACCGCCAGCAGCCGGCCGCGGCCACCGGCGGCAATGAGCAGGGCGCGGCTGTGGCCACCACCGCCAAGGGTGCCGTCGAACAGGGCGGCGCCGGGCTGCGGCGCGAGCCAGCGGACCACCGCCTCGACAAGGACCGGCAGGTGGCGGCTGGCCATGACCACCGCCTCACAGGGGAAGGTTGTAATCGGAGAGCTCGGCGTCGATCCCGTCGAACTCCGCCTGGGTGGTAGGCAGCCCCTCTTCCCAGCGCTCGCGGTCCCACAGCTCGATGCGCCGGAAAGAACCGGCAACCACCACCTCTTTCTGCAGACCGGCGAGGTCGCGGAGGGATGGCGGGATAAGGAACCGCCCCTGGCCGTCGAGCTCAATCTCGGTGGCATAGCCAAAAAAGTAGCGGTTGAAGCGAGCCACCGAGCGGTTCTGGGATGGCATTCGGCTGGCTTGGTCAACCACCCGCCGCCAATCCTCGGGGCCGTAGAGCCAGATGGCGCGTGCCCAGCCGGTGACCACCAGAGGGCCCTGGCCGGCACTGGCCAGCTCCTCACGCAACCGCGCGGGGAGGGCCAACCGCCCCTTGGCATCGAGCCGTTGATGGTAGGTTCCGCTGTACACGTCATCTCAGGGCTACTTCCCCACCGCTCCCCACATCCCGCCACTGGGTCGGAAAGCTAATCGTCGCCCCCCACCCTGTCAAGCGAGCGGGGCGCGCAGTTTTGCACCCTCGCCGCGCCCCGCATCCCACCCCTACGGGGTCGGTCCGACCCGCGCGCCGGCGCCCCTTCGCCCGCCGGCGGGTCGCTCGGGGTGGCGCTGATCCCGCAGGTCGCAGCGGGGATCGGCGGCGGTTGCGTGGCCCGCTGCGGAGCGGTGGGCAGTCCGCGAAGCCGCGCGTAGAGGCCATGGCCGTAGGGCGAAAACTTGGACGAGGAGACGGCCAGCCGCGTCGTGCCGTCGCGCCCGCGCAGCAGATTCCCGGGGCAAAATCTGGGTTGGCAAGCTGGCGGACCGTGTCGAGCGTGTGCCGCAAAGAAGCGGGGTCGAGTCCGGCGGGGAACCGGTGCGCGGCGCCTCGGGGGACTCGGTCGCGAAGAACCCGCCTGCGTTAGGCCCCGATCCGCCTTGTCCGCATCGATCGGAACGAGGTCCGACAGGCGATCAGCCCACTCGCCGAATGGCGAGAACTCTGACGGGGCGCTGGCGGGCGGCGGTGCGCGGTTGCGCCCGCGCCGTCGATTCCCGGGGAGCCATCCGGGTCAGAAGCCGTACGGCACCTCTTCGAACTTCCAGCCGCCGTCGGTGCGCAACAGGCTCAGCCGCTTCACCCGCTCCTCCAGGTCCTCGCGGTCGAACTTGGTGGAGCGCTTGATGTGCAGGTAGAACCGCTCCTTGTTCTTCGGATGGGGCTCCGCCTTGGTGATCGTGTAGTCGTAGTACTTCCAGTTGATCAGCCCCTTCTGGAAGGCGGGCTGCAGGTCGTCGTCGCTCAAGTGGAGGACCCAGCAGAGGCGGTAGACGTCGAAGTTGCGTCCCTCCATGGCGTTGGTGAGGGTCTCCCACGCCTTCGACGGAACGGAGAAGTCCATCTCCACTTCACCGCCCGCCGGCGCTGCGGTCACCGGCGCCCCCTTCTGGGCGGCGCGGAAGTGGCGCCGGAAGAGGAGGAGGACGACGCCGAGAACGACGACTACCCCCACCGGGGCCCCACCCCAGCGTAGGAGGCGGGTGGCAAGGGGCTCACTCGGGGTGACCACCACCTTGGCGTGCGGGGTGGGCGGGACCGGCGGCGGGGGGGGCGGCGTTTCGGCGGTGGCGGCAACGGTCGCGGGGGTCGCCGCGGGCGGACCGCCGGCGGTGATGGGTGGGCGAGCCCCGCCCGCGGAACCGGCGGGGCTGCCATGTTGCGCCACGGAGATACCCGTGGCGGCGCTTGGCGGAGGCTGCGCGGCCTCGGGTGGCGCGGCCACCGGCGGGACGGCGGGGGGTTGCGGACCCGCCTTCACCGCCGGCGCAGGGGGGACCGGCGGCGCGGGCGTACCGGCCACCGGCGGGGGCGCCGGACCGTTCACGGGCGGGGTGGCGACCGGTTGCGGCGCTGGCGCCGGTGGCCGCGAGCCGTCTTGGCGCGGCTCCATGACCCAGGTGACCGTACCGTCCTTCTCTAAGACGTAGACGGTGGCCACCTCCCCCACCGCCACCCTCGCCTCGCCACCAAACTTCTCGTAGCGAATCTCCCCCGCCACCTGACTCACCCGGTGGGTGCGCAGGGAGGTGCCGTCACGGAAGTTGATCTGATACTCCGTCGCCACCGCCGGAGCGGTGGTGAGAAGCACCAGCACCAAGGTGAGAAGGGTAAGCCGTGGGCACGTCATAAAAGGGGCGTCCTGCCCGACCAGGCAAGGGGGAAGCGCTCCCCTTATCGCCCACGCCCGCGGCCTTCTCAAGGATGGCTACCTTAGGAGCCTGCGGACTTTTCCCCCGGCCGGTGCCGCCCCGCCAGCCGCCTCACAATGTATGCGTCAGGTAGATGTGGAAGTGGTAGCCGGCAAGGCCGAGGTAGAGGAGGTCGAGGAAGGCGAGTATCAGATTGATACGGTAGAAGGGGGAGCAATAGAGCAAGAATGCGACCCCGGCGGTGGTGAGGACGAGCTTGTATCCGACGAAGGCACGATCCCCCCACGGCAGGACCGCGGCCATCACTGGGTTCGCCTCGGTGGCCCACCCCTGATCGACCCAGTAGAGGGTGGCGAAGGCGTCCACGAAGCTGAGGCAGAGGAGTAAGACGATGGCGGCAAAGAGGATGGGACTGAAGTAGTCCGGGTAGGCGGGCGGATCCGCACCACGCCGGCCGCCCTTGCGCCGGCCGCGAAAGGCACCCACAAGGGTGCGCCAGGTGGTGCGCCGGCGGTCGCGGCCGCGCGGTCGCGGGGGGGGAGGATTCGGCTGGAGGTCCATGGGGGTCGAGGCTCCGGGGTGGATCACTCACCCGTACTCAGCAATCCCCGGACCACCGCCCCAGAGCCCGCCGTCCCGGGGCGGGGTGCGTCCCGCGGATGGCTGATTTGTAGGTCGGCGTCGCCGGGGACGCTGCGCACCCCTCCCAAGGGGGGCACCACGCTGCTCGCCACCCGCAACAGCGCCCCCCTCCCCCGTGGAGAGGACGGGCACCTCACCCCTCATCCGAGATCGCGGCGAGCGTCCCGCTGCCGGCGGGTAGCCCCCCGGCGCCCCCCCGCCCTACCGGTCCGCCTCACCCCCGGAAAAGCGCCGCGACCAGGGTCGGGGTGACCTCCGCCAGGGTGGCGACGATCCGATCCGCCCCGCTGAGGCGCGCCACCGGGTAGGTGTGGGCGACCGCGAGACAGCGCATCCCCGCCCCTTTCGCCGCCGCGATCCCCGCCACCGTGTCCTCGATCACCAGGCAGTGGTCGGCGGTCAGGGCGGGCTTGGTGCGGCGCTTGAGGGCAACGAGGGCACGCTCGTATCCCTCGGGATCCGGCTTGCCGTGCACCACGTCCTCCGCCACCACCACCGCCGCGAAGCAGTCGCTGAGGTTGGCGGCGGCGAGCACCCCCTCGACCTCCGCCCGCAGGGCGCCGGAACAGATGGCGAGAGGGTGGTGGCGGGCGAGTTCCCGCACCACCGCCACCGCCCCCGGAAAGAGCGGCGGGTCGTGCGCCATACGGATGCGGTAGCGCGCCGCCTTGGCCGCGATCCAGCGCACCACCTCGGCCTCGTCGATCGCCCCGCCGCGCTCCTCCACGATATGGCGGAAGCAGTCGGCGTCGTCGAAGCCGACGTAGCGGTCGAAGTACTCCGCCGCGGAGATGGCGTATCCCAAAGGGGCGAGGATCTCGTTGAACAGGGCCTGGTGGATCCGCTCGTCGTCGAGGAGGACCCCGTTGAAATCAAAGATGACCGCGTGATCCATAGGGGGAGCGACCCGGGTGGAGCGAAGGGTTGGGGGGTAGGGTACACCGGCCGCGGCGATCCGCCTGAGGGGGAAAATGGCGTCTCGTTCCCCCCCACGCCGGCCACCGCCGGCGCGCCTTTTTTGGTTTGACCCCCTCTGCTCCTGCGTGCTAGAGACCGCCGGTCGTGCGGAAAGATTCCAAGATAACCGGCCTGGAGTTTCGCCTTCAGGTCCACCGCGGTGATGGCGCGGTGCGTGTCGCCCGCCTGCCGCGACCGCTCCTGATCGCTGTCGCCGCCCTCCTCCCCACCTGCGTCGTGTTGGCGGTGGCGGCGGTCTCCCTCGCGGCCCAATACCGCGGCGTCCGCGCGGAGCTGGCGGCGGCGGAGGCGGGCTACCAGGGGTCGCGCTACCTATACGACCAGCTCAACGACGAGCTCGCCCAGGTGCGTAGCCTCAACGACCGCCTGCAGGTGGTGGCCGACAACCGCCCGCCGTCAATCAACAGCCAGTTCTTCGGCATCGGCGGCAGCTCATCCCACCCTCGCGTGAAGCGCGCCCCGCTGGCCCGCCGCCTCGACGACCTCAACCGCGCGGCCGGGGTGACGGCCGCGGAGGTGGGGCGGCAGAAGCAGGGGTTCGTGGAGCTGACTCGCCTGCTCGAGAACCGCCAAGAGGAGATGGCCGCCCACCCCTCCATCTGGCCGGTGCGCGGCTGGATCGCCTCCCCCTTCGGCCGCCGGGTCGACCCGTACACCCACCGTTGGAAACTCCACGAAGGCGTCGACATCGCCGGCCGCTTCGGCACCCCGGTGGTGGCGAGCGCCGATGGCGCGGTAGCGTCGGTGGACCGTGACCCCGCCGGCTACGGCCGGTTCGTCCTCCTCAATCACGGCGCCACGGTGGAGACCCTCTACGGCCACCTCGCCCAGGTGATCGTCCAGCCCGGCGCCGCGGTCCGGCGCGGGGACGTGATCGCCTACATGGGATCGAGTGGCCGCTCCACCGGCCCCCACGTCCACTACGAGGTGCGCGTCGCCGGAGTCCACCACGACCCGCTGGACTACATGCTCGATTAGCCCGGATTCACCCGGAGGAGGACCGGCGCGGGCACGACCGCACGCGGCGACTGGCGGGCCTCCTGGTCCGCGCCCTCGCCCTCCCCCAAGTCGGCCGCCGGCTCGGACTTGCTGACCCGGCCCACATTTTAAGTCCAGGGGCCCCCTTACTCAGACGATCCCCGGTGCGCCCTCCGGGCTCGCGGACCCCCGGCGGTCCACGGTCCGCCCCCACGGTGGGTGTGGTAGGGTAGCCCCCTTTTCCCACCCTCCCCTGCCTTCCCATGTTCTCCACCCTCTTCATCAAGCTCTTCGGAACCCACAACGAGCGCTTCGTCCGCCGCCTGCAACCGCAGGTAGCGCGGATCACCGCCCTGGAGCCGGAGATGGAAGCGCTCAGCGACCCAGAGCTGCGGGCGAAGACCGAGCAGTTCCGCGCCCGGCTACGCGCCGGCGAGACCCTCGACGACCTCCTCCCCGAAGCGTTCGCCGTGGTCCGCGAGGCAGGCAAGCGGGTCCTCGGCATGCGCCACTTCGACGTCCAGCTCATCGGCGGGATGGTGCTCCATCAGGGAAACATCGCCGAAATGAAGACCGGCGAGGGCAAGACCTTGGTGGCGACCCTGCCGGTCTACCTCAACGCCCTCACCGGCCGCGGCGTCCATGTGGTGACGGTGAACGACTACCTGGCGAAGCGCGACTCGGCGTGGATGGGGCGGATCTACGAGTTCCTGGGGATGCGCGTGGGGGTGATCGTCCACGGCCTCAACGACCCGGAACGCAAGCACGAGTACGCGGCCGACATCACCTACGGCACGAACAACGAGTTCGGCTTCGACTACCTGCGCGACAACATGAAGTACGACCTCGCGCAGTACGTCCAGCGCCCCTTCTACTACGCGATCGTCGACGAGGTGGACTCGATCCTCATCGACGAGGCGCGCACCCCGCTGATCATCTCCGGCCCCACCGAGGACTCCACCGACAAGTACTACCTCATCAACCAGGTGATCCCACGGTTGGAGAAGGGTGAGGTGGTGGGGGAGCAGGTGCCCGGCAGCCATCAACTGCGCGAAGAGACCGGCGACTACGTCCACGACGAGGAGCACAACACCGCCGCCCTCACCGACGCGGGTACCGAGAAGGTCGAGCGGCTGCTCGCCGAGGCGGGGCTGCTCAAGGGCGGCGGCAACCTCTACGACCCGGAGAACATGGAGCTGGTCCACCACGTCAACCAGGCCCTCAAGGCGCACATCTGCTTCACCCGCGACGTGGACTACGTGGTGAAGGACGGCGAGGTGGTGATCGTCGACGAGTTCACCGGCCGGATGATGCCCGGCCGGCGCTACTCCGACGGCCTGCACCAGGCCCTCGAGGCGAAGGAGGGAATCACCGTCGCCAACGAGAACCAGACCCTGGCGTCGATCACCTTCCAAAACTACTTCCGCCTCTACGAGAAGCTCGCCGGAATGACCGGTACCGCCGAGACCGAGGCGAAGGAGTTCCACCAAATCTACGGTCTGGAGGTGATCACCATCCCCACCAACCGGCCGCTCGTCCGCCCCGACTTCCCGGACATGGTCTTCCGGACGGTGGCGGAGAAGGAGCAGGCGATCGTCGAGGAGGTAAAGGAGCTTCACGCCAAGGGCACCCCGGTCCTCGTCGGCACCATCTCCATCGAGAAGTCCGAGCGGCTATCGGCCAAGCTCAAGCACGCCGGGATCCCGCACAGCGTCTTGAATGCCAAGCACCACGAGCGTGAGGCAGAGATCGTCGCCCAGGCGGGACGCTACGCGGCGGTGACCATCGCCACCAACATGGCCGGCCGCGGCACCGACATCATGCTCGGCGGCAACCCCGAGTTCCTCGCCAAGATCCACCCGGGCGAGGACGCCACCGGCCACGAGGAGCTGTTGGTGCGCTACCGCGCCCAGTGCGCCGCGGAGAAGGAAAAGGTGGTCGAGGCGAGCGGCCTCTTCATCCTCGGCACCGAACGCCACGAGAGCCGGCGGATCGACAACCAGCTCCGCGGCCGCTCCGGCCGCCAGGGCGATCCCGGGGCGTCGCGCTTCTACCTGTCGTTGGAAGACGACCTCCTGCGCATCTTCGGCTCCGACCGCATCTCCGGCCTGATGAAGCGGCTCGGGATGGAGGAGGGGCAGCCGATCGAGGCCGGGATGGTCACCCGCGCCATCGAGAACGCCCAGAAGAAGGTGGAGGCGCGCAACTTCGAGATCCGCAAGCACCTCTTGGAGTACGACGACGTCCTCAACCAGCAGCGCAAGGTGATCTACGCCCAGCGGCGCAAGATCCTCGAAGGCGAGGGGATCAGCGACGACGTGGACGCGATGGTGGAGGAGGTGGTGGAGCGGCTGTTGGACGAGCACCTGCCCGCCGACTACGCCTCCCGCGCCTGGGACCCGAAGCCCCTGGCCACTGCCCTGATTGCGGCCGTCGGCCGGGTCCACCTCGACGACCTCACGCCGCTGCTGAAGATGGCCCACGCGCAGCGCAAGGAGGCGCTGCTCGCGCCGCTCAAGGCGGAGCTCGATGGCAAGCGCAAGCTCATCGGTCCGGAGAACGCCGCCCACCTCCAGAAGATGGTCATGCTCCAGTACCTCGACGGCTTCTGGAAGGACCACCTCCTCATCATGGACCACCTCAAAGAGGGGATCGGCCTGCGCGGCTACGGCCAGCGCAACCCCCTGATCGAGTACAAGAAGGAGGGGTTCAAACTCTTCGAGGCGATGACCGACCGGATCAAGGACGAGGTGGTGCGCACCCTCTTCCACCTGCAAATCCGCATCCAGCCGCCGCCCGCGCCCCAGGCCGCTCCCGTCGCGGACCATCCGGCCGCCGCCACCGGAACCACCGATGGCACCCCGATCATCCCGCCGCCCCTCCCCGCGCCCAGGCCGCCGAGCCGGTTGCAGTACTCCCATGGCGACGGCAACGAGGTGCCGAACCGCGAGCCCATCCGCAACCCCATCAAGGTAGGACGCAACGACCTCTGCCCGTGTGGCTCGGGCAAGAAGTACAAGAAATGCCACGGTGCCCAACCGGTAGCGGGGCGGTGAGGCGCCCTCCCCCGCCGCGGCCGCGGGCCGAGAGGCGGGCGGAGGGAAGGGGTGGCCCGCCGAGCGACCCACCACCGCGGTGCAGAGGCACGGTCGCCGTAGATCCCCGCCGTAGATCCCCGGTGGGCAATCCAGAGTAGGATAGCGGCGCACGCCAAGTAGCGCGCCGGCCGCCCGCCGACTCCAGCCACCTTTCCCACCCCCCATCGCACCCCGGCGCGCGGCGCCTGCCCCCATGGCCACGACCATCGCCGCCATCCAGACCGCCGCCAGCGGGGACGTGGCGCGCAACGTCGCCCACCTCGCGGAGCTCACCGCGGTGGCGGCCGCGCGCGGTGCCAACCTGGTCTTCTTGGGGCAGCTCTGCTGCACCCGGTGGTTCCCCGCGACGGCGAACGTGGCGATCCCCATTGACGACCACCAGCCCCTGCTCGCGCGGTTCGCGGAGCTTGCCCGCACCCACCAGATCCACCTGATCGTCCCGCTCCCGGAACGCGCCGGCGAGCGGTGGCACAACACCGCCTTCCACCTCACCCCCGACGGCACGGTCGCGGACCGCCACCGCAAGCGCCAGCTCCCCGACATCGACGGCTACCACGAACGGAGCTGCTTCACCCCCGGCGATGGACCGCCCACCCCGTTCGCGGCGGCCGGACTCAAGGTCGGGGTGCAGATTTGCTGGGAAAACTACTTCCCCGAGGGGGCGCGCCTCCTCGCCCTGGCGGGGGCCGACCTCATCTTCGCCCCCACCGCCGCCGCCCTCAACTCGCACGACCGCTGGCGCGCCCTGCTCTGCTCCCACGCCCTGTGCAACAACCTCTACGTGGTCCGCCTCAACCGCACCGGCAAGGAGGGCGATCGCCAGTTCTACGGCCGCTCCTTTGTCGCCGACCCCTTCGGCACCGCCATCGCCGAGACCGGCGAGGGCGAGTCGATCCTGATGGCGGAGATCGACCCGGCGCGCATCGCCGAAGCGCGTGCCGCCACCCACTTCCTCGAAGACCGGAGGCCGGAGAGCTACGCCGCCCTCGCCACCCCGCCCCCCGCCCCGTAGGCGCCACCCCCGGCGGCCTGCCGCCACCGAGGGCGACCGGTCACCCCGCTTTGCACCTTTGCGTCCTTGCGGCGAGTCGTTTGCTGGCCCGTGGACTCTCCCGTGGCTCCCCACCTTCCCCTCGCCGCCCCGTACTGCAAAACGCAAGGACGCGAAGGCGCGAAGGGTCTCTTGCGTCCCGGGCCATGGGTGGGGCGTGCCCCGCGGCGGCGGTGCGTGGGCGAAGGAGGGCGCGCGCCGGCGCGAAGTGGCGGCGGGAGAGGTGCCGGAGGTCCGGCTTACCTCCGCACGCCCCGCGCTAGCGCGGCGCGGAAGGCGGGCTCACCACGGAGGGCGCGGCGAATGGCGTCCATGGGTGGGGCGTCTCTCACCCCGCCTGCAAAGGGGCGCGGCTGGCGAGCATCCGTTTGACGCCGACCGTGGGGAAGCGGACCGAGACCTTGAGTTCGGCGCCGTCGCCCTCGCGGGCGACGACCTTGCCGTCGCCCCAGCGCGGGTGGGTGACGCGGGCGCCGAGGGGGAAGGGGTCGGTCGACCGCGCCGGGGTCGAGATCTGGGAGGGTCGCGGGGCGGCGAAGGCGGTCCGCTCGGAGGGCGCGCGCGCCACCCGGGGCAGGGCGACGGGCGGGGTGTCGATCTCCAAAAGCGCCTCGGGGATCTCGTCGAGGAAGCGCGACGGCGGGTTGTACTGGACCGTGCCTTGGAGGTGGCGGCGGGTGGCGAGGGTGAGGTAGAGGCGCTCCTTCGCCCGGGTGATCCCGACGTAGGCGAGGCGCCGCTCCTCCTCGATCTCCTCGTCCGACCCCTGGGCCATCTTGTGCGGGAAGAGCCCCTCCTCCAGGCCGGTGATGAAGACCACCGGGTACTCCAGCCCCTTGGCCGCGTGCAGGGTCATGAGGGTGACCACCTCGCGCGCGTCCGCCGCCTCGTCGAGGTCGGTGACCAAAGAGATCTGTTCCAGGTAGGTGGGAAGGTCGATCGCCGGGTCGGCGGCCACCTGGCGTGCCAGGGAGGTGGCGAGCTCTTGGACGTTTTCCACCCGGCTGATCGCCTCGGGGGTCCCCTCGCGGGCGACGTAGGCGACTAGGCCGGTCTCCGCGAGGAGGGTGTCGAACAGGGTTGGGAGGGGCAGGTCGGCCACCGCCCGCAGGCGCGCCCAGAGCTCGATGAGGCGGGCGAGGGCGGTGCGCGATCGGCCGGGAAGGGTGGGGTCATCGAGGCCATAGCCGACCGCCCGGTAGAGGGAGCAGCTCTGCCGCACCGCCACCTGGTGGAGGTAGGCGAGGAGGTTGGCGCCGAGGCCGCGCGGCGGCAGGTTGATGATCCGCTCGAAGGAGAGGTCATCGTCCGGGCTGACCAACACTCGCAGGTAGGCGAGGCAGTCCTTGATCTCCTTGCGCTCGTAGAACCGCTGGCCGCCATAGACCGCGTAGGGAAGGTTAGCGGCGCGCAGGGCCGCCTCGATCACCCGGCTCTGGGCGTGGGTGCGGTAGAGGATGGCGAAGGCGGCGAGCGGCCGGCCGGCTCCGCGCGCTTGGGTGATCTCGCCGGTGACGAAGCGCGCCTCCTCCTCCTCGTCCACGCAGCGGCGCAGGCGCGGCCGGTGGCCGCCGGGGAGGTCGGTCCACAGGGCCTTGCCCTTGCGCCCGCGGTTGTGGCGGATGAGGTGGTTGGCGGTCTCCAGGATCTCCGGGGTGGAGCGGTAGTTTTGCTCCAGCTTGAGGGTGAGACAGCCCGGGTGGTCGGCCTCGAAGGAGAGGATGTTGTTCAGGTCGGCGCCGCGCCAGCCGTAGATCGACTGGTCATCGTCGCCCACCACGACCAGGTTGGGGTGGCTCCCCTCCAACAAGCGGACGAGCTGGTACTGGGCGCGGTTGGTGTCTTGGTACTCGTCGATGAGGATGTGGGCGAAGCGGTCGCGGTATTGGCTGCGCACCTCCGGGTGGCTGGCGAGCAAGCGGACCGGCTGCATGAGCAGGTCGTCGAAGTCGGCGGCGCCACCCTTCGCCAGCCGCTCCTGATAGGCGCGGTAGACGGTCAGGGTGATGGCCTCGATGCCGAACTCCCCCGCCTCTTGGGCGTAGTCGGCGGGGCCGAGGAGGCGGTTCTTCAGCTCACTGATCCGCCACGCCACCGCCGCCGGCGGGTAGAGCTGGTCGTTGATCTTGCGCTCCTTCATCACCTGCTTGACCAAGGTGAGGCGGTCGCGCTGGTCGTAGATGATCAGCCGCGGCGGATAGCCGAGGAGCTCGCCGTGGGCGCGCAGGAGGCGGGCGCCAAAGGCATGGAAGGTGAGCGCCCACAGCCCCGGCGCCGGACCGCCGAGGAGGGCGGCGATCCGCTCCGCCATCTCCCGCGCCGCCTTGTTGGTGAAGGTGACCGCGAGAATCTGGTGCGGCCGGGCATCGCCGGTGAACAACAGGTGGGCGACCCGGTGGGTGAGGGTGCGGGTCTTCCCCGAGCCGGCCCCGGCAAGGATGAGCAGTGGCGAGCCGCGGTGGGCCACCGCCTGTTGCTGCGGCGGGTTGAGGGCATCGAGGAGGCGGGCAATGGCTGGCATGGCAACGGCGGGCGGCGGAGGATGGATAAATGGCAAGGGCGCCCCAGCAAGCCGGTGGTGGAGATCTCCCCGCCACAACGGCGGGCGGGGGAGGATGGGTGGGGCCATGGGCGCGCGGCGCGCGGAGTGTGCCGGACTTGGGCGATCGTCGCGAGGGCGAGCGCCGTCACGGTAGGATTGTCTCCCCTTCGTAGGGTTCGTGGACTCCCCCGCGGGCGCCTAGGGGGTGCGGTTTCCGGCCCAGGATTGTCTACCCGTCATGGCTCCACGTGGATCGAGGCAACCGCGCACCACCCGACCCGATCCCGGCGTAACGGTGGCCTCGCGCCGTCGATCGAGGGCAACCCCCGGAGACACCCGAAACTCGCCGGGAGAGGGGCAGCGCCGCACTTGCGCCTTTCCCACCCCGGCGGGGTGGGTGGTGGTGGAGGGGGTGGCCGGGGTGGTGGTGCGTGTGGTTCTCGGCGGTGCAGCCCCGGGTGGGGCGCCCCTTGCCGCCGCGGTCGCGCGCGGTGACCGCGACGAGCCCCCCGCCGGCGGTGCACCGACCGGTGCCATGCGACTCGCCGCCGCCATCGTGCGCGCCGATCGCGACGAGCGACCCCTTGCTGACTCGCCGCCGGGTGGGGGGTGGCTCGACGCGGCCGTGGCCCCGCTCGCCGCCTACCTGCGCGGCGAGGTTGCGGTGCTCGCGGGGGTGGCGTGGCGGCTGGCGGGGGGGACCCCATTCCAGCGGGCGGTGTGGCAGGGGCTCGCTGCGATCCCGGCGGGGACCACCTGGCGCTACGGTGAGCTTGCCGCCCACCTCGGCCGGCCGGCGGCGGCGCGCGCGGTGGGCCAGGCCTTGTCCAGCAACCCACTGCCGGTCCTCCTCCCGTGCCACCGGGTGGTCGGGGCCGCCTCCCTCGGCGGCTTCTCGGGCGGCCGGGGGTGGAAGCGGTACCTCCTCGGATTGGAAAAGGTGGCGATCGGCTAGCCACCCCCTCCCGCAACCGGGGGTGCGCCGCCGCCCCACCCTCCTAGTTCTGGCGGTAGTGGTGGTTGCTCGGCGGCGACGGGGTTTTGGCTCTTCGGTAGCCGCCCCCTCCGGCCGGCGTGCGGCCCGGAGGGGAGGCCGCACCTGCGGCGCGGAGCGCGCGCGGGAGAGCGCTCTGATCCCCGCACCCCCATCCCGCGCCCCGATCCCGGCACCCCGGTCCCGGCGCCACCTCCCGGTGCCACCTCTCGGTGCCACCTCCCGGCGCCACCTCCCGGCGCCGCGGTCCCGGCGCCACCTCCCGGCGCCACCTCTCGGCGCCACGGTCCCGGCGCTACCTCTCGGTGCCACCTCCCGGCGCCGCGCTCCCGGTGCCACCTCCCGGCGCCACGGTCCCGGCGCCACCTCCCGGTGCCCCAGTCCCGGTGCCGCGGTCCCGGTGCCACCTCCCGGCGCCACCTCCCGGCGCCCCGGTTCCGACGCCACCTCCCGGCGCCACCTCTCGGCGCCGCGGTCCCGGCGCCACCTCCCGGCGCCCCAGTCCCGGTGCCACGGTTCCGACGCCACCTTCCGGTGCCACGGTCCCGGCGCCACCTCCCGGTGCCACCTCTCGGTGCCACCTCCCGGTGCCCCAGTCCCGGCGCCCCGGTTCCGACGCCACCTTCCGGTGCCACGGTCCCGGTGCCACCTCCCGGTGCCCCAGTCCCGGTGCCACCTCCCGGCGCCACCTCCCGGTGCCGAGGGGGGCGGCGCGCGCGGTTCGTTCCTACCCTGGTGCGAGGCGCACCGCCGGGGTCGCCTTGACCAGGGGTTGTTTGGGGATATATTCCCAAAATGCCGGCCACCCCCGCCGCTGCCCTCGCCGCGGCAATCCTCCGCCTGCTCCGCCCCCTGGTGCGGATCTGCCTGCGCAACGGCCTGCCGTACGGCGCCTTTGCGGAGCTGGCCAAGACGGTCTACGTGGAGGTGGCGGCTGGGGAGTTTCCCCTCGCCGGCCGGAAGCAGTCGCTCTCCCGCGTCTCGGTGCTCACCGGCCTGTCGCGCAAGGAGGTGAGCCGGGTGCGCAACCTCGCCGCCCCAAACGACGGGGTGGCGGTGGCGCGCTACAACCGCGCCGCGCGGGTGATCAGCGGCTGGGTGCGCGATCCCGCCTTTGGCGAGCCGGCGGGCGGCCCGGCGCGGCTGCCCGTGGAGGGGGCGGGGGCGAGCTTCGCCACCTTGGTGAAGCACTACTCGGGGGACGTGCCGCCGCGTGCCATCCTCGACGAGCTGGTGCGGGTGGGCGCGGTGGAGCTCCTCAACGGTGGCCAGGTCCGGCTCCTCGCCCGCGCCTATCTGCCGGCCACCGGCGAGGTGGAGAAGCTCGCCATCCTCGGCGCCGACACGGCCGACCTCATCGCCACCATCGACCACAACCTGCGAGGCGGCGCCGAGACCGCCTGGTTGCAGCGCAAGGTCGCCTACGACAACCTCTCCGAAGAGGCGGTGGGCCGCTTCCGGCCCCTCGCCGCGCGCCGCGCCCAGGGGCTCTTGGAGGAGCTCGACGAGTGGCTCGCAACACGCGATCGCGACCTGCACCCCGCCGTCGCGGGGAGCGGCCACCACCGGGTGGGGCTCGGGATCTACTACTTTGAAGATGACCTCGCGAAGGATGAGTGAGATGGAGCTGAGCGGTCGTTGCCGTGGTCTTGTCGCCCTGTTGTTCGCCCTGTTCAGCGCCTGCGGTGGGGGCGGTTCCACGGACGTGGCCGGCGGCGGGATCGGCGGTACCGGCCGCTCCACCGGGCCGATCACCGCCACCAACACCACGGTGGCGGCGGCGAGCGTGCCGGGGCCGGTGACGGCAAGCGCGGTGGCGGCGAGCACGACTCCACTGCCGGCGATCACCGTCAACTCCACCCTCTTCGAGATCCCCGACGCGGCGATCGTCACGGTCAGCGGCGTCCTGGCCGATGCCACCGCCCTGCGCGTCGGCCAGGTGGTGATCGTCGATTTCACCGGCGATCTGGCGACCGGCAAGGCGACCGCCAAGGCGATCACCTACGACTCGGCCTTGACCGCGCCGGTGGCCGCGGTGGACGTGGCAGGCGGCCGGGTGCAGCTCCTCGGCCAGTGGGTGGCGGTGGATACCCTGCTGGACGCCGATGATGAAGATGGCTCCCCAATCACCCTCGCCAACCTCCGCCCCAACGACCTCGTGGAGATCAGCGGCGAGCGCGACGCCGACAACGTTCTGCACGCCACCCGCATCGAGCGCCACGAGAGCAACGTCGATCCGACGGTGCAGGTGGAGGGCGAGGTGGCCAACCTGGCGGCGGACCACGGTAGCTTCCACCTCGACGCTCTTACGGTGGTCCCGGCCGCCGGCGTCACCCTTCCCGGGACCCTCGCCAACGGCGTGCGGGTCGAGGTGGAGGGGCGGCTGTCGGGGGCCACCCTCACCGTCAGCAAGGTCGAGGTGAAAGAGGCGAGCCCGCCGGTGGAGCCGAACCTCGCGGTGGAGCTCGAGGGGTTCATCACCGCGGTGGATCGTCTCGCGGACTTCAACGAGATCGAGGTGGGCGGGGTCACCGTGCGTCTTACCGAGGAGACCACGATCGTCGGGGAGGAGGATGTGCAGGCGGACCGCACCAATCTTCTCCGCAACGTCGAGGTGGAGGTGGAGGGGACCAGCGCCGCCGGCGGCGTGGTAGTAGCGGAACAGATCCGCCTCGACGGCTGACGGGCGGCGCGCGGCCGTTGCCCCAAGCCTCCGCCGCGGCAAGCCGTGGCGCCTCCCAACTTGACGGTTGAGCGGGCGGCGCGGCCGTGGACCTGCGCGGCCGCGCCGCACCCCCGCCCTGGCCGCGGGTCGCACGGGCCCGTCGTTGACACCCCCATGCGCCTTGCTTACGGTCCGCGCCAGTGCGCGCCGCGGAAGGCCGGGGCGCGATCTACCCACCGGAGGAGGAACCATGAAGCTTGTCGTGACCGCCATCGCCCTCGGTCTGCTCGTCGTCGCCGGCCCTGTGGAGGCGACCACCACCATCTACTCGGTGAGCTACTCGGGGGAGACCGCGGGTATGGCCGGGGTGGCGAATGCCACCGAGTCCGACGCCCTGAGTATGGCGGTGAACCCGGCGAATCTGACGCGCATTGGCTCGTGGCGCTTCGACGCCGGCGTCGGCTACCTGATGTCGCGGGTGAGCTACGACGACCACGGCGTCAACCCGGATGAGTTCGGCTACTTCGAGTATCAGGAGGGCCACGACTTCGTCGTCCCCGGTTTCGCCTACGCCAAACGCCTGAACGATCGCCTGGTGGTCGGCGCGGGCGCGTGGGGCAACGGCGGTAACGCCATCCTCTTCCGCGGCCTCGGCTTCAACGACACCACCCCGGCCGACCTCGGCGGCGGCCTCGAATCCGTGATGACCCACGCCGGGGACCCGGCCGGCGGCTTGGCGGGGCTGACCGCGGACAACGCGGTGCGGCGCGACAACTACGCCACCCTGCAGGCGGGCAAGGTCGCCCTCAGCGCCGCCTACAACGTGACCCCGAACCTCACCGTGGCGCTGTCGCCGGTCCTCAACATCGGCGTGCTCCGCTTTGGGGTGTTCGGCAACTTCGCCACCACCGGGGCCACGAGCCAGATCCAAGGGCAGCCCTTCGGCGAGTTCGGCAACCCCACCACCTACGGCCAGCTCTTCGCCGGCACCACCTTCCCGAAGCTCCTCCTCGACCCCAACGGCGCGACGCGGATCGCCGGGCTGTTCTCCAGCGTCGCCGGTGACGCCGCCTTCGGCCCTGCCCTGGTCGGCAACCTCACCAGTGCGACGGTGGCGGCGGCGGGTGGCGACGGCAGCGCCATTCCCACCGCGGTGGGCGGCGCCCTCGGCAGCCTCACCCCCGACTTCGCCGCCACCTTCGGCGACGCCGGCTTCGGCCTGACCGAGATGGCGGGCTACGCCGAGGGCAGCGGCCTCTCCGGCTTCGGCTACAACACCAAGCTCGGCCTGCGCTGGCAGGTGAACGAGTGGCTGGCGTTCGGCGCCAACTACGGCCGGAAGACGCGCATCTCCATGGACCACGGGACGATGAACATCGACTTCTCCGACCAGTTCCGCCAGGCCTTCAACATCGGCTTCCGCTCCTCCCTGGCGCAGCAGGTCCTGTTCGGCAACATGGGCAACGCCTTCGGCACCAACCTCGGGAACCTCGCCACCGCCTACAACACCAACGGCGCCCTGGCCGACGCGGACGAAGACGGCAACCAGCTCCACGACCCGGAGGACCTCGGCGCGGCGATCGGCCAGCTCCTCGGCGGCTTCACCAACCCGAACCAGGTGGCCGGGGTGGTCCCGGACAACGCGGCGATCTCCGCCGGTGCCGGCGACGTCACCACCCTCACGACCGCCGCCGACGGCCTCCTCGACCAGTTCGCCTTCCTCCTCGGCTTTCGCGGCGACGTGACCACCCCGTTCGTGAGCGCCAACGTGGTTAAGGACACCACGAGCGGCGCCCTGGCCCAGGTGCCCAACTTCGGCGCCATCTCCACCGCCGATCAGGCCGCCTTCCTCAACGCGGTGGGGATTCAGATCGACGGTCCCACCCTCGGCGCGATCCTCACCCCGGCGTCGTGGTCCGACGCCACCTTCCGCGCCCAGATGGAGGCGGGCTTCGGGATCCCCGCGTCCCTGCCGGCCGCCGACGCCTTCAACGCCGCCTTCGGTGGTCTCGGCCAGCAGCTCGCGATCACCCAGAAGATGGATACCCAGATCGACTTCGATCTACCGCAGCAGGCGGGCGTGGGCCTCGAGATCAAGCCCCTGAAGCGCCTCACCCTCGGCGCGGACGTCACCTGGATCGACTTCTCTGACGCCTTCGAGCGGTTCGCCGCACGGATCGACGGGGGCGGCTCGAACACGGATGGCTCGGACACGGTGATCGAGACCTTCCTCGGCCTCGACCCGCACGGCGACTCCTTCACCTTTGCCCAGGACTTCTCCTGGAAGGACCAGTACATCTTCGCGGTGGGCGGGGCATGGGAGGCGACCGACGACCTCACCTTGCGTCTCGGCTACAACTACGCCACCAACGCGGTCACCGCCGAGCACGCCACCCCGATCTTCCCCGCCTACGGTTTCAAGACGGTGGCGAGTGGCCTCACCTACGCCGCAAATGACCACACGAAGTTCAGCTTCGCGTGGGAGCACGACTTCGACACCACCTTGAAGAGCAAGGGCAACTCCAAGGTCGATTCGCAGTACGCGAACGCCGACCTCAACCACAACCAGGACACCGCGTACCTGCAGGTGAGCTGGGTGTACTGAGGGTGAGAAAACGATCCCCCAAAGTTGACCGAGAGTCTCGGCCTCTCCTACATTGCGTCGCCGTGTTGCGGGATGGTCCCGCGTACACCACCACTTTTTCGAGGAGGGCTTTGCCATGCGTAGAGCACTGAATGGGTTGGTCCTGGGCCTGGTGGCCCTCGGGATGGCTGCGGTCGCGGAGGCGGGGTTTGCCCCGTACAAACTCGTCGGTGAGGTGGCGGGCGCCGTGCCCGACCTCGCCGCGCAGGTCGAAACGGCGGTCGGCGGTGCCGGCTTCCAGGTGGTGGGCAAGTTCTCCCCGGGCGACAAGCCCGATGCCCAGATGGTGGTGATCTGCACCCACCCGATGGTCCTCCAAGCGATCGCCCAGAGTGGCGACAACACGGGCTTTGCCGCCGGCCTGCGCATTGGCCTGTGGAAGAACAAGGCGGGCAAGGTGGAGATCTCCTACGAGAACCCCGAATACATCCAGCACGCCTACTTCGGGAAGAAGGTGATCGCGCAGCTCGCCTCGACGGTCAGCAAACGTCTCGGTGACGCCCTGGCCACCGTCGCCGGTGGCAACCAGGACCAGGGGTTCGGTGGCAACCTTGATGGCGACGACCTTGCTAAGTACCACTACATGGTCGGCATGCAGCGGTTCGGGGACGTGGTGACCGCGGGCGAGTTCGCCTCGTTCCAGGAGGCGGTCTCCACCATCGACGCCAACCTTGCCGCGGGCAAGGGCGGCAACAAGCTCGTCTACAAGATCCAGATCCCGGGCCAGGAGATGGTCGACTACGGCGTCGCCATGGACCACGAGCGCAAGTACCTCGATATCATCGGGTCCCGCCACATCGCCGCCCAGCCGTACAGCCTGTTGGTGGTGGGCAAGAAGGCGGTGACCCTGCACGGCCGCTACCGCATCGCGCTGCATTGGCCGGAGCTCACCATGACCACCTTCACCAAGATCATCACCACCCCCGGCAACATCGCCGACTCGATGAAGGCGGTCTGCTCGAAGTAGCCGCGCCCGGTACGCCCGGCCAAGAGCCGGTCCCGACCCAGGGGGTCGGGACCGGTTTTTTTCGCCCAGTCCGCGTGCGGTGGCGCCCCTGCCCGCGGGCGTGGGGTGCGCTGACTTCCAACGCGGACCGAGCCGTTTTTTCGCGTGCCTTGCAGGGGGGGGCGCGGCGGGAAGCAACTCGCCGCCCGCGGCTTGGTGCACGGCGTGCGCCGCGGGTGCGGGTGACGATGGGGGGGAGGCGGAGGCGAAGAGCACGAGACGAAGGTGGCGCTAAATGGGCGCGTGGGAATGGGGGAAGGCGGCCACACCCACCGCGGCGCGCCGAGAGATCAGGGTCGGAGGTGGGGCGTCGGTGCGGGTGGGATGATTCTGGTTCCGATGGCGGTTCCGAGGCGCAATAATCGCCGCCGGCCGCCGGCTTCTACCGCCTCCCCCATCTCCCTCCGCCACCCCCAGCGTGGTCTGCCCGCCCGGCAGGCCCGCGCGTGCAACGAGCCCCCCATGTCCACTCCCTCCTACCGTGACGCCGGCGTCAACATCGACGCCGCCAACCGCCTGGTGGACCGGATCCGCGCCCGGGTGGCGCGCACCTCCACCGCCGGGGTGATCGGCGCCATCGGCGGCTTCGGTGGCCTCTTTGCCATCCCTGCCGGCCTCACCGAGCCGGTCCTCGTCTCCGGCACCGATGGCGTCGGCACCAAGCTAGAGGTCGCCCGGCGGGTGGGGCGCCACGACACCCTCGGCCAGGACCTGGTCGCCATGTCGGTGAACGACATCGTGGTGAGCGGCGCCCGCCCCCTCTTCTTCCTCGACTACTTCGCCTGCGGCAGGCTCGACGAAGACCAGGCGGCGGTGGTGATCGACGGGATCGCCGCGGCGTGCGAGGCGAGCGGCTGCGCCCTCCTCGGCGGCGAGACCGCGGAGATGCCGGGCTGCTACCCGCCCGGCGAGTACGACCTCGCCGGCTTCGCGGTGGGCATCGTCGAGCGGGCGAAGATCCTCGATGGCCACACGGTGGTTTCCGGCGACGTCGTCCTCGGCCTCCCCTCCACCGGGCTGCATTCCAACGGCTTCTCCCTGGCGCGCCACGTCTTCTTCGACCGCCTCAAGCTGGCAGCCACCGACCGCCTGCCGGGGACGGAGCTTGACCTCGGTGCCACCCTCCTCACCCCCACCCGCCTCTACCCGCCGGTGGTCCTGCCCCTGGTCGAGCGTGGCTGGGTGAAGGCGATGGCCCACATCACCGGCGGCGGCCTGCTGGAGAACGTGCCGCGCTCTTTGCCAGCGGGGTGCGGGGTGCGCATCGCGGTGGGGAGCTGGCCCGAGTTGCCGGTCTTCACCGCCCTGCGCGCCGCCGGCGGGGTTCCCGAGGCGGAGATGCGCCGCACCTTCAACCTCGGCATCGGCATGGTGATGGTCGCCAGCCCGGCCGGCGCCCAGGAGATCGAGGCAGACCTCGCCGCCCGCCAAGAGCCGGTCTATCGCATCGGTACGGTGGTGGCGGGCGACCGGCAGGTCACCTTCGCTTGAGCCGGCCGGCGAGATGGCGCTCGCTGGCGATCCCAGACCGGAAAACGGTGCGCGCCGGGAGGGCGGGGCGCGCGCCGGTGCGGAGAGCTCTCCCGGTGGCGGGGCGGGCCGGCCCAGCCGCCGGCGCCGTCGAGGTCACGATGGGAAGATGTTGGGTAGAGAGGGCCGCGAATGGGCGCGCAGGGGCGCGCAGTAGGAAGTAGAAGGTAGAAAGGGGTGGGAGGCTCCGCCGGGAGTTCACCCCGGCCACGTCGCGGTCACGATGGGAAGATGGTTTGTAGAGGGGGCCGCGAATGGGCGCGCAGGGGCGCGAATCGTGGACGGGGAGGAGACGACCCCCGTACGGAAGTGGGCGATCGGCTCCGCCCGGAGTGCACCCCGGCTCCGATGGTGAGGTCATGACCGGTCGCCCCCGTCCGCCTCTCCGCGCAAGCCCGCCTTCAAGGCAGGCGTTGCCTCCTTGCGCCGCGGTCGGTCCGCTGGACCTCCCCTTTTTCCCCAAGTCTCTCGGCGCGCGGCGGCGCGGTGCGCGCCCTGCCGGTCACCCGTCCGTCTGCATCTGCGCGTCTCGCGGCGCGCCCTCGTCCGGCGTTGCGGCCAAGGCGGCGCAAAAGCGCTCCACCGTCTCGAACAGGTCGCCCTCGATCGGGTGGACGAGCGGGCCGGGGTGGGTCTCGTTCCAGTGCAGGATCGGGGCGCCCGGGTCGCGGTTGAAGGCGAGGATGGTGGCGGCTGGGTCGATCCAGAACATGTGCTGCGGCGCCCCGGAGATGCCGAGGGCGAAGAGCAGCTTGGGGCGCACGGCGACGCCGGTCTGGCCGATCTGCAGGGCCACCGGCAGCAGCTTCAGGTCTTGGGTCACCTTGCGGGTGGCGCCGATCGCCGCCGGCCCGAGGCCAACTTTGGCGAGGGCCTCTTGCAGGGGCGGGACCACCCGCGCCATGCCGGCGGCGTCGCCCACCCCATAGCCCACGTCGAGGATCACCGGTGCCTCGGTGAGCAAGGAGCGGTCCACCGGCCGCGGGGTGAGCTCGCCCCACCACCCCTCGCGCCGGCCGCCCGGCGGGAGCCTTCGCTGCCACCAAATGAAGGAGTCGGCCACCACCCCGTCCGAAGGCGCGTCGAGGCAAACCAACGGCGGGGTCGCACCGGCGATCAGGGCCTCGAGTCGGCCGGCGGAAAGCTCCCGCACCACCCCCGCGCCCGTGCAGTGGCCGCCGAGGAGCAGGCCAGCGGCCGCGGGGGCGAGACCCCCGAGGTAGGCGGCCGCCGCACCGATCGACCGCTCGATGAGCCACCGCCCGCCAAGGAGGTGGGGCGGGTCGAGGATCGGCCCAAGCCAGGTGGCGAGCTGCGGCGCCGGCCATGGCCCGGCGGGCGCGGTGAGGACCACCACCTGCCCCACCCCCGCTTGCTGCCAGGTGGTGAGGCGGCGGGCGAGGGGCTCGCCGGTGAGGTCGGTGAGGTAGAGGGCGGCCAGGGGGGCGCCGAAGCAGGCGCGGGCGGCGGCGGCCCCGCGTCCGATCGCACCCTCTTCCAAGGGTAGGGCGCTGCTCTCCGCCGCCACCACCCACGGGAGGTCGGTGAAGGCGGGCGGGGTCGCATCGCTCGGTGCGCCGGTCAACGCCACAACGGGGGCTTGAGACGCCGCGCCCCAGGCGGCTCCGTAGGTGCGCAGCAGCGCGGCTGCCTGCTCGGGGGTGCGGGCGATCGCGCCGCTGGCCGTGGCCGGGGTCGCGGGTCGCCGGTAGGTGACCGACACAGGCGCGGTCTTGGCCGCCACCTCAACGCGCCTCGGCGTGGCCTGCCAGGCGCGGCCGCGCGCGCTCACCGAAACGCGCGGCCGCCGGCCGCTGCCACCCCAGCCGAGGATGAGCGGGGTCGCCGCCGGCGCGCCGGTGAACGCATCACTCCGCGCCCAGCGCCAGACCGTCGCGTCGCCGGCGCACCGCGGGCCGCCCGCGGTGACCGACTCCAGGTACGGCCACGGCCGGCCGCGCCGGGCGAGCGCCCCGGCCAGGAGCGGTGCGCGGTGCGGGGTGGCGGTGGCGCCGCCTACCTCCGCGACGACGATCAAGTCGGGGGGGGTGGGCAGGGAAACGAGGGTCTCGGCCAGCGCCGTGGCCCACACCCCGTCGGCCGCCGGCGAGGGGGTCTCCACCACGGTGGCGTCCTCGCACCCTGCGGCCAACGCCGCACGCACCGCCTGCTCGTCGCCGGCGCTCAGCGCGAGGGTCTGCACCGCGACCCCCTGGTCGCGCCAGCACTCGATCTGGGCGAGGGCGTCGGCGATCCGCGGGTCGAGCTCCCAGTCCGGCAACAGCAGGGCGTCGCCGTGGGCGGTCGGCCGGGGCCCCAGGTGAGGGAGACTCTCCGCCACCACCACCACGCTCAGCGGGCGGCTGGCACCGTAGGGTGGCGATAGCGCGGCCGCCGCGGTCGCCTCCTCAAAGAGGCAGGTGGCGAGCGGCAGGGTGTGGTCCGCGCACCACCGCTCCTCCTCCTCAAAACGGTGCTGGAGGCGGACGAAGGCGCGGTGCTGCTCCTCCTCCATCGCCTCCAAGAGACCGCTGAAGGCGGACTCGCCGCCGGCTCC
>MNYW01000016.1 GCA_001873295.1 Nitrospirae bacterium CG2_30_70_394 | reverse complement strand
CTCAATGCTGTCGTCACAATAAAACCAGTCAATCACAACCAAATAAATGGGTCGGTTCAGGGTTAATGTAATCACATTTGAACGTCAATCTCCGATCCGGAAGGTCTTCATCGCGGTCATCGTGATCGATCTCCATTCTGGGCTTTCGGTCTTTTCGCAATTTGAGTGGTGTCTTCATCGGACCCTGCTCACAACCGGGAGGCCACTTCTACTGGGTGGAAGACTGCCGCCACCGCTGCGCCGCCACGATCACGCCGTTCTCGGCGAGCAGGATCACGAATGCGGCCATGAAGACGATCCAGCCGGCGAAGGAGTGGAAGAAGCCCTCCGCCGCCTTGACGCTCCAGAAGTGGGCGAGCATGCCGGTGCCGGCGATGCGGAAGGCGTTCATGAGCATGGCGATGGGGATGGCCGACGCGACGAGTACCGCGCGAGGCCAGAACCGCTTCTGGGCAATGTAGGCGAAGATCCATCCGACAGTGACCAGGGAGACCAGGGAGGTGATGCCGCTGCACGCCTCCGCCACTTCGAGCTGCGTGTAGTAAAGGTCGATCACATTGCCCTCGCGATAGACCGGCAGGGCGAAGAGCTGCATGAAGTCGACCGACAGCTTCGAGGAGAGGATCTGTAGGTCGAAGGAGAGGTTGCGGTAGATGATCCCCGGCAGGGGGATCATCAGGTAAAGGAGGGAGATGGGGAAGACGATGCGCTTGGTGATGACGTTTCCGAAGTGCATCCACACCAGGCCGATCAGCAGCGTCGCGATCGCCATCTGACCAGTGAACCGATCGGCCCCCACCTTCCCGGCCACAAAGATCAGGGCACCGAAAAGGAAGTAGATGAAGCCGCTCCACGAAAACTGAATGGGCAGCCGAGCGAGCTCCGCGCGCCAATCCCAGATGAAGTAGAGGGCGATCAGGGGCATCAATGGCGCATGGGTGTAGGCCTCGTTGCCGGTGCGAAACCACTCCTGCGCGGTCATCTCCCACAGGGGGAAACTCAAGACACCAAGGACCAACGGAAAGCCGAGAAGGGCGACCCCCTCCCCGCGACTAAGACCGGGGTGCACAACAGAATCGAACTTGATGCTCATGGTGATCTCCGCTCGTGAATCAATCGGGGATATAGCGCGAGATCACCGGCAGGGTCGCCTCGGCCAGGGCACGAAGCCGCTCCGTCGCGACCTCCTCACGCTCATCCGGCGCCAAGAGGGTCATGTAGCGCACGAGTCCGCCATCACTCCGGTGACGGACAAAGAGATCGTGAAAAATGTAGGCCCGAGCGACGTACTCATTGGCAACGACTCGTCCGTTGGAGTGGATCCAGTACAAGGCGAGCTGCTTGTCGAGCCCCTTCTCCACCCGCACTAGATTGGCCTTCGCATCACCCTCCTTCCACGGCAGAGGGAGCGTCTGAATCGCGGCGATTCGCCACCCCGCCCCGGGCAGACACGACTTGGGGCTGTGGACCCGGCTCCCCTCGGACTGATCGGCGTGGTAGGCGATATACAGCGAAACAGGCGGCTCATTCGCCCGCCGTGCATAGGTCCGGACGACCGCGTCCGTCGGCTGGAGAACCGCCAAAACGTTGGGCGCGATCGTCGACTCCTGGATCATGCGAAAGCCCCCCAACTCCTTGGGGAGGGTGGCGAGTTGCTCGCGCGCCACCGTGGGTGGCCGCGCGTGAACCAGCAAGGCGAGGACGACGAGCGCCCCCAGGACGACGTAGGAGAAGAGAAGCGCCGCCGGGGAAAGGAGCCGAAATCCGAAGACCGGCGCCCGTCCGCCGGCCGGAGGTCGAGGGGGGAGACTGCCCGTATCGCCTCGACCTTGAATCACGCGATCACCCAATGGGACATCCCTAACCGACCGGCCGTTGGTGACGGTCTAACCCACCGAAGGCCGCAGCGACGAGGTCGGGGCGACTGATGGCCACGGCCATCCCCCTGCTACCCCGGTCGAGGCAACCCAGAGATTGCCGAGACCGCGCGACCGGTGCGATCCGGACCTGGGCCGCGGTCCCGGCAACGCCCCATGGAGAGAGACGCAACTCTGATTTCACGATCACTTTTGTCATCGGCGAGAAGAATGTTGGCGACCTCTTTGGACTGCCTAGCCTATCGTCACGGATCCATTTGAAGTCAAGGGTCCGCCCCACCCCCGACGCCTTTTTCTCCATCGGTCTCAGGCGGCGGTGGGGTCATCTGGGCAACCGTCCACGGCGCTGCCGGGTCGCTCGCCGGCGGTCCGTCCCGGCCACCGGATCAACACGGGGCCGCGAGGCTCCTGTATCCCACCCCCGTTCGCGGTAGCATGGCCGCCATGATTCGACGCCTGCCCCTGGCCCTCGTGGCCACCCTCCTCCTTGCCTCTCGCACCGCCCACGCGACCCACGTGGACGGGATCGTCGCCGTCGTCAACGACGAGGTGATCACCCAGAGTCAGCTCGAAGAGATGAAGATGCCCCTGGGTGACAAGGGGTTCATTACCTATGGGGAGACCGATGATCCGGCGGTCAAGAAGCGCCTCCTGGAGCGGCTGATCGACAAGAAGCTCCAGCTCCAGCGCGCCCACGAGTTGGGGATCGTGGTCCCCGAGACGGACGTGGATGGGGCGATCGACGACGTGCGCCAGCGCAACCAGATGAGCGAGGCGGAGCTGACGAGCTCGCTGAAGGAGCAGGGGCTCACCATGGCGGACTACCGCCAGCAGATTCGCGAGCAGATGACCATCGCCCGCCTGGTCCACCGCGAGGTGCGCTCGCGCATCGTGGTCAACGACGAGGAGGCGATGGCGTACTACAAGGGCCACCCTGACCTCTTCTCCGCGCCGGAGCGGCGCACCCTGTGCCGCATCTTCTTCCGCTACGACCCGCTCTGGGAGGAGGCGCGCAAGCACAAGACGCGCGACCGGATCGCCGCCGCCATCGACCAGATCAAGCGCGGCGTCCCCTTCGAGGAGGTGGCCAAGGCGTTCTCCGAGGGGCCTACCGCCGGCCAGGGCGGGCTGCTCGGCTCGTTCAAGAAGGGGGAGATGCAGCCCGAGCTCGACCGGTTCGCCTTCGGCCTGCAGGAGCGCGAGGTCTCCGAACTCATCCGCACCAAGGATGGCTACTCCCTCCTCTATGTGAAGGAGATCGCCAGCAGCGCAGCGCGCCCCTTCGTCGACGTCCAGGACGACATCGTCCTCCAGCTCCAGTCGAACCGCATGTCCGAGCAGTACGACCAGTGGATGAAGGATCTCCACGATCAGGCGTATGTGGAGGTCAAGCTCCACCAGGCCACCGGCGGACCGCCCAGGTCTCCCTGAGCCCCGTGGACGGTCGTCGCCGCCACCCTTGGGCCCCCGGCCACGACCCCAATGCGACGCTCTTCCAGCCCGACCCCCCCCCGGACCGCGCGTATCGCCCCTGAGACCCGGACGACAGTCCGCAGCCGCTTTCCGCCCGGCTACGACCTCCTACCTGCTGCCGTCTTCCCCCATGCGTCTCGACAAGTTCCTCAAGGTGGCCCGGATCGTGAAGCGGCGCGCCCTGGCGCGGGAGCTGTGCGACGACGAGGCAGTGACCGTGAACGCCACCGTCGCGAAGGCGGGCCGCGAGCTGCACCCGGGCGACCGGGTAACGGTCCGCACCCGCCGCCAGATCCTCCACCTCACCGTCATCGCTCTCCCCGACCGGGGGGTGGGCAAGGGCGAGGCGGACCAGCTCTACGCGATCGACCACGTGGAGGAGGTCGGCGAGGCGTGGTAGGTGCGCGCCCCCCGACGCCGGTCACCCCACTGGGGTCCGCAGCGCTGGGGTCAGTCCTCCCAACCTGCGGATCGAATCCCGCTCATCGTTGCCATGGCCGAAGTGGGGGCGGCCGTGGCGCGTCGCCTATTCGCCGAAGGCGCATCAGAGCCACGGCATCATCACCCTAGCCCGAGTGGGGGCTGGAGCCAGTTGACACCCTGCCGGCCGGGCCCTAGCTTCGCGTCGCTCTTCAACCGGGTCCCGTGAGACTCGAAAGGGTGCGTCGATGGCGGTCCTTCTCTCCCCTCCCCGGGTGGTGGTACGCACGGGGGAGGTGTTCCCGGCGGGGCGATCGTGATCGAGGAGCCGCGCGTGGAGATCGCCCGGCCGCTCGCCGGGGAGCCCTTCGAGCGCACGATCTCGCGCATGGCGCACGAGATCATCGAGGCCCACGAGGATTGCACCCACGAGGCCTGCACCAAGGTGGTGCTGGTGGGAATCCGCCGGCGCGGCAGCCACCTGGCGCACCGCCTGGCCCGCCGGATCGCGGCAATCGCCGGAACGCCGGTGGCGGTGGGCACCCTCGACATCACCCTCTATCGCGACGACCTGCGCCGCCGCGCCGACTCCCCGGAGCTGGTGCGCACCGAGATCCCGATCGACATGAACGGGGCGGTGGTGATCTTGGTGGACGATGTTCTCTACACCGGTCGCTCGGTGCGCGCCGCTCTGGAAGGGCTCATCGCCCTCGGCCGGCCGGCGCGGATCGAGCTGGCGGTGCTCGTCGACCGCGGCCACCGCGAGCTCCCCATCCGCGCCGACTACGTGGGCAAGAACCTCCCCACCACCCCGGCCGAGACGATCCGGGTCCGCTTCACCGAGGACGGCGAGACGGAAGACGCGGTGTGTGTCCTGGCCCTGCCGGCCGAGGGCGAGGCCTAGCCATGGGGGACGAGGTCATGGTGACCCAAGAGGAAAAAATGGCTTCGACGATCGAACCCCATGGCGCCAAGGGTCTCCCCTTCGCCCACACCGACCTCCTCGACACCGCGGAGCTCACCGGCGCGGAGATCTCCTTCCTCCTCGATCAGTCCGAGGCCTTTTTCGAGATCAACAAGCGACAGGTGAAGAAGGTCCCGACCCTGCGCGGCGTAACGATCATGGACTGCTTCTTCGAGCCATCCACCCGCACCCGCTCCTCCTTCGAGCTGGCCGGCAAACGGCTCTCCGCCGACGTGATCAACTTCTCCGCCGCGGGCTCGTCCCTGAAGAAGGGCGAGTCGTTGCGTGACACCGCCCGCACCCTGGCGGCGATGGGGACCGACCTGATCGTGGTGCGCCACCCGGCCGCCGGCGCCGCCGCCTCCCTGGCGGAGGAGCTGGCGGTGCCGGTGATCAACGCCGGCGACGGCTGCCACGCCCACCCCACCCAGGCCCTGCTGGACCTCTTCACCCTGCGCCGCGCCTTCGGTCGGCTAGAGGGGCTGAAGGTGGCGATCATCGGCGACATCGCCCACTCGCGCGTCGCCCGCTCCAACCTGCTGGCGATGCGCACGCTGGGGATGGAGACCCGCATCTGCGCCCCCCCCACCCTCTTGCCGGCGGCGGTGGAGCGCTACGGCTGTAGCGTCTTTCACCATCTGCCTTCGGCGATCGCGGGGGTGGACGCGATCATGATGCTACGCATCCAGCGCGAGCGGGCGAGCAGCGGCGCCTTCCCCAGCCTGCGCGAGTACGCCCGCAACTACTGCCTCACCCGCGCCCACCTCGCGCTCGCCGCCCCGCACTGCGTGATCCTCCACCCCGGCCCGATCAACCGCGGCGTGGAGATCGCCTCCGACGTCGCCGACTCCCCGCGCTCCCTGATCCTCGACCAGGTGACCGCGGGGGTGGCGGTGCGCATGGCGATCCTCTACGTCCTCTGGCAGCAAGGCAGTGGCCAGTGAGGAGCGGCGCGCCATCCGCCCCCGCGCTGGACGATCTCTTCACCCGCCGGAATCGGGGCGACCTCTTGCCCGCGCCCCGCCCCAAGCCGGAAGGTGCCGCCCCCCGCGTCTAGAACCCCGCGCCTCTGGAACCCTGAGCCCCGCGCCTCGCCCCGTCCCCCGTCCCGCGCCGCCCCTTGCCCCGCGCCTCGCCCCGTCCCGCGCCGCCCCTCGTCCCACGCTACCCCTCGTCCCGCGCCACGCCCCGCGCCGCGCCGTCCCACGCCCTGAGCTGCCCATGTTCGATCTCGTCTTGAAGAACGGCCGCGTCATCGACCCCGCCCATGGCGTCGATGCCACCACCGACCTCGCCATCCGCGACGGCCGCGTCGCCGCCCTTGGCGCGGGGCTTGCTGGCGCCGAGGGGATCGACTGCACCGGCCTGGTGGTCTGCCCCGGCCTGATTGACCTCCACGTCCACCTGCGCGACCCGGGCCAAGAGTGGAAGGAAGACCTCCTTTCCGGTGCCCAGGCCGCGGCGGCGGGCGGCTTCACCACCCTCTGCTGCATGCCCAACACCGTGCCCACCAACGACACCGGGGCGATCACCCGCGACCTCGTCGAGCGGGCCGTGGCGATCCCGGTGCACCTTCGCCCGGTGGGCGCGATCAGCCGCGGCCTGGCCGGCAAGGAGCTGGCGGAGATCGGCGAGATGGTAAGCGCCGGGGCGGTGGCGATCTCCGACGACGGTTGCGGCGTCCAAGATGGCCACCTCATGCGCCACGCCATGGAGTACGCCCGCCCCTTCAAGATCCCGGTGATCATCCACCCGCAGGACGACACCCTCTTCGGCCACGGAGTGATGAATGAGGGGTGGCGCGCCACCGAGCTTGGCCTCGCCGGCATCCCGGCCGCCGCGGAGGAGGCACAGATCGACCGCGACATCCGCCTCTCCGCCCTCACCGGGACGCGGCTGCACGTCGCCCACCTCTCCACCGCCGGCGGCGTCGAGCTGGTTCGCCGGGCCCAGGCCGCGGGGGTGGCGGTGAGCGCCGAGGCGACCCCCCACCACCTGCTCCTCACCGACGCGGACATGCCCGCCTACGACACCCACTGGAAGATGAGCCCGCCGTTGCGCGGTGCGGCCGACCGCGCGGCGCTCGTCGCGGCCCTCGCCGACGGCACCATCCAGGCGATCGCCACCGACCACGCCCCGCACGCGCCGCAGGAAAAGGAGCTGCCCTTCGACGACGCCCCCTTCGGGGTGATCGGCCTGGAGACCTGCCTGGGGGTTGTCTTGGCGCTGGTGCGCGATGGCCGGATCTCCCTGGCCGACCTGCTCCACCGCCTCACCGCCGGCCCCGCCCGTATCTTGGGTCTCGCCACCGGCCACCTCGCGGTCGGCGCGGTCGCGGACCTCTGCTGCTTCGACCCGCAGGCGCCTTGGCGGGTCGAACCGGAGCGGTTCTACTCCAAGTCGCGCAACTCCCCATGGGCCGGCCAAGAGCTCACCGGCCGCCCCCTCCACACGATCCTCGCCGGCCGGATCGTCTGCCGCGACGGCACGGTGGTGGAGGGGCGGTAGCGTTCCCCCCGGCCCCCGGGCTGCTTGGCGCACCGCTCAACCTCCCCCGGCGGGGAGGAGAAACCCCTCCCCGCCGGGCTCCCTTGGCCCGTACCATGAGCACCCTGGGG
The DNA here is from genome assembly GCA_001873295.1 of Nitrospirae bacterium CG2_30_70_394. Classification (GTDB taxonomy): domain Bacteria; phylum CG2-30-53-67; class CG2-30-53-67; order CG2-30-70-394; family CG2-30-70-394; genus CG2-30-70-394. The sequence goes on along the minus strand of MNYW01000016.1, from coordinate 50,221 downwards.
GAGCTCCGGACCAAGACTCGTTGCATCTCGACCGGTTCAAGGGAGCGCCTCGCAACCGATCCAGCCGGCCTCGACCCACGACGACCGCCCCTCCGCGACCGGCCGTGGTCATCGCGGGTGGGCGGCGTGACCGTTCGATCCCCTCTGGCAATGCGCCCCGCCCGCCTCCTTGCTGGCGACCGGCGCCCCGTTGGCGGTGACACCGCGGTTAGGCGGCGGGCACAATCTTCCCATGGACTCGGTGATCACCTGGCTCCGCGACCCAACGGCCAAAGAGCCGCCGGTACTCCTCCTGCTGGGTACGGAGCGCCGCCTCGCCTGGCGGGCGGTGGAGCGGCTGCGTGAGGGGTTGGCGGGGCAGGACGACCTCGCCTACCTGCGCCTCGACGCCGCCGAGGTGCGCCCGGCGGAGGTGGTGGCCCACTGCCAGTCGCTGCCCATGCTCGCCCCACGCCTGGTGGTGGTGGTGGAGGCGGTGGAGCGGTGGCTACCACGACAGCCCAACGAGGCGAACGACGAGGAGCACGATGGCTCCGCCACCGACCCCGCGCATGAGCTCTTCGCCTACCTAGAGGACCCCAACCCCACCACCACCCTCGCCCTGGTGGCGGACAAACTCGACGGTCGCGCCCGCCTCACCAAGGCGCTGAAGGGGTGCGCCCTCTGCCTGGAATGCAACCCGGTGGAGCGCCCCGACGCGATCGCCTGGTGCACGACCATGGCGCGCGAGGCCAATGTCCGCCTGGGGCGCGGGGTTGCCAACCTCCTGGTGGAGCTGTTGGGGACCGACCTATCGCGCCTGGAGACCGAGGTGCAACGCCTCGCTTTGGAGGTGGAGGAGGGGGGAACCGTGGAGATGGCGACGGCCGAGGCGATCGCCGCCGCGGCTTTGCCCGACGCCTGGGCCTTCGTCGGCCACCTCGCCGCCCGCGACCGCCCCCGCGCCCTCACCACCCTCCACGACCTCCTCACCTCCGGCGAGCCGCCGATTCGCCTGGTCGGGCTCATCGCCTGGCAGCTCCGCCAGCTCCTGCGCGCCCGCGCCGGTCTCGACCGCGGCCGGCCGCGGCCGGCGCTCGCCAAGGAGCTTGGCCTGTACGGCAACCGCGCCGGCCAGCTCTTCCAGCGCGCCACCCGCTTCACCGAGGCGGAGCTGGTCGCCGCCCACGCCCGCCTCCTCCAGACCGACCTCGAACTCAAGGGCAACCACCTCGACGACCGCCTCACCCTCGAGGCCCTCATCCACGATTTGTGCGGCTGAGGCGGTCGCCGCGCCCAAGGACGAGGCCGCGCGCCTCCTCCGCCGCGGACCGGCGGCGACGAGCTCGCCCCAGGAGCGGTCAGACTCGAGGGCGCAGGGATGGGCGAGCCCTGTGGAAACACCAAAGGAGCGCGGAGGGGCGCCAGGGAATAGTGCAGCGACCGGTTCGATTTGCCGCCGCGCGTGGAAACACCAAAGGAGCGCGGAGGGGCGCCAGGGCGTGAAGGATCGACGGGAAGGGTGCGGCCCACCCCTCCCGCCGCGCTCGGCGCCACCGAAGGGGGGGTTGGACCTTGGCGGCGAGCCACGCTCTTTTTCTAGGGGCCTGTCGGACTTTGGCGAGCAGGTGGAACGGCAAGTGGGGGCGCGCCAAAACGAGGGTGCGGGGCGGACAAAGGTCGCCGCAAAGGAACGCGCCGACACCCATGAACGCGCCGGGTGGTTCACCGTCGCCGCCGCGGTGCAACCCGCCTTCGGCGGCGCCATCGCCCATCCAAGCGCGTTGACCGCGCCCTCCCCGTGCACGATTCGCGCCCCTTCGCGGCCTCTCTTTGCCGCCCCGCAGGCGCGTCCAGAGGCGACCGCCGCCTACAGGGTGATCACCTGATCCGGCGGATTACCAGCGAGGGCGGCGTAGAGGTTGGGGAAGCAGCCGATGGTGGCGCCATCGACCAGGTGGCCGCTGAGGTCGCGCTCGTCACAACACTGGTCGCACCCCATGAGCAGGATCCCCTGCGCCCGCGCCACCGCCGCGAGCCGCTCGCCGATCGGGTCACCCTTGGCAAGGACGTAGTTGTTGTCCTCGAAGAAAAACATTCCCACCACCTCGACGCCGTGGCTCCCCGTTTCGAGCTGCGGCAGGATCATCCGGGCGAGCTTGTAGGAGACGGTGTGGCCCTGGGTGGAGAAGATATAGGCGACCTTCATGGGGACTCCGGGGAGGGGGTTAGAACCAGGCGGGACTCTTCCCCATCGGGCGCGCTGACCACAAGGCGGCGCGCCACCCCACGCACCGGTCCAACCGCGGGTGGGGCTCGGGGTATAGTCGCACCCATGCACATCCCCGACGGCTACCTATCGCCGCAGACCTACCTGCCCGCCTACGCGCTGGTGCTGCCGCTGCTGGTACGCGCCGGGCGGCGGCTGCGGGCGACCCTCGACGACGAGACCCTCCCCACCCTCTCCGCCCTCACCGGGCTGGCCTTCGTGGTCCAGATGATCAACATCCCCCTCCCCGGCGGCACCACCGGCCACGCGGTGGGGACGGCGACGTTGGCGCTCCTCTTCGGGCCGTGGGCGGCGAGCTGCGCCATGGGGCTGGTCCTCCTGATCCAGGCGCTGCTCTTCGGCGACGGCGGCATCACCACCTTCCCGGTGAACACCCTCGCCATGGGGTTCGCCGCCGCCTTCACCGCCGCCCTCCTTGACCGCGCCACCCACCACCGGCTCCCCACCCATGTCGCCACCTTCATCGCGGGCTGGGGCTCGGCAGTGGTTGCTGCCGCGGTGACCGCGTGCGCCTTGGGAATCCAGCCCGCCCTCGCCCATGATGCGGGCGGCCAGCCCCTCTTCTTTCCCCTCGGCCTGGCGGTGACCGTACCGGCGATCGTCGGCGCCCACGCCCTGCTCTTCGGCGTCGCCGAAGGGGCGTACACCGCCGCGGTCATCGCCCTGGTGCGCCGCACCGCCACCGCCGAAGCCACGGGTCCCACCCCATGAAAGGTATGCGCCACGACCCTGCCGCTCCCGTCCGGTTGGACGACGCGGACCACCGCCCCTTCCACCCCCGGCGCCGTCTCCACCCCCTCACCCTCCTCCTCGAGGTTGCCCTGGCCCTGACCCCGGTGGGGCTACTCGCCGGTGGCGCGGCGTGGGGTGAATGGGAGGTCGCAGAGTTCCAGCGGATGGTCGGCTTCGTCCCGGCGGGGATCCGCACCGCCGCCCACCTCCCCGCCCCCCTCGCCGACTACACCGCCCCGGGCGTCGGACCGGTAGCGGGCTACCTCCTCTCCGCCACCCTCGGCGTCGCCCTCGTCTTCGGCGTCCTGCGGCTGGTACGGCGACGGGGATAGGAAGGGTCCAGCCTCCCGCGAACACGGACCACCCGGCCGGCGGCGGGGTAGCGCTGGTTTGGCGGGGAGCCCCTTCAGCGATCAACGAACCAGAGGCGGCGGCGCCGGATCATCGAACACGGTGGCAGAGGGTTCACCGGCCAGCGATCCCCGAACCACCCGCGGCGTGCAGCCCGCGACAAACACCCTCCGATTTCGCCATGGCTCCGATCGCCCCCAGCCCGCGCCGTGACCGCCTCTGGCTGGCCACCTACGGCGCCTCCGTGCTGCTTTGCACCAGCCGCCACGAGATCGCCCTCTTCGCCCTGGCGATCGCCATCGCCCTGCTGCTGGCCGGACGCCACGCCGGCCGCCTCCTGCGCCGCGCCGCCTGCTTGCTGGTGGCGATGAACGGCGCTACCAGCCTCGCCTACGCCCTCGTCGCCCGGATCGCCCCCCCCTTCGACGCCACCGTCTTGGTGCGTCTCAACCTGCGCACCCTCGCCCTCACCCTCCTCACCTTGGCCGTCGTCCGGCGAGTAAACCTCGCCGCCGCCCTCGCCCCCCTCCCCACCCTCGCCTTCCTGCTCACCCTCACCCTCGGCCAGATCGGTGCCCTCCGGCGCGCCGCCACCGAGCTTCGCCTCGCCTGGACCAGCCGCACCCCGGTGCGCCCGTGCGCCGCCACCGCCCGCGCCCAGGCCGCCGCCGCCACCGAGGCGCTCCTGCGGCGTGGCCAGGCGCGCGCCCGCTCCACCGGCGAGGCGATGCGCTCGCGCGGCTTGTTCGACGGCTAGCAGGGAGGCGGTGGAAGAGCTCCACCCGCGGCGCGGGTGTTATTCCTTCCTACCTCCTAGAGCGCAGGACGCGCCACCGCCGAGGGATCGCGGCTACCTTGGGGGGATGACGGCGGAACTCTCGACCCTCCTGGCGGTGGCGCGTGGAGAGCGGCCGGCGGAGGTCGTCTTGCGCGGCGGCCGGCTGGTGAATGTCTTCACCGGCGAGATCGACCGTTGCGACGTGGCGGTGGCGGGCGGCCGGATCGCGGCCCTTGGCCACCCCCTCGCCGGCGCGGAGGTGGTGGAACTCGACGGCCGCTTCCTTGCTCCGGGGTTGATCGACGCCCATTGCCACGTGGAAAGCAGCCTGGTGGTGCCATCGGAGCTTGCCCGCGTCGCTGCCGCCCATGGGGTCACCACCCTGGTGGCCGACCCGCACGAGATCGCCAACTGCATGGGCATCGACGGGGTGCGATACATGGCGGCGGAGGGGGCGCGGGGGGCGAGCCGCCTGGTCTTGCAGGCGCCGTCGTGTGTCCCCGCCACCGAGCTGGCCACCAGCGGCGGGCGGCTTGGCGCAGCGGAGTTGCGCACCCTGCGCGACGAGAGGGTGGTGTGGGGGCTGGCGGAGGTGATGGACGTTTTCGGCGCGGCCCACGGGCGCCTCGCGGTGGCGGCGAAGATCGACCTGTTCGCGGGCCGGCCGGTGGACGGCCACGCCCCGGGCCTGGCGCCGCCGCTCCTCGACGCCTACCTGGCCGCCGGGATCACCAACGACCACGAGTCCACCCGCGCGGCCGAGGGGCGCGAGAAACTCTCCCGCGGCATGGCCCTCTTTCTGCGCGAAGGGTCGGTGGCCCGCGACCTCGACGCCCTCCTGTGCCTCATCACCACGGCGAGCGAGCGGTGGTGCGCCCTGTGCACCGATGACCGAGAACCCGCCGACCTCCTCGCCGAGGGCTCCGTGGACCACGCGGTGCGCCGGGCAATCAGCGCGGGACTCGACCCCCTGGCCGCCCTCCGCCTCGCCACGATCAACCCCGCCACCCTCCTCGGGCTGCACGATCGCGGCGCCATCGCCCCGGGACGGCGCGCCGATTTCATCGTGTTCGACGACCTTGACGCGCCGCGCGCCCATGCGGTCTACGTCGGCGGCCGGCAGGTGGCGGAAGGGGGAAGGCTACCGCCCTCGCCGCCACCTCTGGCCGCACCCGGGGTACGCGCCACCTGCCGCATCGACTGGGCGCGCACCGACCTCACCCTGCCGGGGCGGGCCGCACCGATGCGGGTGATCGAGCTGAGCGCGGGGATCGCCACCCGCGCGGCCACGGCGGTGCCCACCCTCGAAGGCGGCCACGCGGTGGCCGACCCGGGCCGCGACCTGGCGAAGCTGGTGGTGATCGAGCGCCACACGGGCAGCGGCCGCACCGGCCGCGGCCTGGTGCGCGGCCTTGGCCTGCGCGCTGGCGCCCTCGCCTCCACGGTCTGCCACGACCACCACAACCTGATCGCCGCCGGCTGCGACGACCGCTCCATCGCCACCGCCGCCCGGGCGGTGGCCGCGACCGGCGGTGGCCTGGCGGTGGCGCGCGGTAGCTCGGTGGTGGCCCTCCTGCCGCTGCCCATCGCCGGCCTGATGGCGGACCAACCGATCGAGGCGGTGGCGGCGGCGATGGCCCGGGTCGAGGCAGCGGCATGCGACCTCGGCACGCCTTTGCCCCACCCCTTCATGACCCTCTCCTTCCTCGGCCTGGAGGTGGTCCCCGAGTTGCGCCTCACCGACCGCGGACTGGTCGACGTGGCGAAACAGGAGGTGGTGGAGCCGTACCTCTTGCAGGAGTAGAAAGGGGTCGGACGGTTCGCACCCGGGGTGGGGATGCCACCCCCTTTCTACCTCCTCCCTTTTCCTGCCTACCTCCCCTGCCCTATGGAGACCTTACCCACCCCCCTGCTCACCGAGGCGGAGATCGCCGCGCGGGTGACCAGCCTGGCGAATGAGATCTCGCGCGACTACGCGGGCAAGGGCGAGTTGCTCCTGGTCGGCGTGTTGAAAGGCGCCTTCATCTTTCTCGCCGACCTCGCCCGCCGCCTCACCATCCCCCGGCAGGTGGACTTCGTCGCCCTCTCCACCTACCCGGACACCACCACCGACCCGGGGGCGGTGCGCCTGATCATGGACCTGCGCAGCGACATCGCGAACCGCCACGTCTTGGTGGTGGAGGACATCCTCGACACGGGCCGCACCCTCCACTACCTCCTGCGCACCCTGGCGGCGCGCCAGCCCGCATCGCTGAAAACCTGCGTCTTGCTCCACAAGCCGGCACGGCGTGAGGTGGCGATCAACCCCGACTACCTCGGCTTCGAGATCCCCGACCGGTGGGTGGTGGGATACGGCCTCGACCACGCCGACCACCACCGCACCCTGCCGTACCTCGGGGTCATCGACGCCGAGACGGTGGGGTAGGACCAGCTGGCGCCGGCGGACCACGGCGACGGACCCCGGAAGAGCGTTGCGGGCGGGTCACCGGAGGCGGCGCGCCCAAGGAGGGCCAAGGCGACACGCCGGCCTGGCCTCTCGGGGAATCCGTCCCGCCGGCGATTCCGCGATCGCCGGCGGGAGCGGCGCGCCCGCGCGACCCGCGGGGGTCGAGCGGGCGCACCGCCGTTTGCCACCACCGCCCGCGCGCATCTCCCGATCGGTCGCGGAGTGGTCTCCCCCGCGCTCAGCCGCGCGCTCCTTGTGCCAGGTACCACTCGACAAACCGCCGGATCCCCTCTTGCATCGAGACCTTCGGCTGGTAGCCGAGCAGCCGCTTGGCCTTGCTCACGTCAGCGTAGGTGCGCGGCACGTCGCCGGGCTGCATGGGGAGTTGCTCGATGATCGGCCGCTTGCCCACCGCCGCGCCAATCATGTCGATCAGCTCCTTGAGGGTGGTCACCTCGTGCTCGCCGAGGTTGATGATCTCGTAACCAAGCGGCCGGTCGATGGCGCCGAGAAAGCCGTCTACCAGATCGTCGACGTAGGTGTAGTCGCGGGAGCTGGTGCCGTCGCCGAACATTTTGATCGGCCGGCCATCGAGGATCGCGCGCAGGAAGAGGTGGATCGCCATCTCCGGCCGCTGGCGTGGGCCGTAGACGGTGAACGGACGGAGGCAGGTGATGTTGAGGCCGAAGAGGTGGTGGTAGGTGTGGGCGATCAGCTCACCCGCCCGCTTGGTCGCGGCGTAGGGTGAGATCGGGTAGTTCACCGGGTCGGCCTCGGCAAAGGGGACCTTCTCGTTCTCGCCGTAGACCGACGACGACGAGGTGAAGACGAAGTTCGGGACGGCGTGGGCGCGCGCCACCTCGAAGAGGTTGTTCGACCCCTCCACGTTCACCTTCTGGTACAGCAGCGGCTCGACGATCGACGGCCGCACCCCGGCGCGGGCGGCGATGTGGACCACCACGTCGACCTGCTCCTCGGCGAACAGGCGCTGCAAGAGCGGCAGGTCGCAGATGTCGCCTTCGACCAGGCGGTAGCGGTCCGAGGTGAGGGCGTTCTTGACGTTGCGCCGCTTGATCGCCGGGTCGTAGAAGTCGTCGAAGTCGTCCAGGCACACCACCCGATCGCCGCGCGCCAACAGCCGCTCAATGAGGGTCGAGCCGATGAAGCCGGCACCGCCCGTGATGAAGAGGGTCTTCGGACCTGCGGGAAGGGGACGGCTGGCCATGGGGGCTCCGATCGGGGAGGGATGGACGAGGTGCACAAACCGCTGGGTTCTCACCCATCGCCTTCCCCAACGTCAAGGGCGACGCGCGACGCAACCCGCCCTTCGCCCCGCGCGCCGCCAGAGTTGCGGCTGGCCTCCCCCCTCGGCGCCTCGACACCCGACAACCCTTCTGGGCTGAGGGCGCCCTCGCCCTTCGCCAGCCACGGGGCGCCTCTCACCCGGCCAGGAAGGTGCGCAAGGCGGCCGCGACCTCGCCCTCCGGCCGCGCCTCCAGACCGAAGTGCTGGAGCATGGCGATGGTGGCGCCGCGGCCGGGCTGGGCCGGCATGCCGTGCTGGGCGGTGTAGCGCAGGAGGTTGTGGAGGGTGTGGAGGAGCAGGTGGCTGCGGTCGAGGTCGTCGATGGCAAAGGCGGCCTCGTACCAGACCACCAGGGAGGTGGTCGCCACGCGCCGCAGCTCGTCACTGTCGATCGCCGCCGGAATAAAGCGGGTGGTCTCGCCGTACCACCAGCCACCGGGCAGGGCCGGCTCGCGCCGTCGCACGAGGGTGGACTCCATCGACCACACCGTGTCGCACCGCTCCACCAGCGCGCCGAGCCAGTCGCGCAGGAGGGTCTGGCGGAGGAAGCGCGCCGCCGCCACCTCCTCGGCCTCGAAGCGGCTCAACTCCGACACCGCCTTGTCCAGCGCCTCACACAAGAGGCGGGCGTGATGACCGCCGGTGGCGATAAGAAGCCGCTCGAGGTAGGGGAAGAGGGCTACCGCGAGGTGGCGACCGCGCAGCGTCCCCGCCACCTGCCAGCCGTCGCGATCGAGGCCAAGGCGGACCGTCCCGACCGCCGCCTCCACGGGGCGCAGGCGATGGATGAGGCGACTCACGAGGCCGCGTGGTCGATCAATCTCGGGCATGGCATCCTCTCCCCTCCCAGCAGGGCGCGCAGCTTAGCCGCCTGCTCCGCTCCGTGCACCGCACCGCCGCCGCCATGGCCCACACCCTCCTTCTCTGGGACCTCGGCAACGTCCTCGTCCGCGTCGATCCGGTGCGCGCCTGCCTCGCCGCCACCGGTGGCGATTGGCGCGCCGCCGCCACACTGGTGGACGCGGTGGTGGACTCGCCCGCCCACGATGCCTTCGAATCCGGGCGGCTCGACGCGCCCGGCTTCCACCGCGCCCTGCTGGAGGCGGGCCTCATCCACCTCGACTACCCCGCCTTCGCCCACCTGTGGACCGACATGTTCACCCTTGACGAGGCGGCCCTCGCCCTCCTCGCCACTGTTGCGCGTCACCGTCGCTGCTGGCTCCTGTCCAACACCGACCCCCTCCACTACCCGTGGATCACCGGCCGCTGGCCGATCGGCGACCACCTCGCCGGCGCCACCCTCTCCTTTCAAGTTGGCGCGCGAAAGCCCGACGCCGCGATCTTCCGCGCCGCCCTCGCCGCCGCCGGGGTGGCGCCAGCGGCGGCCGCCTTTATCGACGACCGTCCCGCCCACATCGACGCCGCTCGGGCCCTCGGGATCGACGCAGTGGTCTATACCGGCGCGCCCGAGCTAAAGCAGTGGTTGGAGGCGGCCGGCGACCTCAGCGAATGAGGGGGGGGCGATCGCCGCCCGCCACGAACCCGGGGCGACCCTGCAACCCGCAGAGGGATGGGCACGGCCGGCGCAACCCACTTGGCTTACGGGTTGGCGCACCCAACGTCTCCCCACCGACACACTGCCCGGCATCCTTGGCGCAACCCTCTTCTTGGCTCACGGGTTGGCGCTCCGCCCACCTCCCCCAATAATCTCCCAGCCCGTAGGGCCGTCCACCCCCCATCTCTCAACCCCCACCCCGCAACCCCAGCGAGCCCTCCATGCGCACGATCTACATGGGCACCCCCGAGTTTGCGGTCCCCTGTCTCGACGCCCTGGTCGCGGCAGGGATCGAGGTCGCCTTGGTGGTCACCCGGCCGGACAAGCCGGCGGGGCGCGGCAAGCACGTGCAGGCGTCCCCGGTGAAGCAGCGCGCCGAGACCCTGGGGATCCCAGTCTTCCAGCCGCCCACCCTGAGGGACGAGGCGGCGCAGGCGCGGTTGCGGGCGGTGGCGGCGGACGCCATGGCGGTGGTCGCCTTCGGCGCCATCCTCCCCAAGGCCGTCTTGCAGATGACCCGCCTCGGGGCGGTGAACGTCCACGCCTCGCTCCTGCCCCGCTACCGCGGCAGCTCACCGATCCACTGGGTGATCGTCAACGGCGAACGCGACAGCGGCGTCACCACCATGTTTATGGGCGAGGGGATCGACACCGGCGACATCCTTCTGCAAAGCCGCATCCCCCTCGCTCCGCGCGAGACCGCCGCCACCCTCCACGACCGCCTCGCCGCCCTCGCCGGCCCGCTGTTGGTGGAGACCCTCCGGCGGCTGGAGCGCGGCGATCTGACGCCGATTCCGCAGGACGACCACCTCGCCCTCGCCATCCCCAAGCTCAACCGTGACGACGGCCGCCTCGACTGGTCGCGGCCGGCCGCGGAGCTCGACCGCCGGATCCGCGGTTTCACCCCGTGGCCCGGCGCCTTCACCTACCTCAACGGCCAGCGCCTGAACATCCACGCCGCCGTGCCGCTAGAGCGAGAGACCGCGCGGCCCGCCGGTCAGGTGGTGGCGATAGAGAGCTGCGCGATCGTGGTGGCGTGCGCGAGCGGCTGCCTGGCGATCACCGAGCTCCAACCCGAGGGGAAACGGCGGATGACGGCCGGGGCCTTTCTCCAAGGCCACCCGCTGGCGCCCGGCACCTCCCTCGGAGGAGGGGCCAGCGAGGAATAGAGAGGGTTACGCCGATACACTTACCTCCATCCGGGAGGAGCTTGAGTGAGGAAAGGAGAGCCGATGCCGTACACCTCACAGACGCTCATCGACAAGATTCGTCAGCTGTACCCCACCCTCCGCGACCACAGCATCGAGGTAGTAGCGTGGCGCGACGAGGAGCAGGGAACCTGGGTCATCACCCTGCGGAAGGGCGACCACACCCTCACCACCTACCTCGACACGGTCGAGGCGGACCAGTGCATCGAGTCCAATCGGTGCCTCTACCTCGGCCTCCACGTCGCCGAGTTCCTCGCCAACTTCGAGGACCCGAGCCTCGTCGTCTGACCTCGCGGCCCGGCTGGAGCGAGGCAGGGCGGAGCCACCACCCAGGGCGCGGCGACCGCCCACGGGTGGTGCACGCAAGGACCTCGAAGCGCGGCGCGGCGCACGCCTCCCCCTGCCCTCCGCGCGCGCAGGGGTGACCGCATGACGGAACATCCCCGCGCCCGCTTTGTCCCCTGCCCTCCGCGCGCGCAGGGGTGACCTGGGGGCGGGGTGTAGTCCTGTTGCTGAGCGAGCCTGCCCTCCGCGCGCGCAGGGGTGACCTTCCGGGGCTACCGGTACGCGCGGCGCACGCCTCCCCCTGCCCTCCGCGCGCGCAGGGGTGACCTCGGCAGGAGTCGCGTTACCGCACGGCGACTCTTACGCCGCTCTAGCGTGAGCGACCGCCCCGCGTCGCCAGCCACGGCCGGCCAGATGCGCCCGTTTACGGGTGAATCCACCAGCCCCGCGCCGGGCCCAGCCGGTCGCCACCATGGTGAATGGCCGCGCCGGCGCGCCACCCGGGTGGATCGGTCAGCCCGTCCGCTGCTCCCCCACGCCGGCCGCGGCCGGCCGGATGCGCGATCGACGGCTCAGGCCGCCAGCCCATGACCTTGGCCCCCGGCGCCGCGCCCACTGCTTCCTGGCCGCGGTGGACCGCCGGTGCGGGCGGGGACGCGGCCGGGAAGATCCTAAGCGCCCGGCCCATTCTCTCTACTGCGCCGTGCTGCGCAGACGAGGAGGGGGCGGACTCTGTCCCGATCTCCTGAGCCGAGCGGAACCATGGCAGGACTCGTGGGGCAGGACTCGTGGGGCAGGACTCGTGGGGCAGGACGCGCGGGCCCGGACTCGTATCACGTTCTTCGTCGCACGAGCCCCACGGGCTCTACGCACGGGTCGATCCGGACTCGAGCCCGCTGCTTCTCGCCACGATCGACAAAGTCCGACAAACTCTTGGTCTGCCACGACCGGTCATGGACGACCGTACCGTCGCAACCCCTCACGACCTTCGGAACCACCATGGGCTCCCTCCACGCGCTCGACATCTCGATGATGTTCTTTGCCGTGGGCACCCTGCTCGTCCTCGCGCGCCTGTTCGGCGAGGTCGCGCGCCATCTGGGACAACCCACGATCGTGGGCGAGATCGTCGCGGGGATCGTCCTCGGCCCCACCTGTCTGGGCGCGATCTTCCCCGCCGTCGGCCACGCCATCTTTCCCCTCAGCGGGCCGGTCGCCAACGTCCGCGAAGGGCTATCGGTTCTGGCCGCCGCGCTCTTTCTGCTGATGGCGGGTCTGGAGGTCGATCTCGGCTCGGTGTGGCGTCAGGGGCGGGCCGCCCTGTCCGTGTCCGTGGCCGGAATGGCCATCCCGTTTGGGGTGGGTTTCGGCAGCGCCTGGCTAGTGCCCCGTTGGCTTGGCCACCAGCCGGTGACACCACTCTTCGGTTTCGCCCTCTTTCTCGGCACGGCGATGTCGATCTCCGCCCTGCCGGTCATCGCCCGGACGCTGCGCGATCTGGACGTGTTCCAGACCGACCTCGGCATGCTGATCGTCGCCTCCGCCGTGCTGCAGGATCTGGTCGGCTGGATGATCTTCGCCATCGTCCTTGGCACGCTCGGTGGCGAGGGGCGCATCTTCTCGCCCGGCGCCACCGTCGCGTTCGTGCTGATCTTCGCGGTCGTGATGATCGCGGGCGTGCGGCGCGTCGTGGATGGGTCGCTGCCGTGGATCCACGCCCACACCTCGTGGCCCGCGGGGGTCCTCGCCTTCACCCTGAGCCTGGCGCTGTTGGCCGCGGGGTTCACCGAGTGGATTGGTGTGCACGCCATCTTCGGGGCGTTTCTGGTTGGCGTGGCGATCGGCGACTCCCGCCACTTGCGCCGCCGTACGATGGCGGTGGTCGACGACTTCGTCTCGTCGTTTTTCGCCCCGCTGTTCTTCGCCGGGATCGGGCTTAAGTTAGACTTTGTCGCCCACTTCGATCTCGGCCTCGTGCTGTTCGTGCTGATCACCGCCTCCGCCGGCAAGATCCTCGGCAGCGTCCTCGGGGCACGCGCCGGCGGGTTGGGCACACGCGAATCCTGGGCGGTCGGATTCGGCATGAACGCGCGCGGTGCCATGGAGATCATCCTCGGCCTCTCCGCCCTCGAGGCACGGGTGATCGACGAGCGGCTGTTCGTGGCCCTGGTGGTCATGGCGGTGCTCACCTCGTTGGCCAGCGGCTCGCTGGTCAAGAACGTGCTGCGGCGCCACACACCGTGCCGTCTGGTGGACCACCTGCCGGCCCGTGCGTTTGTACCCGACCTCGGTGACACAACCCGGCGCGCCGCCATCGAGCGCCTCGCCGCGGCCCTCGGAGCCGCGTCCGGACTGAACGCGAAGGAGGTCTTCGCGGCCGCCTGGGCACGGGAAGAGCTGATGCCGACGGGACTCGGAGAGCGCGTCGCCACCCCCCACGCCCGCCTGCCGGGGGTCACGCGGCCGGCGGTGGCCTTGGGGGTCTCCAGTCGCGGGATCGACTTCGATGCGCCCGATGGCAAGCCGGCCCAGCTCATCTTTCTCGTGGTAACCGGCAGCGGCGACGAACGCGGCCACCTCGAGATCCTCGCCGACATCGCCCGTCTGTTCCGCAGCGCGACCCTCCGCCAGGCCGCGGTCGCCGCCCCGAGCGGCACCGAGCTCCTCGCCTTGTTGCGCAGCGGCCCAGCCTTACTCGAGGACGGCGCCGAGGGCGACAACCGGAAGTAGCGCACCACGGAAGACCGGGGGCGCGCGATCGCACCCGACCGCGCGCCGAGGGCAACGGCCGGAAGTAGCGCGGCGCAAGGACGGGGCCAGGCAGGGTGCAGGCTGCCATGGAGTCCGCCTGCGAACGTGCAACGGCCGCACTCTGCTCAAACCATCGACTTGCCGCTCGCGTGGAGTCTGGACGAGATCCGCGTCCCCGCGCGCGGCGCCGTCTGGCTCTCGGTGGCAAGATCAAGAGGAAGCGGCGTACCACCACGGCAAACGCCGAGGTCGTCGCGGGGTGGGTGGTCTTGCCCTGGGGGTCGGGCAACCCTCCCGGCCGAGTGGAAGATCACCACGCCGCTCCTTGTCCTCGCCGGGCGGCTCGTCGATCCTCCGCCGGTGTTCCGTCTCGGCCTCGCCTTCTCTCTGCTTAGCGGTTTGCTGGCCGCCGCACCGGCGGTGGCGGCGGATACGGCGGCGACCCTCAACAGCCTGATCGAGGCGTCGCGCCTGCCGCGTTTTACCCAGCCTGCGTGGGAGCGGGCCGATCAAGCGGCGGAGGAGGCCACGCTGGACTCCCTCACCACCCAGATCCCGGCGCCCCTGCGGCCCCCGGCGCGGGTGATCCTCCAAGAGGTGCTTGCCGACCGCGTCCACCTCGCCCCCCACTTCACCACCGGCAAGATCGGCGGCCAATCGGTTCCCACCCTCGCCGACCTCGATCGTCTCCAGCGCGGCGACTTCTTCCGCTGGCAGAACATCCTCGGCCCGTTGCGCCTGCCGATTCCCGACCTGCCCCTGGTAGACATCGACCTCCCCCTGATCGACAAGGTCGGCCACCTCGGCCCGATCCCGATCTTCGCCCCCGAGCTTTTGGCGCGGTGACGCCGGCGTGCGCGGGTGGCCGGCAAGGCCACGATCACCGGCGCGCGCCGGCGTTGGCCGCGACCCCCCGCCCGCGTCCACCCGCCGCCTTGGTTTGACCAGCCGCCGCCTCTACAAGGGGCGGCCGCCCGCCACGCCACCCCGCGCGACTCCACACGGCCACCTCTAGCGGAGGACGCGCGCCAGCCCACCACGATCACCGCGGCCGTCCCGCGGCCGGCGGTCTCGCCCTCCTCCTCCCCCACCCCATCTACCGCACCGGAGCCGCCGATGGCCATCGTCTACGCCCTCCACCTCCTCGCCGCGATCGTCTGGGTCGGCGGGATGTTCTTCGCCCACCTGGTCCTGCGCCCCGCCGCCATGGAGCTAGAACCGGCCCAGCGCCTGGCCCTCTGGCTACGGGTCTTCGACCGCTTCTTCCGTTGGGTGTGGGCGGCGATCGTCGTTTTGCCCCTCTCCGGCTACGCCCTCATCGGCGGCTTGGGCGGCATGGGGGCGGTGGGATGGCCGGTCCACGTGATGCAGGCGGCGGGGTGGGTGATGATTGCCCTCTTCCTCCACCTCGCCTTCGCCCCCTACCGCAGGATGGGCGCGGCCCTGGCCGCCGGCGACCTCCAAGGGGCGGCGGCCCAGCAGGCGACGATTCGCCGGATCGTCACCCTCAACCTCACCCTCGGCCTCACCATCTCCGCCCTGGTCGCGGCGGGACGGTGGATGTAACGGACCGGCGCGCGACCCTGCGCGGGAGCGGCAAGGCGGTAGCCGGGCTCAACGTCCAACGGCGACCGTGCCGGATCGGCTCTCCGGCCGGCTGGTGTGGGCGGGCGCGGCCGGCGTCAACGAAGAACCCCACCCGAACCGGGTCGAGTTCCGCGCCGGCGACCGTGGCGGACCCCACCCCGCCGATCACCGGCCGCAAGGGACCCGCGCCAGGCCGAGCGCCGCGACTCCGCAGTCGATTGCGACAACCTCCGCGAGGCCCTAGCCCCACCCCTCACCCGCCTCGCCCGCCGGCGGAGCCGGAGTCACCGGCAGGCGGTGGGCCCAACCCAGGGGGGGAGCGCCGTCGCGGCGAGCGAAGATCGCCTGGCAGGTGTCGAGGCAGGTGCCGCAGGTGAGGCAGCGATCGGCGGCAAAGTTGGCGCCGTGGGGGTCGAGCCCCACCGGGCACGCCTTGGCGCAGGCGGCGCAGTCGCCGCACACCCCGTCGGGGTCGGCGAAGGCGATCCGCAACCGGTTGTCCTGCGCCATGATCCCGAGGTACCAGCCGTAGGGACAGATCCGCTCGCACCAGACAAAGCCGAGCCACACCCCCTCGACGTAGAACAGCGCGGTCAACCCCGCCGCCCACCGCCACGCCCCGGCGAAGCCGGGCCGTCCCGCCTCCCAGAGGACCGCCAGGTGGGTAAACCAGTTGAGGCAAATAAGGGCGCCGCCGAAGGCGACCCCCACCGCGAGCAGGTGGCGAAGGAGCAGATGGCGCTTGGGCCAGCCGTGGTGGAGCCAGCGGGCCAGCCGCGCGAGCTGGCCACCGGGACATGACCAGCCACAGAACATTCGGCCGAAGGGATAGGTGGAGCCGAGGATGGCGAGGGCGGTGGCGACTGCCAGGAGGAGGAACGCCTTCACCACCCGCAGAGGCGGTGCCGGTTCGCCACCGAGATAATAGAGGCCGGCAGGGATGTCGAACTTCACCCCGTGAAGCGCCGGGATAGCGATCGCCAGCGCCAGGGTGAGGCCGTAGGTGACCCCCCGGAGGAGCTGATACCGGTGGCCCGGGCGAATGACGGAGCAGGGCGTGGCCATGGGCCAAGAAGGGTGGGCGGCACACCCGAACCAGACAAGCCACCGTCCTTGGGGTCAGGTCTTTACCTTAAACTCAAATGAATGTTGGGGACAGAGTAAAGAACTGACCCCATTACCGGCAGCGGAGCTGCCGCTCTTCTAGCTCCCGGATCCGGTCGCGCAGGAGCGCCGCCTCCTCGAACTCAAGCCCCTTCGACGCCTTCTGCATCTCCGCCCGCAGCCGCTTGATCGTCTGGCCGATCTCCATGAGCGGTACGTAGTCCGCCCGCGTCTCGGCGGTGGTGGGGACGGTGACGTAGTCGTGCTCCGCCACCGCCGCGGCAAGCGAGGCGATCGCCTTGGTCACCGTTCGCGGGGTGATGTCGTGGGCCGCGTTGTAGGCGGCCTGGATCGCCCGGCGCCGGCCGGTCTCGTCGAGGGCGCTCTGCATGGAGCCGGTGATCGTGTCGGCGTAAAGGATCACCTCGCCGTGGAGGTTGCGCGCCGCCCGCCCGATGGTCTGGATCAGCGACCGCGTGGAGCGCAGGAACCCCTCCTTGTCCGCGTCGAGGATCGCCACCAACGAGACCTCGGGGAGGTCGAGCCCCTCGCGCAGGAGGTTGATCCCGATAAGGACGTCGAAGGCGCCCTCGCGCAACTCACGGAGGATCTCCATCCGCTCGAGGGTGGGGACGTCGGCGTGGAGGTAGCGGCAGGCGATGCCGAGACCGGTGTAGTAGTCGGTGAGGTCCTCGGCCATGCGCTTGGTGAGGGTGGTGATCAGGACCCGCTCGTCTTGCTCCACACGGCCGCGGATCCGCTCCAACAGGTCATCCACCTGGCCGCGCGCCGGGCAGACCTTGACGAGCGGGTCAGTGAGGCCGGTGGGGCGGATGATCTGCTCCACCACGTGGCCACCCGCCCGCTCGAGCTCGTACGGGCCTGGGGTGGCGGAGACGTAGATCCGTTGCCCGACCCGCTGCTCGAACTCCTCGAAGGTGAGGGGCCGGTTATCCAGCGCCGAGGGGAGGCGAAAGCCGTAGTCCACCAGGGTCTGCTTGCGGTTGCGGTCGCCACGGTACATGCCGCCGAGCTGCGGCACGGTGACGTGCGACTCGTCGATCATCACCAGCGCCCGCTTCGGCAGGTAATTCAGCAGGGTCGGCGGCGGCTCACCCGGGGCGGTGCCGGTGAGGTGGCGCGAGTAGTTCTCGATCCCCGAGCAGTAGCCCAGCTCGCGGATCATCTCCAGGTCGAAGAGGGTGCGCTGCTCCAGCCGCTCGCGCTCCAACAGCTTGCCGTCGCGCTCCAGCTCCGCGAGGCGCAGGCCAAGCTCCTGTTTGATCGACTCGATGGCGCGCTGCTGGTGGGCCTCGTCCACCACGTAGTGGGAGGCAGGGTAGACGGCGTAGTGGGAGAGGCGCGCGAGGGTGGCGCCGGTAAGCGCGTCGATCTCGCGAATCGACTCCACCGTGTCACCGAACAGCTCGATGCGGATCGCCGTCTCCCCCGATGGCGGGAACACCTCCACCACCTCGCCGCGCGCCCGGAAGCAGCCACGCGCCAGCTCCAGGTCATTGCGCTTGTAGAGGATCTCCACCAGCCGCTTCAGCAGGGTGCGGTGGCCGATCTCCTGCCCCTCCTCCAGATACAGAAGCATCCCCTGGTACGCCTCGGGTGAGCCGAGGCCGTAGATGCACGACACGGACGCGACGATCAAACAGTCATCGCGCTCCAACAGCGCCCGGGTGGCGGCGTGGCGCAACCGGTCGATCTCCTCGTTCACCGCCGAGTCCTTCTCGATGAAGGTGTCAGAGGTGGGGACGTACGCTTCCGGCTGGTAGTAGTCGTAGTAGGAGACGAAGTACGCCACCGCGTTGTCCGGGAAGTACCCCTTGAACTCCGAGTAGAGCTGCGCCGCAAGCGTCTTGTTTGGCGCCAACACCAGGGTCGGCCGGTTCACCCGCTCCACGACCTTCGCCATGGTGAAAGTCTTGCCCGAGCCGGTGACGCCCAGCAGGACCTGGTGCTCCACTCCCGCGTCGAGGCCCGCGACTAGCATCTCGATCGCCCGCGGCTGATCCCCCTCCGGGGCGAAGTCGGTGACCATGCGAAAGGCCATGGCGGTGAGTGTACGGCCCACCGCCCCCTCCGCGACGCCCCCCCCGCACCCCGCGCCCAAGAGCTCCCCCGCGAGGGGGGACGAACCGTGAGGGTGGCGGTCGCGGGAGTCGCCCCGCTCAGAGCTCCCACGCGAGGGGGGACGAACCTCTCCACGGCCGCGCCCGCCCCCTCGCCCGAACTCACCACGGATCGTCGCGGGAGGGTGCCCAGGCGCGACGATGCTGACCCCCACCCCGATGCGACCCGCTTCCCCTCCGCGAACCCCGGCAAGCGACCCGAGCTAAATCCACCCCATCCGCAGGGCCGCTGCCGCCAGGCCGAGGAAGGCCCCGAAGCCGACGATGTCGGTGACCGTGGTGAGGAAGATGGAGGAGGCCTGCGCCGGGTCGAGGCCGGCACGACGCAGCCCCAGGGGGATGAGGGCGCCAAAGGCACACGCCATGGCCATGTTCAGAACCATCGCCGCGCCGATCACCACCCCAAGGCCGGGGCGCCCGCTGGCGAGCTGGGCAATCACCGCGGTGACCGCACCCACCGCCACGCCGTTCACCACCCCGAGACCGAGCTCGCGGAGGATCACCCGCCGCCCCTGCCCCACCGGCACCTGGCCAAGGGCGAGGCCGCGGATCACCACCGCCATGGTCTGCGCGCCGGTGTTACCCCCCTGGCCCGAGACGATCGGCATGTAGACCGCGAGCAAGGTGAGCTTGGCGATGGTCGATTGAAATAGCCCCACCACCGAGGCCGCGGCAAAGGCGGTCGCGAGGTTCACCAGCAGCCACGGCAGGCGCATGCGCAAGGCATAGGAAAAGGGCGAGTCGGTGCGTTCGTCGGCGCCGGCGCCCACCAGCCGCTGGATGTCCTCGCTCGCCTCTGCGTGGATGACGTCAATCACATCATCGACGGTGACGATCCCCACCAGCCGCCCCTTGTGGTCGACCACCGGCACGGCCAGGAGGTTGAGGCGCGAGATCACCTCCGCCACCGACTCCTGGTCCGTGTCCACGAAGACCGAGACCACCTCCTTGCGGGTCACGTCGTCGATCAGGACCATGGGTGGCGCGAGGATGAGGTCGCGCATGGTGACCACGCCGATGAGCACGTCGTCGCTGTCCACCACGTAGGTGTAGTAGATCTGCTCCAGCTCCTCCGCCCGCCGGCGAATCGCGTCGATCGCCTCGCCCACGGTCCACTGGCGGCGCACCGCCAGGACCTCCGGGGTCATCAGGCCGCCGGCGGTGTCCTCGGGGAAATCGAGGAGCCCCTCGATGACGTCGCCCGCATCGCCCGACGCATCCAGCAGGGCGTCGCGCTGCGGCGCGTCCATCTCGGCGACGATGTCCGCGGCGTCGTCCGGGTCGAGCTCCTGAACCACCTCCGCCGCCCGCTCCACCGCCGGATGGCCGAGGACCGCGGCGGCCGTCTCGTCGGGAAGGTGGCTGAGGACCGCCGCCGCACGCTCCGGCTGCAAGAGGCCGACCACCCGGCCGGCGAGCGCCGCGTCGAGAAGCCGGATGACCTCGGCAAGGCGATCCGGCTCCACCTGGGCGAGCATCGACCGCGCCTCCGCCTCCTCCACGGTGGCGAGCTGCTCACTCCACGCCTCCGCGGTGAGGGCGGCGATCTCCTGTCGATCGAGGTGGGACTTGGCCTCCACAGCACCTCCTCGTGACGCCCTCCCGCACGCGCCAACCGCCGACACTAGATCGCGCGAGGAGGCCGGAAAAGGGGGTGCGGGGGAGGCCAAGCGCCCCCTAGCGAACCGCCGGACGGCCCGCGGAGTCGACCCACCCCGGCGCCCCACCGCCTCCCTTCGGGACCTCGGCAATACGGCGCGACCACCTGCCGATCGCCGACCCCCCAACCGTGGAGGCGCGCGGAAGCATCTCCCTTCCGCCGCGCGCGAGGCCTCTCCCCGGGGAGGCCACCCGCCCACCACCCTACCGGGCCAGGGCGAGAGGTCATCGACCCCGACCGGCCCACCGGCCCACCGGGCCGCGGTTGGCAACGCGCCGGTGGGGGGGCGCTCCGCCTGTTTGCCGCCCCGGAGCCACCGCCGGGGTGGCAGCGCCACCGCCGGCGCGCCTCAGCCCTACGCCGGCTCCTCTTCGTACAGCCCCTCGAAGAGGTCGCGGTAGCGCTTGTAGACGATCGCGCGGCGCACCTTCAGGGTCGGGGTGAGCTCGCCGGCATCGAGGGTGAGCAACTCGGGCCGCACCGCGAAGCGCTTGATCTGCTGGTAGCGGGCGAGGTCTGCGAGCTGCAGGTCGATGCGCCGGCGCAGGAGGTCGACGACGCGCGGGTGGGCGCAGATCGCCGCGTCTCCCTCGACCGGTAGCGCCTTGAGCTGAACGTAGGAACGGAGCTGCGCCAGGTCCGGGACGATCAGGGCAGTGAGGTAGTTGTGGCCGTCGCCGTAGACCACCGCCTGTTCAATGAAGCGATCCAACACCAGCCTTCCTTCGATCTCCTGCGGCGCGATGTTCTTTCCGCCGCTGGTGACGATCAGGTCCTTCTTCCGATCGGTGATCACCAGCGCGCCCGCCTCATCGAGACGGCCGATGTCGCCGGTGGCGAGCCAGCCATCCGAGTCGATCGCCGCCGCGGTCGCCTCCGGGTTCTTGTAGTAGCCCTGCATCACCGCGGCGGAACGGGTGAAGATCTCGCCATCGGCCGCGATCCGCACCTCCACCCCCGGCAACGGCGGCCCGACCGTGCCGATGCGGTTGGCCTCCACCCGGTTCACCGCGATCACCGGCGACGCCTCAGTGAGGCCGTACCCCTCCAACACCGGGATCCCCGCCGCGTTGAAGAAGCGGCCGATGGTGGGGTTGAGCGGCGCACCGCCGGAGATCGCCACCCGCAGTCGGCCACCGACCCGCTCGCGCAGCTTCTCCATCACCAGGTGTTCGAGAATCCTGTAGCTCACCTCCAGATGGCGCGGCAGGGGGGTATGGGTGAGGTGCATATCCAGCACCCGGTGGGCGACGCGCATCCCGCCGGCAAAGATCGCCCGGCGCACCGGGTTGGACTGCTGCACCGCCTCCCAGATGCGCGCGTAGATCTTCTCGTAGAGGCGCGGCACCGAGACCATGATCGTCGGCCGGGCCACCAGCAGGTCCTCGCCCACCGTGTAGACCGAGCGGGCGTAGGCGATGGTGGCGCCGGCGTAGAGCATGAGGAAGAAGCCCACGGTCCGTTCGAGGACGTGGGAGAGGGGGAGGAAGGAGAGGCAAACGTCCGTGTCGAAGACCGGGATCGCCGCCAGCCCCGCCTCGACGTTGGCGAGGAAGTTGCGGTGGGTAAGGACCACCCCCTTCGGCTCGCCGGTGGTCCCGGAGGTGTAGATGATCGACGCCGCGTCATCCGCCGTGCGGCCGCTGGCGGCGGTGCACCGCTCAAGGTCCGGGAGGTGCTGGTGGTGCAGCGTCTCCTCCAGCCACGCCAACGGGCGGGCGAAGGGGGGCGGCGCCGCGGGGAGGTCGAAGCAGACGACGCGCTTCAGCAGCGGCAGGCCGGCGATCGCCTCCGCCACCTTGGCGAGCTGCTCGCCGGTGGAGCAGAGACAGAGCGACACCTCGGCGTGGCCGAGGATGAAGCGCACCTGTTCCGCGGTCGCGTTCGGGTAGAGGGGGACGGTGATCGCGCCGGCCGAGAGGATTGCCAGATCGGCAAGGGCCCACTCGGGCCGGTTCTCCGCCAACAACGCCACCCGATCCCCGGGCCGCACCCCGTGGGCACTGAGCCCCGCGGCGACCGCCGCCACCCGCTCGGCGAGGCGATTCCACGCGATCGGCAGGTAGTGGTCGCCCTCCCGATAGCGCAGGCAGTCTTGGCCGCCGAAATGGGCCGCACGGCAAAAGAACATCTGCGGAATGGTGGCGTAGCGCATGGGCCCTCAAGGTTGTAGGGGGAAGGCGGGCTAGGGGGCGAGGAGTCTGGCGGACCTTGTCGGCAAGCCTTGGGGCCAGGCGGTCGGATGGCGAGAGGTCCCGCTGGGGAAGGGAAGGGGAAGGTGTTTTTTAGATCACACCGCGAATGAACGCGAAGGGGCACGAATCGTGGACGGGGAGGGGGCGGCCTACCGCATCGGTTGGCGACGGTTCCGCCTGGCCGGGGCGCGCACGGCTGAGGAGACGGAGGAACCCGAGGTTCGATTTCTAAGACGGTGCGCTCTGACCTTCGTGACCTCCTCTCCCCGACGCCGGACCACCCTTCGCATCCATGGGCGGGATGCGCGTTTCTTTGCGGCCTGCCTTTATTGGGACCCGCAACCCGACCCGGGCGCGCGCCCCCTTGCCGTTCCACCCGATCGACAAAGTTCGACAGCCCCCTAAGCCCCTACGCCGCGTCTTCTCCGTCTCACCCCAGCAGGCGCGCCGCTTGGAGGAGGATCTGGCGGGCGAGGGTGCGCTTGTCGGTGCGCGGGAACTCCCACCGGCCACCCTGGCCGTCGAGGAGGGTGGCGGCGTTGTCCGGGGAGGCGAAGCCGATGCCCGGGGCGGTGATGTCGTTGGCGACCACGAGGTCCATCCCCTTGCGCTTCAGCTTGGCGAGGGCGTGACCCTCCACGTCGCCACTCTCCGCGGCAAAGCCGATGAAGAGCTGGCCGGGGCGCTTGTGGGCGGCAAGGGCGGCGAGGAGGTCGGGGGTCTCCTCGACCGCCAAGGCGGCGGGCAGCTCGCCCTTCGGCAGCTTGCCCGGCAAGCGGTGCGGGAAGCGCAGATCGCCCACCGCCGCCGCCATCACCAGGAGGTCGCACCCCGCCACGTACTGCTCCAAGGCAGCGAGCATCTCCGCCGCGCTGACCACCCCCACCGTGGCCACGCCCGCCGGGGGCGCCACCTCGGTGGGGCCGTGAACAACGATCACCTCGGCGCCCAGCTCACGCCCCGCCGCGGCGAGGGCAAAACCCATGCGCCCGGTGGCGGGGTTGGAGAGAAAGCGCACCGCGTCGAGGTGCTCGCGGGTGGCACCGGCGGAGACCAGCAGCCGGCGGCCCGCCAGCGGGAGACCGCCAAGGAGATCCACCACCGCGCCGACAATCCGCGCCCCCTCCGCCAGCCGCCCCTCCCCGACCTCACCGCACGCCATCGCCCCTACTTCAGGCGGGACGATGCGGTGGCCGTCTTGCTCCAGCAGCGCCACGTTGCGCCGGGTTGCCGGGTGGTCCCACATGCGCGGGTTCATTGCCGGGGCGAGGAGCAACCGGGTCGGCGCGGCGAGGAGCAGCGCGCTCACCACGTTGTCGGCGAGCCCGTGGGCGAGCTTGGCGAGGGTGTTGGCGGTGGCCGGGCAGACGATCACCACCTCCGCCTCGCGGCCACCGGCGACGTGCGGGATCTCCCCCTCGACGGGTGGCGTGGCCTCGGTGATCACCGGGACGCCGGTGAGCGAGGCGAAGGTGAGGGGCGCAACGAAGCGGGTCGCCGCCGCGCTCATCGCCACCCGCACCACCGCCCCCTCGCCCTGCAACTGGCGCAGGAGGAAGACCGCCTTGTAGGCGGCGATGGAGCCGGTCACGACCAGCAGGCAGCGAACCCCGACCAGCCGCCCACCGCCAACGGGATCGCCCTCGGGGTGGACCCCACCGCTCATCGCGCCCCAGGAAGCTGTCGGACGTTGTCCCGCTCTACCGTGGAGCGGCGGGTGGGGCGGCGGATCGCCCCCCGGATCGAGCCCCATTCTTCGTTCCATAGCCCCACGTCGCACTACGAACGGCTCGCAGTCCGAGCGCGAGCCCGCCGCTCCTCGTGACGATCGCCAAGGTCCGCCAGCCTCCTGGCCGCGGGGTGGGGAGAGAACCGAACCATCGCCGTGGCCAACCCCTCACCACCGGCCACCGGCCGCGCCCCTCCTACTCGTCGTCCTCTCCGTCGTCGTCCAAGTCGTCGTCGGACTCCTCGTCGTCCTCATCCTCGTCGTCGTCCTCGTCATCCTCGTCGTAGCTGTCCTTGACCACGACCGCCAGATCCTCTTTCACCACCCTCACCACCTCGTCTTTTTCCACCACCTCTTCCACCTCTTCCACCGCCACGCCACCTCCCACCATCTTCGGCTCCGCCCGCTTCACCGCGTTCAAAAAGCCGGTGAAGCCGCCGAGATCATCCACGGAGGGCGTCGAACCACCCTCCATCTCGACCCGCTCGTAGGGCGGCGGGATCTGGCCGGCGACGCGCTGCGCATCCACCTTGGCCCACTCCTCCTCGGTGTAGCTGGACAACTTGCCGTCGAGCATCTCCTCCAGCGCCTGGCTAGTGGGCTTCTTGTAGTCGGTGGGAATGAGGTTCGGCACCCCGCCCTGGAGCTCGCGGGCGCGCTGCACCACCAGGTGGCAGATGCGGTAGAGGTTGGTGTCGATGCCCTTCTCGACGATCTTCAACGGCTCCAGAATGGCCATGCTCTCTCTCCTCAGAAGCCCCCGTGGGGGCGGGGGGGTCACACCCGGAAGGTTTCACGAATGAGGGTGCGGCGCGCAGTGGTGGGGCGGGCCTGGGCCTCCAGATCCCGCATCGCGTAGTCCACCGTCCGGCCGGCGCGGACGCGCAAGATACCCTCCAATGTGGTCTTTGCAAACTCCAGCTCCCCGTTCACCACCCAGTAATCGAAGGCGTCACAGGCGGCAATCTCGCGCACCGCGTTGTGCAGCCGCCGGGCGATCACCTCGGGCGCGTCTTGGCCACGACCCCGCAGGCGCTGTTCGAGGACCTCCATCGACGGTGGCAAGACGAAGATGGTGGTGGGGGCGAGGGAAGGGTCGAGGCGGAGGCTCGCCGCACCTTGGATGTCCACATCCACCACCACGTCCTGGCCACGGCCAAGGGGGGCGGCGACGCTCGCCCGGGCGGTGCCGTAGAGGTTGCCGTGGACCTCCGCCCACTCGAGAAAGTCGCCCGCCGCGCGCATTCGCTGAAAGGTCGCCTCGTCGACGAAGTGGTACTCGCGGCCGTCGCGCTCGCCCGGGCGTGGCATGCGGGTGGTGTGCGAGAGGGTGTAGGCGAGGTTCGGCAGCCGCTCGACGAGCTGGTTACACAACGTGGTCTTGCCCGCCCCGGAGGGGGCGGAGACCACCGCCAAGAGGGGGCCAAGAGCAGAATCGCGCACCCTTACCTCACTCAAGGTTTTGCACCTGCTCGCGCACCTGCTCAATCGTCTCCTTCAGGCGCATCACCCGCTCGGTGATCGACAGGCGCGAGGACTTCGAGCCGATGGTGTTGGTCTCCCGCACCATCTCCTGACAGAGAAAATCGAGACGCCGCCCCACCGGCCCATCCGCCTCCAGGGCCGCGGTGAAGGTGGCAAGGTGGGCGCGCAGGCGAATCACCTCCTCCTGGATGTCGGCGCGCATGGCAAGCAACGCCACCTCCTGCTCCAGGCGACCCGCCTCCACCTCGACGCCGAGTTCCGCCACCCGCGCCCGGACCCGCTCCCCGAGCTCCTCCCGCACCCCACCCGCCTCTCCCTCCACCTCCGCCACCAAAGTGGCGAGGGTGGCCAGGCGGTGGCGCAGGTCAACCACGAGCTGCGCCCCCTCGCGCCGCCGGGCCATGTCCCATTGTTGGATGGCCTCCGCGAGGGGGGGCTCGATCTCCAACCAGACCGACTCCTCGTCAACGGAACCCACCTGGATGGTGAAAAACTCGCGAAAGCCCAGCAGCAAGCCAAGGTCGATCTCCCCCTCAACCTCCGCGGCCTCCTTCACCATGCGCAGGGCACCCACCGCCTCCTTCAGCCCCTCCGTGTCGACGCACAAACGACCGCCACCCACCGCCAGCGGCCGCGCCAGAAAGAGCTCCACCCGGCCCCGCCGCAGACGCCGGCCGACCTGCTCCTTCAGTCGCTCCTCCAGCCCCAGGAGCTCGCGCGGCAGGCGGCACACCACCTCGCCGTAGCGGTGGTTCACCGAACGCAGCTCCACCTGCACCCCACCCCGCCCGTCACCCCGGCCGAAGCCCGTCATGCTGTGCACCATCACCACCTCTCCTGCCCCCCGCCGCCGCGGACGGTAAAGAGGGCCACGGGGAGCGTCAACGTAGGGGGTGGGGGATAGGGGAGGTTGGCCCTGCGGGCGGTGACCATGACGGCGGGAAGAGACCCCAAACCATCCACGCCGGCCGCCCGCCAACACCCTCCCCCTACTCCCTACTCCCCACCCCCCCTCACGCCACCGCCTGCGGGTCGACGTCGATCTTCAGGCGGACCGTGCGCGGCGGGTGGGCGGTGGGATGGTCCAGGAAGCGGCGCAGGGCGGCGTGGAGCGGCGACCGCGGGCCGGAGAGGAGGAGGTGGTAGCGGTAGCGGTCGGCGACCCGCGCCACCATCGCCGGGGTCGGCCCCAGGGTCCGCACCCCGTGCTGGTCGCGCCACCACCCCGCCACCTGCTCCAAATAACCACGCACCGCCCCCTCCTCCACCGCCTCGGCGACCAGCAGGACCAGGTGGCCGAAGGGAGGAAGGCCAAAGCTCTTCCGGCTGGTCAACTCGCGGGCGGCGAAGCCGTCGTAGTCGTAGGCGGCTACCGCCGCCAGCACCGGGCTCTCCGGCTGGAAGGTCTGGAGGATCACCTCCCCCGGCCCCTCCCGGCCGCACCGGCCGGCGACCTGGACGAGGAGCTGGAAGCACCGTTCGGCGGCACGGAAGTCCGGGAGCTGGAGGGCGAGGTCGGCAAGCAGGACCCCCACCAGGGTGACCCGGCCGAGGTGGTGGCCCTTGGTGACGATCTGGGTGCCGAGGAGGATGTCCGCCTCGCCCGCGTGCATCCGCGCGAGCAGCCGGCCGTGGGCGCCGGCGCGGGCGGTGGTATCACGGTCCATGCGCACCACCCGCGCCGCGGGGAAGAGGTGGTGGAGCCGCTCCTCCACCTTCTGGGTGCCGACCCCGGCGAGCTGCAGGGCCACCTTGCCGCACCCCGGACAGGCGAGGGAGGGGGTGACGTGATAGCCGCACAGGTGGCAGCGCCCCATCCCATCGACCCGGTGGTAGGTGAGGGTGGTGGAGCAGTGCGGGCAGCCGATTGCAGCGCCGCAGGCGGTGCACTGGACCGCGCGCGCGTAGCCGCGCCGGTTGAGGAAGATCAGCGACTGCTCGCCGCGCGCCAGCCGCTGGCGGATCGCCGTGAGCAGCCGCTCGGAGAAGAGGCCCTGCACCAGCGCGCGGCGCATGTCCACCAAGGTAACCGGCGGCAGGGGCTGGCCGGTGGCGCGCTCGCGCAAGACCAGCCGCCGATACTGGCCGGCGTGGGCGTGGTGAAGGGTTTCGAGGGCCGGGGTCGCGCTCCCCAGGACCACCAGGGCGCCCGCCTGGTGGGCGCGGACGATGGCGAGGTCGCGGCCGTGGTAGCGCGGCTGCTCCTCCTGCTTGTAGGAGGGGTCGTGCTCCTCGTCGACGACGAGAAGGCGCAGGCGGGCGAGCGGTGCGAACAGGGCGGAGCGCGTCCCCACCACCACGGGCCGCGCGCCGACGGCGATCGCCCGCCACTGGGCGCGACGCGCGCCCGCGGCCAAGCCGCTGTGCTGGATCACCACCTGGCCGGCGAACCGCTCGGCGAAGGCGGCGGCCACCTGCGGGGTGAGGCCGATCTCGGGGACGAGGACGAGGACCTGACCGCCCGCCGCCACCACCCCCTCGGCGAGGCGGAGGTAGACCTCGGTCTTGCCCGAGCCGGTGACCCCATGGAGGAGAACCGGCCGCGCCAGTGGATCGCCGAGGGCGGCGCGCAAATCGGTGAGGCACTGCTCTTGCTCGGCGGTCAAGGTCGGGCGGACCGCGGTTGCCCCACCCGCGGGCGCGGGCGCGGGCGGTCCCTCCTCCGGCGGGCGGTGGGTGAGGCGCAGCGCACCGGCCGCGGCCATCGCTCGCAACGTGGTGCGGGTGGTGGAGAGGCGCTCCACCGCCTCCGCCACCGGCAGCGGCCCGGCCCCGGCCAGCGCCTCCCACACCGCCCGCCGGCGCGGGGTGAGAAGCTCCCCGCCGCCCGCCACCGCCTCCACCCACGCGCGCGTCGCCTCCCCCTCCCCCGCCGCGGCGGGCGGCTGCGCCGCCTTGAGAAAGTCGCCGAGGGGGGCGTGGTAGTAGGCGGCGGCCCAGCGACACAGGGCGAAGACCGCGGGGATCACCGACCGCTCCGCGGCGGCGAGGGCGGTGATGGCGCGCAGGCGGCCGGGCGGTACCGTGCTCTTCACCCCCACCTCCGCCACGTAGCCGACCACCGTGCGGCGGCGAAAGGGGACCTCCACCGCGCACCCGGGCGCCAGCGCCGTCGCCAGGGAGTCGGGAACCGCGTAGTCGAAGGGCTGATCGACGGTCGCCGGGATCACCACCCGCGCCACGCAGCCGGCCGCCGGCGTGGGCGGGGCGAAGAGGTCTGGTGTGGAAGGCGGCCGGCGGTGCATAACCGCGCGCTTCCTAGCCCGCCTGCGATCGCCGGGCAAGCCCACAGTCGATCCTGCCGAAAGAGAAGGCGCACCCCCACCCACGCGGAACCAATCTGCTTTTTCCCAGCCCTTCCGGAGAGACCGATGATCATCGTCATGCGCGCTGGCGCCAGCGAGGAGCAGCTCCAACACGTCCTCAACCAGATTTCGGCGCGCGGCTACACCCCGCATCTCATGCGCGGCGTCGAGCGCAACGTCATCGGCGCGATCGGCGACCAGCGCGACAAGATGTCGCTGCAGGAGCTGGAGGTCCTCCCCGGGGTGGAGTCGGTGATGCCGATCCTCCAGCCGTACAAGCTCGCTAGCCGCGAGGCGAAGCAGGAGCCGACCCAGATCCGGGTAACCGAGACGGTGGTGGTGGGCGGGCCCGAGATCGTCGTCTTTGCCGGGCCGTGCTCGGTGGAGTCGCCGGAGCAGATGCGCACGGTGGGGCGGGCGGTGCACGCCGCCGGCGCCCAGGTCCTGCGCGGCGGCGCCTTCAAACCGCGCACCTCGCCGTACGCCTTTCAGGGGCTGGCGGAAGAGGGGCTGAAGATCATGCGCGCGGTGGCGGACGAGGTGGGGATGCCGATGGTCACCGAGGTGATGAACCCGCGCGAGATCGACCTGGTGGCGCGCTACACCGACATCCTCCAGATCGGCGCCCGCAACGTGCAGAACTTCTCCCTCCTCAAGGAGGTGGGCCAGACCCGCCTGCCAATCTTTTTGAAGCGCGGCCTGGCGACCACGGTGAAGGAGTTTCTCATGTCGGCGGAGTACATCCTCGCCGGCGGCAACCAGCAGGTGATGCTGTGCGAGCGCGGCATCCGCACGTTTGAGACCGCCACCCGCAACACCCTCGACCTCGCCGCGGTGCCGGTCCTGAAGGGGCTGACCCACCTGCCGGTGATCGTCGACCCTTCGCACGGCACCGGCTACTGGCAGTACGTCGCGCCGATGGCGAAGGCGGCGGTGGCGGCGGGCGCCGACGGTCTGATGATCGAGGTCCACAACGACCCCGAGCACGCCCTCTCGGATGGCCCCCAGTCCCTCAAGCCCGAGCGCTTCGCGCATCTCATGGACGAGCTGCGCGCCCTGGCCATCGTGTGCGGCCGGCGGATGGGGGCGGCGCAGGCGTAGGTACCGGCGGCTCGCCGCGCCCGCGTCCCTACTGGAAAAGGAACTTCAGGTTGCCGGCGGAGACGAAGATGTTGGCCAGGATCTGGCTGATATCCTTGGCGATCGCCAGGCCGCCGACGGTGATCGGCTTCTCGGGGACGAGCAGGACATCGCCGCGCTCCACCTGCAGGCCGAGGAAGCGGCCCGACGACCAGCGGTGGTCGCCGCGGCTCCACCACCAGCGGACGACCCGGTGCTGGGCGCGCGAGATCACCGTACCGTCGGCGCGCACTAGATAGAGGTGGTCCTCGTCCGCGTCCTCGCGCACCCCGCCGGTCTGGGTGAGGTAGTAGGCCACCGGCTTGTCCTCCTCGAAGAGCAGCGAGGTGGGGTTGTAGACCCGGCCGAGGACGGTGACCGACGACGGCACCGGCGGGATCTCGATGCGGTCATCCTCCTCCAGCTCGAGGTCGTACGCAGACCCCTTGAGCTCCGCCACCGGCAGGATGTGCACCACCATCCGCCCCTTGACCTGGGTGCCACGGAGCCGCTCGAGGAGCTTCTGTTTGTCCGCCATCGCCCCCTGGAGGGCGGCCGCGGTGCCCGACTGGAGGGTCTGCTTGGCCGCCTCCGCGGATTGGCGGAGGAGCTCTTGCTCCTGCTCTTGGATGAAGGCGTGGAGCCGCTCCTCCTGGATCGCCCGCACCGAGGCACGGTTGAAGATCGTCCCCTTGAGGAAGGCGCGCGGGGTGAAGCCGCCGGCGCGGGTCAGGATCTCGGAGATCCGCTCGCCGCGGCGGAAGGTGTAGGTGCCGGGAAAACGCACCTCGCCCTCCACCTCCACCACCCGCGCCTCCGACCAGTCGGGGACCGCGCGGATGAAGAGCTGATCGTTGGGGGCGAGGGGCGAATCGGCGTCGCCGCGATCGACGAGGGCATCGCCGACGCTGAAGTAGATCCGTTCGGTGGTCGCCTCGCTGCCCTGCACGTGCAGGCGGGTGAGCTCCCCCTCGCCAAGGTAGGCGGCGCGGGTGAGGTTGCCCGCCTGGTAGACGAGGTCGCGGATCCGCATCCCGGGCAGGTACGGG
The DNA here is from genome assembly GCA_001873295.1 of Nitrospirae bacterium CG2_30_70_394. GTDB lineage: Bacteria > CG2-30-53-67 > CG2-30-53-67 > CG2-30-70-394 > CG2-30-70-394 > CG2-30-70-394. The sequence goes on along the minus strand of MNYW01000016.1, from coordinate 19,170 downwards.
TAGCGACCCGGCTTCGCCACCTCCCCGCGTACCTCCACGAACTCGCGCCGCGCCAGATCCTTCTCCGCGAAGAGGTGGATCTGGTCCTGGTCGAGGAGCTCAAGGTCGTCGCCCTGGCTCCCCGCCAGAAGCTGCGCCGGCGAGAAGGAGAGGACGCTCTCCCGCAGGGTCACCGGATCGACCCGCCGGACCTCGGCGTAGTCGAGGAAGCCGTGGGGGAGGATCTGGTCGCGGCTGGAGAGCAACTCGGAGACGTGCATCCCCACGTGCCACGGATACCGCCCCGGTTGCTTCACCTCGCCGGTGATCTCCACCCTCCCCTCCACGTCCGGGTAGATGGCACGCACCCGCACCAAATCGCCGTTGTGCAGCGGATGGTCGCCGCTCGTCGCCTCCGCCCACGCCACCTCCTCCACCACCCGGCGGAGCTGCCCCTCCACCCGCTCGATCTGCACCTGGCGCGGATCGGCGTGGGCGGTGAGGCCGCCGGCAAAGGCGAGGGCCTCCTTGAGCGACTCGCCGTCGGCGAGCTCGTAGATCGCCGGCCGCTTCACCTGGCCGGTGACCGCCATGGTGGCGCCGACCACCCCCACGAAGACCGTGTCGCCCTGGCCAAGGCGCAGGTCGCCCCCGCGATCGCCGCGCATGAGAAAGGCGTAGAGATCGACCCGCTCGCTCGTCCCGCCGAGGCGGTGGAGCTCGATCGCGCGCAGGCTCCCCTGGCGAGTCGGACCGCCGGCAGCGAACAGGGCGTCGAAGACCGTGCCGAGGCCGCTCACCTCGTAGCTCCCCGGGCGGGCCACCTCCCCCACCACGTAGACCTGCACCGTGCGCAGCCGCTTCACGGTCACCGACATCTCGAAACCGGAGAACTGGCGCGCCAAAGCGGCGTGGATCCGCGCGCGCGCCTGGGCAAGGGTGAGGCCGGCGAGGGAGACCTGCCCCGCCTTCGGCAGGTGGATCGTGCCGTCGGGCTCCACCACCAGTTCGTAGTCCGCGTCCACCTGGCCCCAGAGGAAGAGCTCCAAGAGATCGCCGGGCCCCACCGCATAGTCGGGGCCGGCAGGGGCGGTGATCGGCCTCCCCACGGGTTTGCCAGACGCGGCGAACAGGTCGTAGCCAAACTGTTTGAGGTCGCGGTCCGCACCCGGCCCTACCGCCTCCTCCGCGAAACGGCGCTCCACCGGCGAGCGCACCTCCGCCGCCGCGAGCGGGGTCAAGGAGAGGAGATCCGAGCGGCCCACGACCTGCTGGGTGGCGTCGTACGCCACCACCTGAAACTGGTAGGCCACGCCGTTCTCCAGGTCACCGACCCGGTACCCGGTGCGCGCACCAAGATCGACCTGCTGGTCGAGGGGGCCCGGATCGCGGCCATAGACCAGGGTGTAGCCGGCAATCCCCGGTACCTCCTCGCCCGGGGCCAGGAGCGGCTCGTGGGTCGCCGGCCGCTCCTCCCACTGGAGGCGCACCGCCCCGTCCTCCGCCTCGCCCACCAGATCGAACGCCAGGGGCAACGCCTCGGGCGCGCCTTTGAGCACTACAACCGGACTCCCAGTCAGGCCGCCCGGCGCCGAGCGACCGAGCGGCGCCACTCCGGCTCCCCCTTGGAGGGGGTAGGTGAGCGGCGCCGCCCCGAGGAGGGTCGTGGCAAGGAGGAGAAACGATAGGCTGCGCAACATGGCAATGGTCCGGGGCGGCGCCGCGGCGGGGGACCATAGAGGCCACCGCCTCGCAAGATCAACCGCGCCCGGTGGTGAAGGGTGACCCCCCTCGCCCCGCGCAACCCAGCACCCAGCCGGGTGGCTTCTCCCCGGTGGCGGGCGGTCTGGCGCCTGCGATCCGACCATCACGAGGGGGGGCGCCGAACGGCCTACCTCACACCACCCGCACCATCTGCGGCCGGTAGGCGGTGGACACCGTATGCGAGCGGAAGCGGACGTAGACCACCAGCCCACCGAGGGAGAGGCCGGCGAAGGCGGCGAGGATCGCCGCGCCTTCGCCCAGCCCCAGACGCGCGGCCAGCCCGTAGCCGGCGAAGAAGGTGGCCAGCGGCAGGACGTAGAACCACAACGCCCCCTTGAGGAGCTGGCGCTCCGCGAGGGCGAGGACCACCCGCTGGCCCGGGTGGGCGTCGAGAAGGTTGTCCACCTCCACCTCCATCTCGCCCTCCGCCAGGCCGAGGGGGTTGCAGCTCCCGCGGCTGGCGCAACTGCCGCAGGTGCCGCTGCGGGCAACGCGCACCCGCGCCACCGCCCCGGCCACCGCGACCACCAGCCCCTCTTCGCAGAGCTCTGCCACCTCACCCCCCCTCGGGATCCGCCACCGCCGCCGCACCGCCGCCCTCCCGCCGCTTCGCCTCGCTGAGGAGCTTGTACTCGAAGGCGTCCACCAAGGCGGCAAGGGAGGCATCCACCACGTTCGCCGACACCCCTACGGTCCCCCACCGCTGCTCGCCATCGCCCGACTCCACCAAGACCCGCACCCTGGACTCGGTCCCCTGGTCGCTGGCCAGGACCCGGACCTTGAAGTCGAGGAGGCGCACCGGGCGCAGGGCCGGGAAGAACCCCTCCAGGCCGCGCCGCAGGGCCCGGTCGATCGCGTGCACCGGGCCGTCGCCGGAGGCGACCGTGTGCTCCATCCGGCCGTCCACCTCCAACCGCACAGTGGCCTCGCTGATCGCCTCGGTCGCGTGCTCGTAGCGCTCGTTGATGGTGCGGAAGGCGAGGATCCGGAAGGGGTCGTGCCAGCGGCCGGTGAGGCGGCGGACGAGGAGCTCGAAGGAGGCCTCCGCCCCCTCGAACTGGTAGCCGTCCGCCTCGAGCTGCTTCAGGTGGGTGAGGATCCCCGCCACCTCCTCCGAGGAGGCATCGAGGTTGATCCCGTACTCCGCCGCCTTCATGTGGATGTTCCCCTTGCCCGCCAGGTCGGAGACCAGGACGCGCTGGTGGTTGCCTACCAAGGAGGGCTCGATGTGCTCGTAGGTGAGCGGGTTGCACCGCACCGCCGAGACGTGCACGCCGCCCTTGTGGGCGAAGGCCGCGTCGCCCACATACGGCAGGCGCGGGTCGCTCGCCAGGTTGGCAAGCTCAGCGACGAAGGCGGAGACCGACTTGAGGGAGGCGAGCTGGAGGTCGCTCACACAGTCGACGCCGAGCTTCAGCTTCAGGTTGGGGATCACCGAGCAGAGGTTGGCGTTGCCACACCGCTCGCCGATGCCGTTGATCGTGCCGTGGACCTGGGTGGCGCCGGCCGCCACCGCCGCGAGGGTGTTGGCCACCGCCAGCTCCGCGTCGTTGTGGGCGTGGATCCCAAGGGGCGTGGCAAGGGCGGCGCGCACCGCCAGGGTGGCGGTGCCCACCGCGTCCGGCAGAGAGCCGCCGTTGGTGTCGCACAAGACGATGCGCGCCGCGCCCCCCGCGGCGGCGGCCTTCACACAGGCGATGGCGTAGTCGGGGTTGGCCACGAAGCCATCGAAGAAGTGCTCGGCGTCGAAGATCACCCGCTCCACCCGCGCCGCGAGGTAGGCAACCGAGTCGGTGATCAGCTCGAGATTCTCCGACAGGTCGATGTGCAAGGCGTCGCGCACGTGCAGGTCCCAGCTCTTGCCGAAGATGGTGATCGTCGCGGTCTTCGCGGCGAGCAGCGCCGCCAGGTTCGGGTCCTCCGCCGGCCGCTTCTTCGCGTGCCGGGTGGCGCCGAAGGCGACCACCTTGGCGCGGAAGAAGGGGGCGCGGGCGATCTGCTCGAAGAACTCGCCGTCGCGCGGGTTGGCGCCCGGCCAGCCGCCCTCGATGTAGTGGACCCCGAGACCATCGAGGCGCTCGGCGATGCGCACCTTGTCCACCACCGAGAAGGCGACCTGCACCGATTGGGTGCCGTCACGCAGGGTGGTGTCGTACAGCTCCACCGGCGGCAGGGCGGGCTTGGGCGTGCGGCTCATCCGCGCATGATGCACCGGGCCGGCGGACTTCTCACCCCCGCGGCCACCCCGCGCGCGCCCGGATTCCCCACCCGCGCTCGCGCGCGGCCCACCCGTGGTGCCGGGATCGCCGGGGGGAATCGGCTCCTACCGCGGTTTTGGAGCCGCGGCGCGCTCTCCCCCCCGCCCGCTGGGTAGGAGCCGGTGGCACCGGCGACCCGCGCCCTGCGCGGCCCACCCGTGGGGACCTCGTTCGCCGAACGGAGGGCTCCTACCGCCCGACCAGCGCCGGCGCGACCGCGAGGCCGAAGGCGGTGTGCAGGGCACGCACCGCGGTGGCCATCTGGTCGCGGGCGATGATGCAGGAGATGCGGATCTCGGAGGTGGAGATCATCAGGATGTTGATCCCCTCGGCGCGCAGGGTCTCGAACATCTTCGCCGCCACCCCGGTGTGCGACTGCATCCCGAGGCCAACGATGGAGACCTTGGCGATCGCCGGATCGACCTCGATGGCGGCGATCGCCATCTCCTCCTTCAAACCGGCGACCGTATCGTTCGCCTGCTGCACGTCGGTCTCCGGGATGGTGAAGGAGATGGAGGCGTGGCCCGCGGCGCCGACGCTTTGCACGATCATGTCCACCGCCACGCCGGCGGTGGCGAGGGCGCCGAAGAGCTGGGCGGCGATCCCGGGCCGGTCGGGGATCCCCCGCACCGTGACCCGCGCCTCCTTCTGGCTGTACGCGATCCCTGAGACCACCACCTGTTCCATCGCAGCATCCCCCTGGACCACCCAGCTCCCCTCCGCCTCGCTGAAAGAGGAGCGCACGTGGACCGGCACGTTGAACTTCTTGGCAAGCTCCACGGAGCGAACGTGGAGGACCTTCGCCCCGAGGTTGGCGAGCTCGAGGATCTCGTCGAAGGAGATCCGCTGGATCTTGCGCGCATCGGAAACGATCCGCGGATCGGCGGTGTAGATGCCGTCCACGTCGGTGTAGATCTCGCAGACGTCCGCGTTCAGCGCCGCGGCGAGGGCCACCGCGGTGGTGTCAGAGCCACCGCGGCCGAGGGTGGAGACGCGCGAGTCGCCCCCCTCCTCGACGATCCCCTGAAAGCCGGCGACCACCGGAACCCCGCCCTCGTCCAGCAGGCGGGTGAGGGTTGCGGTCTCGATCCGCTCGATGCGCGCCTTGGTGTGGGCGGTGTCGGTGTAGATCCCCGCCTGGCGGCCGGTGAGGGCACGCGCCCGGATCCCGGCGGCATCTAGGGCGATGGCCAACAGTGCCACGGTGATCCGCTCCCCCGAGGAGAGGAGCAGGTCCATCTCGCGCGGCGAGGGGCGAGCGGAGAGCTTCTGGCCGAGGGCGACGAGACGGTCGGTCTCGCCGCTCATCGCCGACAGGACCACCACCACCCGGTGGCCCTGGGCCACCGTCGCCGCCACCCGGTCGCACACCGCCCGGATGCGCTCCAAATCGGCCACCGAGGTGCCACCGTACTTTTGGACAATGAGGGCCATCCCAAGCTCCCGGAGAGGCGGGCAGGGTAGCGGATGGCGGGCCAACGACCAACCTGGCCAACCGGCGCGGCGCGGGAAGTCGCGGAGGGTGCGATCGGAGACCGCTCCAGGTCGTCGCCCACCGACCAAGCCGGCCCCCCGCCTCCACCCGCCGGTGTGGTCGCCCTGGCCCACCACCTCGCCGCGCGGCCCCGCGACACGTGGCGCCTACCCCGCCAGTAGGCGGGCCGTGGGGGGGGGGCGAATCACCCCCCGAAGCGCGGCGGGCAAGCTCTTTCCCGATCTCTCCCGTGCGGCCATAGTCGGCGCCCAAGGGGTACCGCGGCTACCCGAACTCCGTGAGCCATGCCGCCGCGCGCCCCGGCATGGTCGATCACCCCGGCGCGCGCGCTGCACCTTGGCGAGCCATGGACTACCGCGCCCTCACCCTCGTCCCGCCCGCCACCGCCACCGATGCCACGGTGACCGCCTGGCTCGCCAAACAGCTCCCGCGGCTCGCCCCCGCCCTGGTGGGGCTCCGCCGCACCCTCCACCAGCAACCGGAGCGGGGAGGCGAGGAGCAACAGACCGCCACCCTGATCACCGGGGTGCTCGACTCCCTTGGCCTACCGGCCACCACCGGCGTCGCCGGCCACGGGGTGGTGGCCCTGATCGACGGCCACCACCCCGGCCCGACGGTCGGCCTGCGCGCCGACATGGACGCCCTCCCCCTCCAGGATGAAAAGCGGGTGGCCTACCGCTCGCGGGTGGCGAACACCACCCACGCCTGCGGCCACGACGCCCACACCACCATGGTCCTCGGGGCGGCGCTCCTCCTCACCCCCCTCGCGCCCCACCTCCACGGCCGGGTGAAGCTCCTCTTCCAGCCGGCGGAGGAGCTGATCGGCCGCGGTGCGAACGAGATGGTTGCCGCCGGGGTGATGGCGAACCCAAGGGTGGACGCGATCTTCGGCCTCCACTGCCAACCCCAGCTGCGCGCCGGCGAGGTCGAGGTGTGCCACGGGGTGATGATGGCCGCGGGCGATCTTTTCACCATCGAGATCGAGGGCCAGGCGGGCCACGCCGCCCGGCCACACGAGGCGATCGACACGGTCCTCGTCGCCGCCCAGGCGGTGTGCGCCCTGCACGCGATCGTCCCCCGCCGCCTCTCCCCCCACGACCCCACAGTCCTCACCATCGGCGCGATCCACGCCGGCCTCGCCGCCAACGTCATCCCCGGCCACGCCACCCTCACCGGGACCGTCCGCACCCTGAGCCCGGCCGCCCGCCTGCGGGTGCGCGAGGTGATGGAACAGGTCCTCGACGGCGTCTGTGCGGCGATGGGCGCCCACTTCACCCTCGACTACCAGGTGGGCGCGCCGGTAGTGGTGAACGACCCCGCCCTCACCGACCTCCTCGCCCAGGCCGCGGCGAAGGTGGTGGGCAAGGAGCATGTGCGGGAGAGCCGCGAACCCTCCATGGGCAGCGAGGATTTCTCCTACTACCAGCAGCTCGCCCCGGGCAGCTACTTCCGCCTCGGCACCGCCAACGACGACCCCGCCACCCACCACCCCCTGCACCACGCCTGCTTCGACCTCGACGAGTCGGCGCTTCCCCTCGGCGCCCAGCTCCTGGCGCAGGCGGCGTGGGAGTACCTCTACCGCGCCGCCGGCGGGCCGCTGCGCCAGTAGTTGAGGCCGTACTGGACCGCCGAGACGACCGCCAAGACCATCGCGACCCACAGGAAAAAGGTCCCCATGGGGCGGAAGGGGAGGAAGGGGAGGAACCAGATGCGGTGGGCGAGGAGCATGAGGATGGCGGTGATCTGGGCGCCGACCTTCCACTTGCCGAGCGACTCCGCGGCGAGGACCACCCCCTCGCTCGCGGCCAGGGCGCGCAGGCCGGTGACCGCGAACTCGCGGCCGAGGATGACCACGACGATCCACGCTTCGGCGCGCTCGATCTCCACCAGCATCACCAACGCGGCGGTGATCAGGACCTTGTCCGCGATCGGATCCAGCAGCTTGCCGAGGCGGGTGACCAGGTGGTAGCGACGCGCCAGGTAGCCGTCGAAGAAGTCGGTGATCGCCGCGAAGGTAAAGGTCCAGCCGGCCGCCCAGTAGGTGTGGTCGTCCACCACGATCGGGTAGTGGAAGAGGACGAAGAGGGGGACGAGGAGGACGCGCAGGAGGGTGAGGCTATTCGGCAGGTGCTTCAGCCACGGCGCCGGCAGCGGACTGTCGGGTCCCACCCCCGCCGCGCGCCCCGTCGTCTCACCACTCATGCGAGATAACTCCCGAGAATCTTCTCCCACTTGCCCTGCGCCGCGAGGATCAGCTCGACCAGCTCCGCCACCGCGCCGCGGCCACCGGGGAGCGTGGCAATGAAGTGGGCGCGGTCGCGGACCACCGGGTGACCATCGGCGACCGTGGCAGCGAGCCCCACCCGACCCATCACCCCCAAATCGACGATGTCATCGCCCATGTAGGCAACCGCCGCCGGATCGAGCCCCTCGGCGGCGAGGAGCGCTTCAAGGACCGGCAGCTTCTCCTTCGCCCCCTGGCGGACCATGGCGATGTCGAGCTCCGCCGCGCGCAGGTCGACGATCGGCGAGGAGCGGCCGGTGATGATCCCGAAGCGCAGACCGTGACGGCCGGCGAGTTTGATCCGCTGGCCATCCCGCACGTGGAACGACTTCCCCTCCACTCCCGCGGCGGTGTAGGTGATCGAACCGTCGGTGAGCACCCCATCCACGTCGAGGAGGATGAGGCGAATGGCGCGCGCCCGGGTGGCAAGGTCGGCGGGGGACATGGGTGGGTTCGGGCTGCGGGCTGCGGGTTGAGGGCTGGGGTTGGGGGAGCGGTCTGCCGGCGGCCAACCCTCGACCCGCCGCCCCCCTCTCTCCTCCCCCCTTTCTACCTTCTGTTTTCTACCTCGTCACACGATCTTCGCCTTCAGGCAGTCGTGCAGGTGGAGGATCCCGGCGGGCCGGCCGTCGCCATCCGGGACCACCAGAGAGGTGATGTTGCGCTCCTCCATCTGGCTCACCGCCAGGGCGGCGAGGGCGTCCGCGGCGATGGTGCGCGGGTTCCTGCCCATGAACTGGGAGACCGGGCGGGCCAGGGGGTCGTTGCCCTGCTCCAGGGCGCGGCGCAGGTCGCCGTCGGTGAGGATCCCGGCCAGCCGTCCGTCACCGTCGACGATGGTGGTCACCCCGAGCTTCTTGGCGGTCATCTCGAAGAGCGCCTCCTTCAGGGTCCGGTCTTGTCCGACCACCGGCAGCTCACCGCCCGCGTGCATCAGGTCCGCCACCTTCACGAACAGGCGGCGGCCGAGGGAGCCGCCCGGGTGAAACTGGGCAAAGTCCTCGGGGCGGAAGTTGCGCCGCTCCAACAGGGCCACGGCGAGGGCGTCGCCCATGGCCATGGTCGCGGTGGTGGAGGCGGTGGGGACGATGTTCAGGTGGCACGCCTCGCGCTCGACGGAGACGTCGAGGACCACCGCCGCGCTCCGCGCCAGGACCGACTCCATGCCGCCAGTCATGGCGATCAGCGGGCAGCCCATGCGCTCGATCATCGGGATCAGGCGCGCCACCTCGTCGGTATTACCCGAGTTGGAGATCGCCACCACCACGTCGCCGCGGGTGACCATCCCGAAGTCGCCGTGGATTCCCTCCGCCGGGTGGAGAAAGATCGCCGGGGTGCCGGTGGAGGCGAGGGTGGCGCAGATCTTCTTCCCCACCAGCCCCGACTTGCCCATCCCGGTGACCACCACCTTCCCGGTGCAGGCGAGCAGCAGCTCCACCGCCCGGGTGAAGCTCGCCCCCAGGCGCGCCTCCACCCGCTGCAACGCCTCCGCCTCGATCGCGAGGACGCGCTGGCCGATGGCAAGGGTGTCGGTGGGACAGGGGGTGTCGGGCATGGGGGAACAGGTAGGGGTTAGGGTTCGGAAGGCTGGTTGTGAACGGAAAGCCCCACAGCCAAGTGCGGAGTCATCGTGGACGAGGCCCGCTCCTACCTCGGGTGCACCGCCGCCTCGACGCGCTTCACCTCTTCGAGAAGCGCGCGCAGGGCGGAGAGCGGCACCATGTTGGGGCCGTCGGAGAGGGCGGCGTCGGGGTCGGGGTGGACCTCCATGAACAAAGCGTCGACCCCGGCGGCGACCGCGGCGCGGGTGAGATAGGGGATGAACTTGCGCTGCCCGCCCGACTTGCCCCCCAAGCCACCGGGGAGCTGGACCGAGTGGGTGCAGTCGAAGACCACCGGATAGCCGAGCTCGCGCAGGATCGGCAGCGAGCGCATGTCGGAGACGAGGTTGTTGTAGCCGAAGGAGACGCCGCGCTCGGTGAGGGTGATTCGGTGGTTCCCGGTGGAGGTCGCCTTGGTGATGATGTTGCCCGCATCCCACGGGGCGAGGAACTGCCCCTTTTTGATGTTCACCACCCGGCCACTCTTGGCCACCGCGACCACGAAGTCGGTCTGGCGGCACAGGAAGGCGGGGATCTGGAGGATGTCGATCACCTCCGCCGCGGGTTGAATCTGCTCCTCCGTGTGGACGTCGGAGATCACCGGCACCCCGACCTCGGACTTCACCTTCTGGAGGATGCGCAACCCCTCCTCCAATCCGGGACCGCGGTAGGAGTCCACCGAGGTGCGGTTCGCCTTGTCGAACGACGACTTGAAGACGTAGGGGATGGCGAGGTCGCGGGCGATCTTGGCGATCGCCTCGGCGGTGGTCAGGGCGAGGGTCTCGCTCTCGAGGGCGCACGGTCCGGCGAAGAGGCAGATGGGGCGGCCGCCGCCGAGGACTACGCCATCGGTGACCACCACTTCGCGCGTGGGGGGGGTGTGGAGGGGGAGGTCCATAGTAGGAAATAGGAAGGAGGAAGGAAGAAGGAAGAGGGTGGCGGTCGGGTCCTGCGGAGAGGGCGGGAGCTCCCTCGCTGCCAGCGAGCCCACGGGCCGGCTGGATCGTGTACGCCCCACACGCCGGGTGAACCACTCCCCTTTCTACTTTCTACCTCCTCCGCCCGATTTCCTACACCGCGACCTGCACCTCCGCCGCCCGGTGCTGGTGGGCCAAGGCGGCGGCGACGAAGTCGCGGAAGAGGGGGTGGGGGTTGCGTGGCCGGGAGGTGAACTCGGGGTGGAACTGGGTGGCGAGAAACCACGGGTGGTCGGGGAGCTCGACGATCTCCATCAGCTCCATCTCGTTGCCGGCATCGTCGCGTGCCGCGAAGTGGCCGGTAAACCGCATCCCCGCCGCCTCCAGCCGCTCGCGGTAGGCGTTGTTGAACTCGTAGCGGTGGCGGTGGCGTTCGTTGACCGCTACAGCGCCGTACGCCAGGGCCGCCAAGGAGCCCTCGGTGAGCCGGCACGGGTAGGAACCGAGGCGCATCGTCCCCCCCTTCTCGCTCTTCTCCGTGCGGTGCTGGTGCTCCCCGGTGCGCGGGTCGGTCCAGTCGGTGACCAGGTGGATCACCGGGTGGGGCGGGTCGGCTACAAACTCGGTGGAGTGGGCGCCGCTGAGGCCGCAGCAGTGGCGGGCAAACTCGATCACCGCGCACTGCATCCCGAGGCAGATCCCGAGGAAGGGGACGCCGTGCTCGCGGGCGTAGCGCACCGCCTCGATCTTTCCCTCCACCCCGCGCTCGCCAAAGCCGCCGGGGACGAGGATGGCGTCGCAGTGGGCGAAGGCGTTCGCCGCGGTCGCCGCGCTCAGGGCCTCCGCGTCGACCCACTCGATCTTCACCCGCGCGTGGTTGGCCAGGCCGCCGTGGGCGAGCGCCTCTTGCAGCGACTTGTACGCCTCCTTCAGCTCCACGTACTTGCCAACGATGGCGATGGTGGTGGTCTGGCTCGGGTGGTGGATCCCCTCCACCACCCGCTCCCAGTCGGAGAGGTCGGCGGGCCCCGCCTTCAGACGCAGCCGGTCGATGAGGATCCGCCCCAGCCCCTCCTCGTGGAAGTAGAGGGGCAGCTCGTAGATCGACTTCACGTCCAAGGCGGAGATCACCGACCGCTCCTCGACGTTGCAGTAGAGGGCGATCTTTTTGCACATCTCGGCTGGCAGGCGCTGGGTGGTCCGGCAGAGGAGGACGTCGGGCTGGATGCCGATGGCACGCAGCTCCTTCACCGAGTGCTGGGTCGGCTTGGTCTTCATCTCCCCGGCGGCCGCGATGTACGGCACCAGGGTGAGGTGGACGTAGGCGACGTTGTCGCGTCCCACGTCGAGCTGAAACTGCCGGATCGCCTCCAAGAACGGCAGGGACTCGATGTCGCCGATCGTGCCGCCGATCTCGACAATGACGATGTCGTACCCCTCCCCCACCCCAAGGATCCGCTCTTTGATCTCGTTGGTGATGTGCGGGATGACCTGGACGGTTCCACCCAAGTACACACCACGGCGCTCTTTTTCGATGACCGCGTGGTAGATCTTGCCGGTCGTGTAGTTGTTCTTCTTCGTCAGCCGCGCGCTGATGAACCGCTCGTAGTGGCCGAGGTCGAGGTCGGTCTCGGTGCCGTCGTCGGTGACGTAGACCTCGCCGTGCTGGTAGGGGCTCATGGTGCCCGGATCGACGTTGATGTACGGGTCGAGTTTCTGGATCGTCACCGAGTAGCCGTACGCCTCCAGCAGCGTCCCCATGGAGGCGGCGGCGAGCCCCTTGCCGAGGGAGGAGACGACCCCGCCGGTTACGAAGATGTACTTGGTCATGGTTGCCTCTCCTGGCGAGGGTGCGATCGAACCACGTGGCCACGCACCCGTTCAAGGTCGTCCGGCGTATCCACGCCGATGGTGTCGTGGGCAGTCTCCACCACCCGGATTCGATAACCCGCCTCCAGCACCCGGAGCTGCTCCAGCCGCTCGATCCGCTCGAGCGGCGAGGGGGGAAGCGCGGTGATCCGTTCGAGAAAGTCGGCGCGGTAGCCGTACAGGCCGAGGTGTTTGTAGACCGGGCAGGCGGCGAGCGGGGTCGCCTCGCGCGGGTGGGGGATGGGGGCACGGGAGAAGTAGAGGGCGTCGCCGTTCGCCGCGCGGACCACCTTCACCACGTTGGGGTCGCGCCACTCGCCCTCGTCGCGGAGGCGGGTACAGAGGGTGGACATGACCACCGCCGCCTCCGCCAACAGCGGCGCGAGGAGCTGCTCCACCACGTGCGGATCGAGGAGCGGCTCGTCGCCTTGGACGTTGACCACGATCTCCGCCCCGATCCGCCGCGCCACCTCCGCCACCCGATCCGTTCCGGAGGGGTGGGCGGGTGAGGTCATCATCGCCTCGCCGCCGAACCCCGCCACCGCCTGCGCGACGCGCTCGTCGTCGGTGGCGACCACCACCCGCTCTACCGACGGCGCCCGGCTCGCCGCCTCGTACACCCAGCGGACCATGGGCCGGCCGCCGATCTCGAGTAGCGGCTTCCCCGGCAGGCGGCTGGAGCCGTAACGGGCGGGGATGACGGCGAGGATGCGGACAGCCATGGGGGACTCGCGAGGTGGCGCTCACGGTAACGCCGCACCCCCTTTCTCGGCCACCCACGTCCCGCGTCGCCCGCGCCCAAAACGAAAAGGCCCCGGGACGGAGGTCCCGAGGCCTTTTGCTACCACCCTGCCCGGTGGCTCACCCCTTGGCGCCCACCTCGGCCTCGGCGGTCACCCCCGCAACGGCGGCGGGCGGGCCGGCCTCGGGGGTGAAGGTGAGGCGCTCCTTGCCCGCCTCGGCGTCGGCATGAATCACCATTCCGGCCACCACGGTGCCGCGCAGGATCAGCTCGGAGAGGTCGTCTTCCATATACCGTTGGATCGTCCGGCGCAGGGGCCGGGCGCCAAACTTCGGGTCGTAGCCGTGGTCGATGAGCCAATCCAGCGCCGCTTCGGTGGGGACCACCGTAAGGTTGCGATCCACCAGCTCTTGGTTGAGCTCGCCGACGAGCAACCGGACGATCTCGCGCAGGTGGCTCTTCTCTAGGGGGTGGAAGACCACCACCTCGTCGAGACGGTTGAGGAACTCGGGGTTGAAGCGCTCCTTCACCGCCTCCATGACGTTGGTCTCGATCTTGTCCAGGGTGAGGAACCCCTCCTCGCGGCCGAAGCCAACGGTGGTGTCGCGCTCGATCGTGCGGCTGCCGAGGTTGGAGGTCATGATCAAGACGGTGTTGGAGAAGTCCACCACCCGGCCGTAGTTGTCCGTGAGGTGGCCATCGTCGAGGACCTGCAGCAAGAGATTGAAGATGTCCGGGTGGGCCTTCTCCACCTCGTCAAGCAGCACCACCGAGTAAGGCCGCCGGCGCACCTTCTCGGTGAGCTGCCCGCCCTCCTCGTAGCCAACGTAGCCCGGCGGGGCACCGGTCAGCGCCGAGACGGTGAACTTCTCCATAAACTCCGACATGTCGACGCGGATGATCGCGTTCTCGTCGTCGAAGAGGACCTGGGCGAGGGAGCGCGCCAGCTCGGTCTTCCCCACGCCGGTAGGGCCGAGGGCAAGGAAGGAGCCGATCGGGCGCCGCCGGTGCTTGAGGCCGGCGCGCGACCGGCGAATGGCGCGGGCGACCGCGGAGATCGCCTTGTCCTGCCCCACCACCCGCTTGTGCAGATCCTCCTCCAGGCGCAACAGCTTCGCCGTCTCCGTCTCCTCCAGGCGCAGAAGCGGGATGCCGGTCATCTTCGAGACGATGTACTCGACGTTCTCGCTGGTGATCACCACCTTCGCCTTGTTCTGCTGCTCGCGCCATTCGTCCTTGGCGCGCTCGAGATCCTCGGTGAGGTGCTCCTCCTGATCGCGCAGCTTCGCCGCCTTCTCGAACTCCTGGAGCTTGATGTAGACCTCCTTCTCCTTCACCACCTCCTGGATCTCCCGCTCCTTCTCCTTGAGGGAGTCAGGGATGATGTACTTCTGCAGCTTGGCGCGAGAGCCGGCCTCATCGATCACGTCGATCGCCTTGTCCGGCAGGTACTTGTTGGTGATGTAACGATCCGTGAGCTTCACCGCCGCCTCGATCGACTCGTCGGTGATGGTGGCGAAGTGGTGCTCCTCGTAGCGCGGCTTCAGCCCCTTGATGATCTGGATCGACTCCTCAATGGAGGCGGGCGGCACCTCGATGGGCTGGAAGCGGCGGTCCAGCGCGCCGTCCTTCTCGATCGTCTTACGGTACTCCGCCGGGGTGGTGGCACCGATGCACTGGAGCTCGCCACGCGACAGGGCCGGCTTAAGCATGTTGGAGGCGTCGAGCGACCCCTCGGCGGCGCCGGCACCGATCAGGGTGTGGAGCTCGTCGATGAAGGTGATGATCCGACCATTGGAGGCGGTGATCTCCTTCACGATGGTCTTGAGCCGCTCCTCGAACTGGCCGCGGTACTTGGTGCCGGCGACGATCGAACCGAGGTCAAGCGACACCACCCGCCGGTTGTTCAACCCCTCGGGCACCTCGTTGTTGATGATCCGCTGCGCCAGCCCCTCGACGATCGCCGTCTTCCCAACCCCCGGCTCGCCAATCAGGACCGGGTTGTTTTTCGTCCGCCGGCTGAGGATCTGCAGGACCCGCTCGATCTCCGTGTTGCGGCCGATCACCGGGTCGAGCTTGCCCTGGCTGGCGAGCTCGGTGAGGTCACGGCCGAACTCGTCGAGGGTCGGCGTCTCGCTCTTCTGCTTCTGCGGTTGGTTCTTCACCAGGTTGCGCTGGAGGATGTTGATGGTGAGCTGGCGCGCCCCAAAGATGTTCGCGCCGAGGGAACGAAGGATGTTGCCGGCGATCCCCTCCTCTTCGCGGATCAGCCCGAGGAGGATGTGCTCCGAGCCGATGTAGTTGTGCTTCAGCAGCCGCGCCTCATCCACCGCCAGCTCCAGGGCGCGGCGCGCCTTGGAGGTGAAGGGGATCTCGTCGTAGGTGAGGGTGTTGGTGCCCTTCGGGATCGCCGCCTCGATGTCCTGGCGGACGCGGTCCGGGTCGATGCCGAGCTTGCGCAGGATGAGGATCGGGAACTCATCGTTCTGGGCGAGGATCCCCAACAGGATGTGCTCGGTGCCAAGGAAGTCGTGGTTGAACTTCTCCGCCTCCTTGCGCGCCAGGATGATGATGTTCCGCGCCTTGTCGGTGAATCGTTCAAACATGGGGTGCTCCTTCGCGCGTGCGGCAGGGATTGGATCGTCTATCGGCAGCCATTTGGGTGACGGCGAGAGTAGGAACGGGGTTTCGGGGTGTCAACGCGGGCAGCGGTTATCTCGTTGCAACAACAACGGTTTCGATCTCGCGGCGGCCGGCTGATGGGAGGCCGGCCTGACCTCACCGCGCGGCCAGTGTACCGGCCCCCCCCCTCAAGTCACCTGCCGTGGTGGCTGCTTCGGGATGTCGAGCTCGCGCAGCTTGTTGAACAGGGTCTTGTAGCTGACCCCGAGGACCCGCGCCGCCGCGCGCTTGTTCCACCCCTCGCGCTGGAGGGTTTCGAGGATCAACCGCCGCTCGGTCTCCCGAGCCGCGCGCTGGCCCGCCTCGGCGAGGGTCGCAGGGGGCAAAGCCGCCGCCACCGGGGAGGACGGCGCCAGGTCGAGGTCCGCGGCGTCGATCGTCGCGCCGCGGTGGAAGAGGGCGGCGCGCTCAAGGCAGTTCTTCAGCTCGCGCACGTTGCCCCGCCACGGATGGGCGAGGAGCGCCCGGCGCGCCGCCGGGGTGAGCTCGGTTGCCTTCCCCGCCGGGCTGGCCTGGCCGAGAAACCGTTCGGCCAGCGGGAGGATGTCCGCGGACCGCTCGCGCAGGGGGGGAAGGCGTAAGACCACCACCGCCAAGCGATAGAAGAGGTCCTCGCGCAGTGTGCCGCCGGCGATCGCCGCCTCTAGGTCGCGGTTGGTGGCGGCGATGTAGCGCACGTCCACCGCCACCGGCCGGCCGGACCCTACCGGCACCACCTGTCCCTCCTGGAGGACGCGCAGGAGCTTGCTCTGCAGCTCGGGCGCCATCTCGGTGAGCTCATCGAGAAAGAGGGTCCCGCCGCCGGCCTCGCGGATCAGCCCAACCCGATCGCTCTCGGCGCCGGTGAAGGCACCGCGCAGGTGGCCGAACAGCTCGCTCTCCACCAGATGCGCCGGGAGCGCAGCGCAGTTCACCGCCACGAAGGGGGCCGCGGCGCGCGGGCTCGCGGCGTGAATCAGGCGCGCCACCACCTCCTTGCCGGTACCGCTTTCGCCGGCAAGCAAGACCGGCACCGGAGCCGCCGCCGCCTGGCGCGCCCGGTCGACCACTTCACGCATCGCCACGCTGACCGCTACCACCCCGTCGGCCACCACCCCGCCCGCCGGGCCGCGGGTCAGCAGACGCAGCCGCTCCACCAGTAGCCGCGTGTCAAAGGGCTTGCACAAAAAATCCGTGGCACCGCGCCGCATCGCCTCCACCGCCACGTCTACCGAGCCGTAGGCAGTCATCAGGACCACCGGCGGGGCGGGCGAGAGACGGCGCGCCGCGTCGAGGATGTCGAGACCGGTGCCATCGGGGAGCCGCAGATCCGCGAGCACCGCGTCGGCGCCGCGCGCCAGCCGCACACGCCCGTCGGCGACGCTCGCCGCGGTCACCACCTCAAACCCTTCGAGGGTGAGGGTCTGGTCGAGCATCTCGCGCATGGAGCGCCGATCCTCGACCACCACCACCCGCAGGGCGGAGTCGCTCACGCCACCTCGACCGGAAAGAGGATGCGGACGGTGCTCCCCTGCCCCGCCGCGCTCTCCACCTCCAGTTGGCCGCCGTGGGCGGCGACGATGCGCTTGACGATGCTCATACCCAATCCAGTGCCGGCGGCGCGGGTGGTGAAGAAGGGATCACACAGATGTCCCCGCTCCTCTTCGGACATGCCCCGACCGCGATCAACCACCGCGACCTCCGCCGCCTCACCCAACTTCCGCACCACGATGCGCACCGCCGCCCCCGGGGGTGACGCCTGCACCGCGTTGCGCACCACGTTCACCAGCGCCTGGCGGAGCTGCTCCCGATCGCCGGTGAGCTCGGCATCGCCTTCCGCCACCACCGCCGCCTCCGGCTCCGCCGCCGCCACCGCTCGCGCCACCTCCTGCGCCAAGAGCCCCAGCGCCACCTCCCCGCGCCGCACCGGGCGAGGGCGCACGTAGTCGAGACACTCGGCCAAGACCGCCTCGATCGCACCGATCTCTTCAAGGATCCCGCCCACCGCCTGCCGCCGCTCCCCCTCCCCCATCTCCGGCCGCTCCAACAAACGGGCGTAGCCCCCCATTGCCCCGAGGCCATTGCGGCACTCGTGGACGATCGCCGCGACCATCTCCCCCATCGACGCCAGGCGCCGCTTTGTCTCCACCTCTTCCTGCAACTGGCGGACCTCGGTGAGGTCGGAGAAGAGGAGCACGGCCCCCGCGGTCCGCCCCGCCGCATCTGCCATCGGCGAGATGGAGACGCCGAGCCAGCGCGCCGCCCCCGTTGCCGTCACCACCGCCACCTCCTGCCGCCCCAGGGGCTCGCCGGTGGCGAGGACCGTTTCCACACTCTCCACCAGGCACGGGGTGGGAAGGCACTCGGCAAGCGGGCGGCCGACCAAGGTCAAGGGGTGACAGCCAAGGATCTCGCCGGCGGCCGGGTTGGCGGCCTGCACCCCTCCCCCCTCCCCAACCGCCACCACGCCGCTGCCGATCGAGCCGAGGATCAGGGAGTGCAGCCGTTCCACCTGCCGCCGCCGCGCCTCCGCCCGATCGCGCTCCCCCTGGAGGGTGGTGCGCGCGGTAGAGACCTCGCGCAAGGTTCCTTCGAGGGCGCGGAAGGCAAACTGCGCGGGCGAAAAAGGCGCGCCGCCCCGCTCGTCCCCCTGCCGCTGGCGAAGTCGGCGGACCGCGAAAAGGAGGGTGAGGAGAAGTGGGAGGGCGAAAAGGAGGGGCGCGGAACCGCTCACGAGAGACCGCCCAGGGCCAGGTACCAGTAAAGGATCGGCGCTCCCCAGGCGAGGCTCACTACCGCCCCGAGGGAGAGAAAGGGGCCGAAGGGGACCGCCGTCTTCCGCCCCTTGCCCTGGAACACCATCATCGCCACCCCCACCAGCGACCCCGCCACCCCGCCACCGCCGCCGTCAAGATGGTCAGCAAGGCGAGCTGCCAGCCGAGGAAGGCGCCGATCAACGCGACCAGCTTCACGTCGCCAAGCCCCATGCCCCCGCGGCTGAGAAAGACGACCGCAAGAAAAAGGGCGGCGGGCAAGAGGGCGCCGAGGGTCGCGTCAACCCAGGTGAGACGACCAAGCCCCACCGCTGCGAGCCAAGCCAGCGGGATGCCCGGCAGAGAGATGCGGTCCGGGATGATCTGGTAGTCGAGGTCGATGAGGGTGACGACCAAAAGGGCGGAGACAAAGGCGGCCACCGTGAGCGCCACCCCGCCCAACCCATAGCGCCACGCAATGGCGCCATAGGCCACGCCGTTGACCGCCTCAACCAATGGGTAGCGCCAGGCAATAGGGGCGTGGCAATCCCGGCACCGCCCCCGCAGCCATAGCCAGGCGAGGAGTGGCACGTTGTCCCACGGCCGGATGTGCGCCCCGCACACCGGACAGTGGGAGGCGGGGAAGGCGATCGACTCGCGTCGCGGGAGCCGATAGATGCAGACGTTGAGGAAGCTGCCGACGATCAGCCCAAAGACCACCGCCGCGACCATGACCAGGCCGTCCATGGCCGCCATCAAACCCTCAGGATCAACCGATCCGGCTCACCAACCCGCCGCGCCGTCGCGCGTCTTGTTGTTCGCCTCGTCGAGGGTAAAGACCGGCAGG
>MNYW01000089.1 GCA_001873295.1 Nitrospirae bacterium CG2_30_70_394 | reverse complement strand
CCACCCCCTGTCGGTGTCCGAGCGCGACACCCTCGAGGAGATCGCCCGCGCCGAGGCGCTGGTGAGCGACGGCAAGGGGGAGGCGGCGCTGCGTGCCTTCGACCACGCGTGGAGCTTGGCGCCCAACGTGGTGCGGTTGCGTAAGGCGGCGTACGTCCAGCTCCTCTTCACGAGCGCGAGCGAGGTGGCAAGCCGTGCGCCGGCCACCGCCATTCAACACTACGCCCGCATCCTTGAGCTCTCCCCCGACTACACCGACGTCTACGAACGGCTTGGCGAGCTGCACGCGAGGGAGGAGGAGTGGGAGGCGGCGCGCGATGACTACCTCGAGGTCTTGCGCCGCCAGCCCGGCCGCCTGCAGGCGCGCTTCGCCTACGGCAAGGTCCTCTACCACCTCGGCCGCTACGAGGAGGCTCTCGGCGAGATGGGGGTGGTGATGGAGAAGAAGCCGCCCTACCTCGCCGACCTGCGGGTGTGGCGCGGGATGTGCTGGGAGCGGCTCGGCAATGGTGCCAAGGCGCAGCTCAACTACCGCAAGGCCCTCGACGCCGACCCGCAGAATCGCGCCGCCCGCCAGCGGCTGCGTGGGTTGGATGGGTGATTACAGGCGCTGCGCCGCACCCGCAACACGCAGTCACGTCGAAGGCGGTTGGGTCGTGAAGCCGCCTGAGTCGCGCTGCAACCGCGCTCGGCGACACGCAAGCGGTCGAAGGCGGTTGGGTCGAAGGCAGATCGGCGGTGCGGGCGCGCGACGAGCCGGTCGTCTGGGTCGATCGATTGCCTTGCCGGGCCTGAGGCGACGCACGGGGCCGCGGCCAGTTGCGTGGCTCGGTGCACAGCGCGGGGCGCGCCGTAGGTCGTGGCTGAGCCCCGCGTAGCGCGACGAGCTGGTCCCGATGCGGCGTCGCGCAGCCTCGCTTCGTTACCCTCGCCAACGTCTGCCCGACGCGTAGCCTGCCGCGAGTCGTGTGCCGTGGCCTGTTACCCTAAAGCGACCCGGCGCCGGCCGGAGCGAAGGAGGAGCGACGATGCGGGCGATGGTCCTGCGGCGGATCGTGCAGATCGCGAACAGCCCCGAGCCCCTGGCGATGGCGGAGGTTCCCGAGCCGGTGGCCGGGCCCGGCGCGGTGGTGGTGGCGGTGAGCTGCTGCGGCGTCTGTCACACGGAGCTCGATGAGATCGAGGGGCGCACTCCGCCGCCGCGCCTGCCGGTCGTTCTCGGCCATCAGG
Source organism: Nitrospirae bacterium CG2_30_70_394 (assembly GCA_001873295.1). Taxonomy (GTDB): domain Bacteria; phylum CG2-30-53-67; class CG2-30-53-67; order CG2-30-70-394; family CG2-30-70-394; genus CG2-30-70-394. Next base: position 10,282 of record MNYW01000089.1, on the reverse strand, counting down.
CGGTGGGGCGGGTCGCGGCGCTGGGCGCGGGGGTGACGACCGTGGCGGTGGGAGCGCGGGTGGGGGTGGCGTGGATCAACTCCGCCTGCGGCCGTTGTCCCGCCTGCCAGCGTGGCGAGGAGAATCTGTGCGCCGAGTTTCGCGCCACCGGCCGCGATGTTGACGGCGGCTACGCCGAGCGCATGGTCGCTCCCGCCGCCTTTGTCCACCCCCTCCCCGAGTCGCTCAGCGATGTCGAGGCGGCGCCGCTGCTGTGCGCCGGCGCCATCGGCTACCGGTCGCTTTGCCTCGCCCACCTGCGGCGCGGCGGCCGCCTTGGCCTCACCGGCTTCGGTGCCTCGGGCCACCTGGTCCTCAAGCTCCTGCGCCACCTCGACCCGGAGGCGAGTATCTACTGCTTCGCGCGCAGCGAGGGTGAGCGCGCCTTCGCCCGGGAGCTCGGCGCGGTGTGGGCGGGCGACACGCGGGCGCGCGCCCCGGAGCGGCTCGATGCGATCATCGACACCACCCCCGCGTGGCGGCCGGTGGTGGAGGCGCTTGCCAACCTCGTCCCGGGCGGCCGGCTGGTGATCAACGCGATCCGCAAGGAGGCGGTGGATCAAGCGGCGCTGCTGGAGCTCGACTACCCCACCCACCTGTGGATGGAGCGGGAGATCAAGTCGGTGGCCAACGTCACCCGGCGCGACGTGCGCGACTTCTTGGCCATCGCCGCGGCGGCGGGGATCCGCCCGGAGGTGGAGCTCTACCCCCTGGAGGCGGCGAACCGGGCGCTCGCTGAGCTAAGCGCGGGCACCCTGCGCGGCGCCAAGGTCCTGCGGATCGGCTGAGCCTGGTGCCGCATCGGGTTGCGCGATTCGTGACCTTCGTGGTCGTGGCCACTACACTCGCGCCCGCTCGCCGGTGGCGAGCGCATCCCTGGCACCCCATCTTGGAGTCGCGACATGGCCACCATCTTCAAGGCGTACGACATCCGCGGGACCTACCCCGAGCAGGTGAACGAGGTGATCGCCGAACGGATTGGCATGGCCCTCGCGGACCTTTTGCAGGTGGAGGCGATCGTGGTGGGGCGCGATTGCCGTACCTCCTCCGATGCCCTCTTCGCGGCGGTCACCCGCGGCATCTGCCGGCGCGGCACCAGCGTGATCGACATCGGGCTGGCCTCCACCCCCATGTCGTACTTTGCCGTCGCCTCCCTCGGCGCGGGCGGTTCGCTCATGATCACCGCCTCTCACAACCCGCCCCAGTACAACGGCTTCAAGATGTGCCGCGCCGGCGCGGTGCCGATCAGCGGCGATACCGGGATCGCCGAGATCGAGCGCCTCGCCACCAGCGCCCCACCCGCGGATGTGGCCACCCCCGGGACGGTGCGCCAGGAGGCCATCTTCGATCGCTACGTCGACCACCTCATGGGGTTCGCCAAGCAGATCCGGCCGATGCGGGTGGCGGTGGACGCGGCCAACGGCATGGCCGGGATGGTCCTGCCGGCGCTGTTTGCGCGGCTGCCGCAGCTCACCGTCGAGCCCCTCTACCTGGAGCTCGACGGCACCTTCCCCAACCATCCCGCCGACCCGCTGACGGTGGCGAACCTGCGCGACCTCCAGGCGCGGGTGCGCGCTGCCGGTGCCGAGGTGGGCTTCGCCTTCGACGGCGACGCCGATCGGGTGATCTGTGTCGATGACCGCGGCGCGGTGGTCTCCGCCGATCTCACCACCGCCATGCTGGCGCGCATCTTCCTCGCCGAGCGGCCGGGCGCCACCATCCTCTACGACCTGCGCTCCTCCGACGTGGTGAAGGAGGAGATCGAGGCGGCTGGCGGCACGGCGATCCAGTGCCGCGTCGGCCACGCCTTCATCAAGCAGCAGATGCGCGCGGTGGACGCGATTTTCGCCGGCGAGCTCTCCGGCCACTTCTACTACAAAGACAACTTCTTCACCGACTGCGGCATCACCACCATGCTCCGCCTCCTCTCCGCCCTCTCCGAGGACGCGGCGAAGCTGTCTGAGCGGCTGGCAGGGTTGCGTCGCTTTGCGGCGAGCGGCGAGATCAACTCGCGGGTCGACGACCCGGACGCGATGCTCGCCCGCCTGGAGCAGCAGTTCGGCGGCGCGGGCGAGGTCAGCCACCTGGACGGCCTCTCCGTGCGCCTCGCCTGGGGATGGTTCAACGTCCGCAAGTCGAACACCGAGCCGCTCCTGCGTCTCAACCTCGAGGCGCGCACCGAGGCCGAGATGGCTCGCCACCGCGACGAGCTGTTGGCGGTGATCCGCGGGTAGGCGTCATTCGCCCTCCGTGGCTTCAGCACTGCGGGGTCAGTCCTGCAAACACGCAAACTCGCGCCTTGGCGCCGGCAGCTTAGTCGGCGCTGGTCGCGGCGGTGATCGCCTCCACCGCCGCGTCGAGGCGCGGTGCGTGGGTGGGCCACAGGAGGTCGGCGACGCGACCCCTTCCCGCCTCCGGGTCGCCACCCCACAGCACACCGGCGGCGAGGCGGGTGGCCGCTTCACCGATCGCCGCGGCGAGCCCCGCCGGCGTTGGGTCGTAGAGAAAGGGCGGATCGTGGTGGGCGTACCGTTCCGGGTAGGCGAGGCGGTCGGGCAAGAGCGGCAGACAGCCGGCGGCCACCGCCTCGGCGACCGCGAGGCCGAAGAACTCATGGCGGGCGGTGGAGAGGACGACGTCTGCCCAGGCGAGGCAGGCGCGGTACCCCGCGCGGCTTGACTGGAACCCCCAGTGGTCGATGCGCTCGGCAAAGCGGTTGCGGATCGTGGCGAAGGCGGCGGGGTGGTTGGCGAACTCCTCGCCGATCACCGCGAGGCGGAAGGGAACGCCCGCCGCGGCGGCGCGGGTGAGGGCGGCGAGCAGCTCCTCGGGCCCCTTGTCGTACTCCCAGCGGGCGGCCCACAACAGGCGCAGCGGGCCGGCGGGGCGCGGCGGTCGCGGCGGGAAGGGGGCGATGCCAGGGGCGAAGACCGCCGCCTTGGCGCGGATCTCCGCCACCACCTCCGGGTGGCGGAAGTCCGGCATCTTGGACAGCCACGCGGCGAGTGCGCCGGTGAAGGCGTCGAGGTGGTAGCGGCTGTTGAACCAGCAGGCGTCTGCGGCCAGCGCGGTGGTGACGTTGGTGTAGGCAAAGTGGAGGTCGCGCGCCTGGGCCTGTTCGGCGGGCAGCGGCGCGGTCTCCCTCGCGGCTCGACCCCCGGTTCGGGCTGACTCATCGCCGGCGGACGAGGCGTTCGCGGCGGTGGCCGGAAATCCGCAGGCGGCGCGATTGCGCGGTTCTTGCACCGGATAGGTGAGCTGGTTTTCGTGGAAGTAGGCGAGCGCGGGCAGGGCGGCGACCGGGGTGGGACAGAGGCCGCGGAAGGCGGCGAGGTCGACCATGTCGGTGCACACCAGCGCATCCCACGCCGCACCGTTCGCGACCTGCTCCGCCACCGCGCGGCTGAGGGTGAGGGGGGTGTGGCGCATCCGCCACCGCCAGTGGCGCGGCGGCAGGGTGAGCACGGTCCAGCGGTGGCGGCTGTGGGCCCGCCAGCCATCGACGAAGGCGGCGTGGCTGCCGCCGTGGTACGGGTCGAGGTAGAGGAGGCGCACCCAACGAGGGTGTCGTGCGGCAGCTTGCGGGTCCAGCGCGCCGCGGGTTGCTCCGCAATGCGCAGCGCGCCGCGCTTGGGGTCGCCACCGTGGCCCGTGTGCCTTCGCCGGGGGTGGCCGTGGGGATCGCGGAGGCGAACCGGGGCGGCGGTTCGGGCCACCATCTGCCCGGCGCTCGGCGTCTGGCGCTCGGCGTCTGGCGCCCGGCGGAGGTTTGGAGGGGCGCGTGGGGGTGCGGTGAGGGTCGGCCCGCACTGCCCTTGCGCATCGGCGCTACCGGCCGGTGGACGGATTCGTTGTTCGTTTCCGCGGTGACCGTCCCGATCGGCTGGCCGCAATCGGTGGAATGCTCGATCGGGCCAGCGCCAGGCCCCCTTCCGCCCGAGCCGAGGACGGCGTGGCATCGGGATTGCTGAAGGCGTTACTACGAAGGGGAATCCCCCCCATTGGGAGGTAGAACCATGAAGGTGGCAATCATCCTGCACGAGGGGACCGAGCGGGCCGAGTCCCTGGGTCGCGCGGTCCACGCCCTGCTCTACGCCCAAGAGGTCCACGAGGCGGGCGGGCAGGTCCAGGTGGTCCTCGACGGCGCCGGCACCCTGTGGGTCGCGCGCTTCGCGGACCCCGAGTTTCCCTACGCCGCCCTCTACCGGCAGGTGCGCGACGCCGGCCTCATCGCCGGGGTGTGTGACTACTGCGCCGGCGCCTTCGGGGTGACCTCGCAGGTGCAGGCGTCGGGACTGCCCCTGGTGAAGGAGTACCAGGGCCATCCGAGCCTGGTGGGGCTGATCCGCGAGGGCTACCAGGTCGTCGTCTTGTGACCGGCGCGGGCGCCTTCCTGCGCGCGCAAGGGCGGCGCCTGCCCCCGGGCAGGGGCGGGACGATCCCCTGCTCGTGAGGCGGCGCAAGAAAAAGGCCCCACCGCGAACGGTGGGGCCTTCCCCCGTCGTCCGCCCGCGGGGGCGGTCGAACGTTTCTGCGGCTGGTGGCCTCAGAAACGGATGAAGGCCTCGACGAACGGTCCGTCGAAGGTGGCGTTGAGGTTCACGTCTGACTCGTCGATCGCCAGGTCCATGATCCGGTAGCCGCCGCTGATCCCGGCGAAGGGGATCGGCGAGAGCTCGACGCGCGCCTCCGCATCGTAGAGGTGGTTGCCGCTGTAGCCGATCGCCGCGCCGCGGAGGTCGATGGCGAGAAAGTCGGCGAGGCCGAGCTTCACATGGCCGCCGGCCATCGGGATCGGCAGGGTGAAGTCCTGGGTGTCGGTGGTGGTCCCGGTCGCCGAGCTCCCCTTCGGCGTGCCCGTGCCGGTGACCTCGAGGGTGCCGTCGAGGAGCTTCACCTCCACCAGCAGCCCCACCTGGACGCGGATGGGCAGGTCGTCGAGGTTGAGGAGGTTGAGGCCGAGGCCGGCGTCGAACATGTTGAAGGTCAGCGACGAGTCGAGGTCGATGGTGCCGGTGAGGGTCTCGCCCCCGAGGGTGATCTCCGAGGTGGTCGAGCCCTGGCCGGCGATGTCGATGGGGGTGTAGCGGCCAAAGAGGAAGAAGGGGCCGAGGTTGAGCCAGGCGGAGCCGCCCACCGGATTGTCGCTGTCGAGACCGAGGCCGTCGGTCGAGTCGGTGAGCGACAGGGTGGGCAGGGTGAAGTCGCCGCTGCTGACGCTCGAATCGCCGCTGAGCCCCATGGACCAGTACTCCACCCGTGCCCCGACGATTTCATCGGCACAGGTGAGGGCGGGAAGCATGAGGCAGAACAGGGCGGCGAGCAGGGTGTGAAACATGGGATCTTCCTCCTGAAGGGTGGCGGGCGAGTCGCCAGCCTAATCGGTGCCGGGCCGTGCCGAGGCGAGGGGGGTGTTGTAGGGGATCGGCGTGGCCGCTGACAATCGTGCCGCGGTGCGGTGGGGGTCACCCGCCCGCGCGCCGCCGAAGTTCAGGCCGCGATCGCCCGCCGCGGGCCACCTCCGGGGCGGGAGGCGCCAAACGCCCGACCACCACCCAGTCGCCCCAGTGGCCGCGCGCCACGTTGAAGCCGCGGAAGGCGGCGAGGACCGCCGGGGGGGAGGTGAGGGCGGGGGCGAGCTCGTGCCACACGGTGCGCGGCAGGACACAGGCAAACGAGGTGGGGGAGGCGAGGAGGGCGATCAGCGCGGCGCGGTCGCTCACCTCCTGCACCGTGTCGTGGCTGGCAAAGACCAGGGAGGGCTCGAAGTAGCCGTAGCTGTAGCGCGCCGCCGGGGGTGCCGCCTCTAGGGCGGCGACCATCGGCGGCGAGGGCTTGAAGGGTTCCAGAGCGGGAAGTGTCGCGCCGCCAAGGCAGAGGAGCGCCGCGGCGGCGGTGGTGGCCACCGCCACGGCGTGGTAGCGCCAGCGAAAGGTGAGGTGGGCGACGCCGACCAGCAGGAGGAGCAGCGCCTCCATTCCCACCGCGACGGGTGCGCCGCCGGGCAACTGGCGCTGCGCCCCCACCGCCAGGCCGATCCCGAGGGCGAGGGCGAAGAGCCCGCTCGCCGCCGCGAGCCACCCCCACCAGGGCGGCCGGCGGGGCGCTGCGACGATTCGGCCGAGGGCGAGGGCGAGGGCGGGGTAGGCGGGGAGGGTGTAGTGGGGGAGCTTGGTGGCGGTGGCGGTGAACAGGGCGAAGGGGATGGCCAGCCACAGCAGCAGTGGCCGGCTCGCGGCCTCGCGCGCCCGGCGGATGAGGTCAAAGAGGGCGCCGAAGCCGAGGAGCGCCCACGGGAAGAAGCTCGCCGGCAGGGTGGCGAGGTAGTACCAGATGGGGCCGCGGTGGCCCTCCAACGGGTGGGCGGCGCGGTCGATCACGTGGTGGCCGATGGCGACCCGCAGGAAGTCGCCGTCGGTTGCTGCCTGCACCGCCACCACCCAGGGAAGGCAGATTGCCAGGAGGATCACGAGGCCGGCGGCGAGTCGTCGCCCCGGCCACGGCCACGGCCGGCCGCCCGCCAGCTTCAGGCCGAGGGCGGTGCCCCCCACCACCAGGGGCGCGATCGGCCCCTTGGTGAGGATGGCGAGGGCCACCGCCCCCCAGCCGAACAGGAGGTTTCCCCAGCCACCCTCTCCCTGCCAGCTCCGCACCACCGCCACCATGCCGGCGCAGATGGTGGCCAGCAGCGTCGCATCCACCGTCGCCACCTTGGCCTCCACGGTGAGCTGGAGGCAGAGGGCAAGGATCAGCGCCCCCCACAGCCCCGCCGCCGCCCCCACCAGCCGCCGGCCGAGGAGGCCGGTGAGAAAAACCGCGATCCCCCCGGCGAGGGCCGAGGGCAGGCGCGCGCCCAAGGGGGTGGGGCCGGTCACCCGGTAGGCGGCCGCCATGAGCCAGTAGATGAGGGGGGGCTTGTCGTAACGCACCGCTCCGTGGAAGCGCGGGACCAGGTAGTCGCCGGTGGCCACCATCTCCCGCGCCGCCTCGGCGAAACGCGGCTCGTCGCGGTCCCACAGGGAGGTGGCGCCGTTGCCCAGGAGGTAGATCGCCACCCCGAGGCCAGCGATCAAGGCGAGCAGGAGGTGGAATCGCGAGGTCGCCATGGCGCGAAGGGAGTCTGTCGGAGGGCGGGGCAAGGATGCAAAGCCACGCGGGTTACGGAGTGCACGAAGAAACCCTACGGTTGTGCCGGTCTCTTCTTGCGGGGTCGTGGTCCAAGGAGTTGTGGATGGGTGGTCTGCGTCCTACCCGCCGGCGTGCCCTGCTGTGGCGGCGCGGCGTCCAAGTCCTCTTTCTGGCGATCATCCTGTGGATCGGGGTGCGCTTCGCCCTGTTCGTGGAGGCCGCGCGCCACGGCGCGGCGGTCGCCTTTCCCAGGCCGCCGGGGGTGGAGGCCTTTCTGCCGATCTCCGGGATGCTCGGCCTGCGCCACTGGCTCGCCACCGGCGAGCTGAACGCGATCCATCCAGCGGCGGTCGTCCTCTTTCTGGTGGCGGTGGCCACCGCGCTGCTCGCCCGCCGCGCCTTCTGCGCCTGGGTCTGTCCGGTCGGCACCCTGTCGGAGGGGCTGGCGCGGGTGGGCAAGCGGCTCGTCGGCCGCAACCTGATTCTGCCGCGCCGCCTCGACGTCGCCCTGCGGGGCCTCAAGTACCTCCTCCTTGGCTTCTTCCTGTGGATCGTCTTCGTCCTCCCGGCGCGCGCCCTCGCCCCCTTTCTCGACGGCGATTACCACCGGGTGGCAGACGTGAAGATGTACCTCTTCTTCCGCGAGCTTGGGCCGGGGGGGCTGGCGGTGGTGGTGGGGTTGGTTGGCGGCTCGCTGTTCGTGCGCCACCTTTGGTGCCGCTACTGCTGTCCCTACGGCGCGCTCCTCGGCCTCATCGCCCTGGTCAGCCCGAACCGCATCCGCCGCGACCCGGATCAGTGCGCCGGCTGCCGCGCCTGCACCGACGCCTGCCCGCAGCTCTTGCCGGTCCACGACCGCCTTACCATTCGCTCTGCCGAGTGCACCGCCTGCCAGTCGTGCGTCGACGCCTGCCCCGCCCCCGCCACCCTCGCCTTTGGCCTTCGCCGCCGGAGGGCGGCGCCGTGGGTGGTGGCGGTGGCGCTGGTGGGGTGTTTCGTGGTCGGGATCGGCGTGGCCCGCCGCACCGGCCATTGGCAGAGCGCGGTGACCACGGCGGAGTATGTGGCGCGCCTTCCATGGATCCACCAGGTGGACCACGTGGGGGCGGCCCTGGGGGGTGAGATGGCGAGTGTAAAGCCGGCGGACACGCCGTAACTGCTTGCGGTTACGGAGATTGGGTCAGGGGGTTTGGAAAAGGTGTCAGGGATTGCGACAGCTCTCGGGGCGGGGGGGCCAGCCGCCCCCGGGGTTACCCCTCGTCACACTCCATGTGAGCTTACAAAACATCTTCTAAAACAATGTGTTGTGCGTCATCCCTCGGCCAGCGGGAGAGGTGGCATCCTCGTTGCTACGGAGGCGGGTGGGGCGCTTGTCGCCGCAGGCTCGCCTCCGGGCTGGAGCCGCGGCGTATCGGGGCCGTGATCCGGAGGGGGTCACGGCCCCCTTTTTTTGGGTTCGGCCGGCGTTGGGTGGGGGGTTCTCCGCCCCTGCGGGGGGGACCGGTCGTGCCCGCGGCCAGGGCCAAAGCGGAAGTTGAAGGTCGCAACGGGGGCATCCTCACCGCGGGGATGGAGCGCTCCTCTGCTCTCGATCTGCTCCCTCTACCTGCCGCGTTCCGGTGGCGGGTCGATGCGGAAGAGGCGGCAGAAGTTCGCCTCCAGGGTCGCCTCCACCTCGTCCACCGGCAGGTGGCGGAGCTCGGCGATGGCGGCGACGGTGGCGGCGACGTGGGCCGGCTCGTTGCGTTCGCCGCGCACGGGGGCGAGGTACGGGGCGTCGGTTTCGGTGAGGAGGGAGGTGAGGGGTAGGTCGCGCGCCATCTTTTGGAACAGCTCGTGGTGGGGGAGGGTGGCGGGGATGGAGCAGTAGAAGCCGGCCGCGCAGGCCCGCTGGGCGAGCTTGAAGCGGCCGCTGAAGCAGTGCAGGTCGACGCGCGTGGCGCCGCGTGCCAAGAGCATCTCCACCGCCTCGGCCTCGGCGCGCCGCGAGTGGACGATGAGCGGCCGGTCGTGGCGCAGCGCGAGGTCGATGAGGGCGGCGAAGACCTCGCGCTGGCGGTCCAGGTGGGTGGCGACCCAGTGGCCATCGAGGCCGCACTCGCCGATCGCCACCGCCGCGCTGGCGTGGGCGTCGATGAAGGCGAGCTCGGCCGCCACGTCGCACGGCGCCTGCGTCCACGGCAGGGTGGGGCCGCTGGCGAGGACCTCATTGGCCACCGCGTCCACCGGGTAGATGCCGAGGGCCGGGAGGATCTCGGGGTGGGTGGCGGCGAGGGCGAGGGCGGCGCGGTTGGTGGGGCCGTCGGTGCCGTTGGTCACCATCCACCGCACCCCCGCGGCGCGGGCGCGGGCGAGGACCGCGTCGAGGTCGCCGGCAAAGGCCGGGTCGGTGAGGTGGGTGTGGCAGTCGAAGAGCATGGGGGCGGTAGGCAGCAGTAGGTAGTAGGTGGGGGGAAGGGGGGCAAACGGCGGCCAGTCTCCGGCTGCCATTTTTCCTCCCGCTGTCTCCTGCAAGCTCAGATGGCCGGGCCCACGGGTGCGGTGAGGGCAACGCCGGCGCCCAGGTCGAAGACCAGGATGCCGCCGCGGCGGGCGGTGAGGGCGAGGAGGGAGAGGGTCAACAGACCGATGGCGAGGTAGGCCACAAGCGGCACGGTCTGGCGGCGGAAGCGGACCATCATCCGCAAAGCGAGCATGCCGGTGCCCAGGAAGTTGATGACCCCGGCGAACTCGTGGTGGCGCTCCAGGGCCGCCTTGAGGGGCGGGGCGAGGGGTTCGATGGCGTGGGCCGCCGCCTGGCCCGTAAGGCCGGCGGCGAAGGCGGCCCCCACCCCCGCCGCCACCAGAAGGAAGGTGACGTCGGCCCAGGCGGTGCGGCGGAGCAGAAGGAAGATGCCGTCGAGGAGAAAGCCCACCAGGAGGAGGACGATGGGGAAGTGGACCACCACGGGGTGGATCTGCTCGATGGGCATGGCGAGCTCTGAGGCGGCGCGCGGGGGGTGGGGAAGGGACGAGAACAGCTCTTCCCCGCCCGCTTCTGCCCGCACGCCGGGCAACCCCGCGGCAGCGCGGGTCGGCCGGTGCGCCCTTGCCGCGCACTGGCCGCCGGGTGCGG
>MNYW01000168.1:11374-11531 GCA_001873295.1 Nitrospirae bacterium CG2_30_70_394 | reverse complement strand
CAGGCGCCTTGCCATCCGGCGAGCCCGCGTCGCGTTGGCCTGGGCCCGTCGTGGCGACAATCCCGAGTCGGGGCGTGAACCGGCGTGCTCCTCCCTCGTTCGCCCCAGGCGGCGGCTGCCCCACCGATCCGCGTGCTCGCGGCGCGGCGTTCTCTCG
>MNYW01000168.1:0-11366 GCA_001873295.1 Nitrospirae bacterium CG2_30_70_394 | reverse complement strand
CGCGCAGGCGCCTTGCCATCCGGCGAGCCCGCGTCGCGTTGGCCTGGGCCCGTCGTGGCGACAATCCCGAGTCGGGGCGTGAACCGGCGTGCTCCTTTCTCGTTCGTCCCAGGCGGCGGTTGCCCCACCGATCCGCGTGCTCGCGGCGTGGCAGGCGGGCGGTGGCCGTGGCGCGTGGCCTCCTCCCGCGGGTCGGCGCGGTCTCCTCCGGCCGGCGGGCGCGGCGCACGCCCTCTCCACTCCCTACTCCCCGCCGCCGAGCTCCTCCAGCAAGGCGAGGCCGTCGTGGACGCGGGTGGCGACCGTCTCACGGTGGTCGTCGCGGGCGCGCAGGTGGAGGGTGTATTCGCCGCGCAGCTCGACCCGCGGGCCGTGGCGTTGGCGGAGGGCGAGGACCGCGGCGGGGTCCACCCGGGAGCGGGCGGAAAAGTGGACGATGAGGCCGTCCGGAGAGAGCTTCACCTCCTCCGCGCGCAGCCGCTGGGCGAGGATCCGCGCCTCGGTGGTGAGGAGCAGGGCGCGCACCTCCGCGGGCGGCTGGCCGTAGCGATCCACCAGGGCGGCGAAGGCGTCCTCCGCCTGCTCGCGGTCGCTGAGGGTGGCGATCTGCTGGTAGAGGTGGAGCCGCTCGTGCGGGTCGTGGACGTAGTCGGAGGGGAGATAGGCGGAGCAGTCGAGGGTGACCTTCGGGGCGAACAGCTCCTCCACCGGCCTGCCCTGGAGTTGCGCCACCGCCTCCTCTACCAGGCGGACGTAGAGGTCGTAACCGACCGCGGCGATCTTGCCCGCCTGCTGGGCGCCGAGGAGGTTGCCGCCGCCGCGGATCTCCAGATCGTGGGCGGCGATCTGGAAGCCGGAGCCGAGGCTGGTGTGCTCGGCGAGCGCCGCCAGCCGCTCCTGCGCCTCCTCGGTCATCTGGGTTTCGGGAGGGGTGATGAGGTAGCAGTACGCCTGGTGGCTGGAGCGGCCGACGCGGCCGCGCAGCTGGTAGAGCTGGGCGAGGCCGAGGGTGTCGGCGCGGTCGATGATGATCGTGTTCACCCTGGGCAGGTCGATGCCCGACTCGATGATTGTGGTGGTGACCAGGATGTCGTGCTCGCGGTCGCGGAAGGCGGTCATCACCCGGGAGAGTTCATGCTTCTCCATCTGGCCGTGGGCGATCGCCACTCGCGCGTGCGGTGCCAGGCGCGCCACCGCCTCGGCGGCGCGGCCGATGGTCTGCACCCGGTTGTGGATCCAGTAGACCTGGCCGCCGCGTGCCAACTCGCGCGCCAGGGCGTCGGCGAGGACGCCGTCGTCGCGGTGCAGGATGCGGGTGGCCACCGGCAGGCGCGCGAGGGGCGGAGTGGTGATCACTGAGATGTCGCGCAGCCCCGCCATCGCCATGTGGAGGGTGCGTGGGATGGGGGTGGCGGTGAGGGTGAGACAGTCGGCGCGCGTCTTGAGCGACTTCAGCCGCTCCTTCTGGCGCACTCCGAAGCGTTGCTCCTCGTCGACGATGATCAGGCCGAGGTCGGAAAAGGCGAGGTCGCGCGACAGCAGCCGGTGGGTGCCAATGAGGATGTCGACGCGCCCGGCACGCGCCTCTTCCACCACCTGCTGCTGCTCCTTCGGCGACAGCAGGCGGGAGAGGTGGCCGATGCGCACCGGCAGGTTGGCGAAGCGGGCGGTGAAGCTCTGGTCGTGTTGCTCGGCGAGCAAGGTGGTGGGGGCGAGAAGCACGACCTGTTTGGAGTCGAGGACCGCCCGGCAGGCGGCGCGCATCGCCACCTCGGTCTTGCCAAAGCCGACGTCGCCGCACACCAGGCGATCCATCACCTTCGGCGATGCCATGTCGGCGAGGACCTGGCGAATGGTCTCTTCCTGATCGGGGGTCTCGTCGTACGGGAAGGTGGCCTCGAACTCCAGATACTCGGCATCGTCCGCGGCCGAGAAGGTGAACCCCTCGCTGGCGGCGCGCGCGGCGTAGAGCTCCACCAGCTCGCGGGCGACCAGCTCCACCCCCTTGCGGGTCTGCGCCTTCGCCCGCTCCCAGGCGGGGCTGCCGAGTTTCGACAACGCCGGGGCGCGGCCCTCCTCGCCGATGTAGCGGCTCACCTGGTCGAGCTCGCCCACCGGCACGAACAGCTTGTCGCCGCCCGCGTACTCGAGCTGCAAGAACTCCTGGGTGAGGCCCGCGGCGGTGAGGGTGACGAGGTCGGTGTAGCGGCCGATGCCGTGGCGCAGGTGGACCACGTAGTCGCCGGTCTTCACCGCCCGCAGGTCGTGAAGGACCTCGTCGATGGTGGTCGGCTTGCGCACCGCCAGGTGCTGCCGTTGGCCGGCGAGGTCCGCCTCGGCGAGGAAGAGCGGGCCGACCTCGCCGACCGCGAACGAGCGGGAGAGCTCGCCGCGAATCAGGTAGAGGCCGGGCACAAGGGCGGCGGGCGGCGGCATGCTCGCCAGGGGGGTGGTGGCGAGCTCGAGGTCGGCGAACAGGCGGGTGAACCGCTCCATCTGGCCTTCACTGGCCACCGCCAGGAGGACCGGCCGTGCCGCGCACCACAAGCGGAGCTGTGGGGTCAGCGCCCGCAACCGCTCCTTCATCCCCTCGCCCACCAGGACCACCGGGGCGGCGTCCACCTCCACCAGCCCCAGGGCGGGGTCCGCGGGGGCGGCGGTGGCGAGCAGGTGGAGCTGGTCGACCAGCTCGACGGTCTCCACCACCTCCGCGTAGTCCATGAACGGAGTGGCGATCTCGGCGACGATCGGCCGCTCCACCGCCGCCGCGGCCTGGCGCGCGGCCACCAGCTCGGTGAACTCCAGCGCATCGGCGGCGAGGCGCGCGGGGTCGTCGAAGACACAGAAAAAATCGCTGGCGAGGTAGTCGAAGAGGGTGTGGTAGCCGTCGTGGAAGAGGGCGTAGAGGTGCTCCATCCCCTCGGGGAGACCGTGGCGGAGCCGCTCGGCCAGGCGCGGGCTTTTCTCTTCCACCCACGCCGCGGCCGCCAGACGGCGCGCCTCGGTGAGCAACAGCTCGTGGGTCGGTCCCACCTCCACCGCGTCGAGACCGGCGCGCGACCGTTGGGTGGTGGGGTCGAAGGGGCGGATCGACTCGATCTCGTCGCCGAACAGCTCGACCCGTACCGGCCACGGGTGGCGCGGCGAGAAGAGGTCGACGATGCCGCCGCGGTGGGCCACCTCGCCCGGGGTCTCCACAAAGGCGGTCTGCCGGTAGCCCGCCTCCAGCAGCCGGCGGAGGAGCACGCCCACGGGCTGCTCCTCGCCCACCGCCAGGGAAAAACTCATCTGGTCGAAGGTGGCCACCGGCGGCAGCTTCTGCATGAGCGCGCGGGCGGTGGTCACCAGGCAGCACGGCGCGCCGGCGCGGGCGGCGTGGAGCACCTCCATGCGCGCGCGGACGATCACCGGATTGAGGGGCGCCTCCTCGTACGGGAGGATCTCCCACTGGGGAAAGAGGTGAACCGCCCCCTTGGCGAGGGGACCGTTGGCGGGGAGGAAGAAGCGCAGATCGAGCACCAGGGCCTCCGCCTCTTCCGGGGTGCGCACGACGATCACCAGGCTGCGCCGCAGCTCGGCGGCGAGGTTGGCGAGGAGCTGGGCGCGGTGGCCCACACAGGCGCCGCGCAGTTGCAGGCGCGCGGGTTGGCGTTCGGCGAGGGCGGCGGCCAGGGGGGAGAGGCCGGTGGCGGAGGGAGACATGGGGCGCGGCAGGATAGCGCGCCGGGTGGGCGCGGACGACCGGCGGGAGCGCGCGGCGGCCGCGGGCCGCGATGGGGGATAGGGGATAGGGGCTAGGGAATAGGGGACTGGTGTGGGCCGCTGGCCGGCGATGATGGTTTGGGGTCTCTTCCCCCCGTCATGATCACTGGCCCGCAGGGCCAACCTCCCCGATCCCCCATCCCCAGGCCGGCGGCGATCCCTAAGAAACCCGGTTGAGTTCGGATTTCTTTCTTTGTAGGGGGTTGACGGCCTTCCTCCGGCTGGGTACACAGTTTGTCCCAAGGTTTTCCACAGATGTTTCCCCTTGCCGCCCCGCCCCGCACTCTCACCATCCTCCAGGTCGAGGACTCGGCGGAGAATCGCGCCCTGGTCAGCCGTGTCCTCGAGGCCGCGGGTCACCGGGTGGTCGATGCGGTGGATGGCGACCAGGCCCTGGCGATGGCGGAGGCGATAGCCCCCGACCTCATCCTCATGGACCTCCACCTGCCGGGGATGGATGGCTTCGAGGTGACCGCGCGCCTAAAGGCGATGGCCCCCCTCGCCCACGTGCCGATCGTCGCGGTCACGGCCAACGTCCTGGCCGGCAACCGCGAGCGCTGTCTGCGCGCCGGCTGCGACGGCTACATCAAGAAGCCGATCGACGTCGCCACCTTTGCCCAGGAGGTGTGGGCGTACTACGACGGCAAGCAGGAGCCGGTGGCGGTGGCCGAACCGGCGGCGGGGTGGGGCGTGGCGGAGACGCGGGCGACGGCGATCTGCGCGCCGGAGCCGAGTCTGCCGGTGACTGTGCTCATCGAGTGGCTCGACCACCTGGAGCGCGCCGCCGCCGCCTCCTTTGGCTACCGGCGCGGCCATGGCAGCCGCACCGCGATCCACGCCGCCAAGGTCGGGCAGCAGCTCGGGATTCGCGATGCGGCGCTGGCCACCCTGGTGCGCGGCTGCCGCCTCCACGACCTCGGCAAGCCGGAGGCGGAGATCCGCCATCGCGACGAGGGGGCCTTTCTGTCGTCCGAGGCGTGGCACGACTTTGCCGACCATCCGCGCGCCGGCGCCGAGCTCCTCGCCGCCGTCCCCGGCCTCAGCGGTGAGGTGGCGATCCTCCACCACCACCACGAGCGGTGGGACGGCAAGGGCTACCCCGACGGCCTGCGCGGCGAGGAGATTCCATGTCTGGCGCAGGTGTGCGCGGTGGCCGAGGCGTTCGATGCCATGGTCACTCGCTCGACCTATCGCCCAGATCCTTTGTCCGTGGAGGCGGCGGCGATGGAGCTCGAGCGGTGCAGCGGTAGCCAGTTCGCCCCGCGGGTGGTGCGCGCCTTCTCCACCCTCCTCGCCAGCGGCCGGATCACCGCGCCGCAGGCGCGGGACGCGGAGGAGGCCGCCGGCGGGGTCCAGTAGGCAGCCTCGGGCGCGCCGGGGTGGGACATCAGCCCCGCGCTAGGGGGGGCACGGCGACGCTTGGAAGGCGGACCGCGCGCGAAGATGCGGGGGCGCGGTTCCAGTCTCCGGCTCCGGGTGGCCCTCTACCCCGCGGCCCTCTACGCCGCGGCGCCGCCGGCCTGGCGGTGGCTGATCCCCGGCGCGGTTCCAGTCTCCGGCTCCGGGTGGCCCTCTTGCCTTCCCCGCTGCCGGGTTCCGCGTGGAAGGGAAGGGGGGGCGAAATCCGCGGCCGTGGAGGGGTCCCTCGGTGTCCGGGTTCCCGCCATCGCAACCAAACGCGGAATCCGCGGCCGTGGAGGGGTCCCGCCCACGCCACGCGGATCCCCATTGCCGCGGGGGCGACACGAACCGTCCGCGTACCCGCCCATGGTGCGCGCCCCCCCCTCTTTCCGGTACCGCGCCGCGCTCGATCCACCACGGCTGACCCAGCCGTCGGCTCTGTCTCCCCTGCTTACCGCTGCGCCTGCTGGAACTTGCGGACCTCGGCAAACGCAGCGTTGGCGGCACTGAGGGTGATCTCCATGCAGTCCTCGTCGTGGGCGAGCCCCGGGAAGGCGGCCTCGAACTGCGACGGCGGCAAAAAGACGCCGTGGGCGAGCATGGCGTTCCAGAAACAGGAGAAGGCGGCGGTGTCGCTCTTCTTCGCGTCGGTGTAGTTGGCCACCGGGCCGACCTGGAAGAAGGTGGAGAACATCGCCCCGACTCGGTTGGTGTGGGTGATCACCCCGGCGTCGGCGGACGCCTGCATGAAGCCGGTGGCGATCCGGTCGCTGATCTTTTCGAGCTGATCGTAGGTGGAGGGCTGGCGCAGGAGCTCGAGGGTGGCGATCCCGGCGGCGGTGGCGAGCGGGTTCCCGGAGAGGGTGCCGGCCTGATAGACCGGTCCGGCGGGGGCGATCTTTTGCATCAGCTCGCGTTTGCCGCCGTAGGCGCCGACCGGCAGGCCGCCGCCGATCACCTTACCGAGGCAGGTGAGGTCGGGGGTGATCGCGTAGCGCGCCTGGGCACCGCCGTAGGCGACCCGGAAGCCACTCATCACCTCGTCGAAGATCAGGACGATGCCGTGTGCGTCGCACAGGTCGCGCAGCCCCGGCAGGAAGCCCGCCGCCGGCGGCACCACCCCCATGTTGCCGGCCACCGGCTCGACGATGATCGCCGCCACCTCGTTCGGGTGGGCCTCGACCTGGGCGCGCACCGAGTCAACGTCGTTGTAGCGGGCAAGCAGGGTGTTGCGCGCGAAGTCCGCGGGCACCCCGGGGCTGTCGGGCATGCCGAGGGTGGTGACCCCGGAGCCGGCGGCCACCAGCAGGCCGTCGAAGTGGCCGTGGTAGCACCCCTCGAACTTGAGAATCTTGTCGCGGCCGGTGTGGGCGCGGGCGAGGCGCAGGGCGGACATGGTCGCCTCGGTCCCGGAGTTCACCAGGCGGATCATCTCGATGGAGGGGACCGCCTCGCACACCATCTCCGCCAGGGTGAGCTCGGCGGCGGTCGGGGCGCCGAAGCTGGTGCCATGGGCGGCGGCGCGCTTGATCGCCTCCAGAACCTGCGGGTGGGCGTGGCCGACGATCATCGGTCCCCACGAGCCGACGTAGTCGATGTAGGTGTGGCCGTCTACGTCGTAGATCCGCGCCCCCTTCGCTCGCTCCACGAAGAAGGGGGTGCGGCCCACCGCGGACATGGCCCGGACCGGCGAGTTCACCCCCCCGGGGATGAGCGCGCAGCTCTTCGCAAACAGGTCTTCCGAGCGGCTGTACATCGGCACATCCCTTTCCCTCGACCGGGGGGCGGAGGTTAGGCAGCGGCGGATGGGGTGTCAAACTGGCGGCCGCTTGAGGCGCGGTGGAGGGTTGAGTAGGGTCGCCGCGTGCGCCACGCCGGACTCCTTCTCTTCCTCCTCTGCGCCAGCGCCAGCGCGTCGGGGGGCGCCGCCGGCGAGGTGACCAACTTCGTGGTGGCGGTGGTCGGTAATGAGGTGATCAGCGCCCACGACTGCACGATCGCGTGGCGGATCGCCGGCCAGAACCAGGCGCCCATGGAACTCATCGAAAGCCTGGTGGATCGCCGCCTGCTGGTCGCCGAGGGGCGCCGCTTCGGCCTTGCCACCGAGACGGTGGCGAAGGTGGACGAGGCCGCGGTGGAGGCGCGGGTTCGCCAGCTCGATGCCGCGCACACCTCGGTGGAGCGGCCGGTGGTCCGCCGGTGGCTGGAGGAAGAGGCAATCCTCCGCGCCTTTGAGCGGGTCCGGATTGACCCCTTCATGCGGGTCGACCCGGCGGCCAAGCGGGCCGCCTACGACAACGCGCCGGAGCGGTACGCGGGTAAGCCGTTTTACGAGGTGGAGGAGGAGATCACCCGCGAGCTCTCCGTCCAGGCGCGCCAACAGCGCCTCGCCGAGGTGATCGCCGCCCTGCGCAGCCGGACCCGCATCGTCCGCCCTGCCCACCCCCTGGCCCTGCCCCTCGGGGGGGCGGTGGTGGAGTAGATCGCCCGCCGCCCCAACCGCCCGGACCGGCCATGGGTGGGTGGGGAGGCGCGGCCCGGTGCGCCCGCCGCTTGCCTTGACTTGGTCCGCTCGCGATTTCTATCGTCACCGCCCCTTTGCCTGGGAGTACCGCGTGGAGAAGGTCGATTACATCTGGATGGACGGGAAGCTGGTGGCCTGGGACGAGGCGACTGTTCACGTCCTCACCCACACCCTCCACTACGGCCTCGGGGTCTTCGAGGGGATCCGCTGTTACAAGTGTGGGGCGCGCGGCTCGGCGGTCTTCCGCCTGGCGGAGCATGTCCGCCGTTTGTTCGACTCGGCGCACATCTGCCAGATCAAGATCCCCTTCACCCAGCCGCAGATCGTCGATGCCACCCTCGCGACGATCCGCGCCAACCGCCTCACCGCCTGCTACATCCGCCCCCTCTGCTTCCTCGGCGACGGCCAGATGGGGTTGTACGCGCCCGATGCGCCGGTGCGCCTCTCCATCGCCACCTGGCCGTGGGGGAGCTACCTCGGTGACGACGGGCTGAAGAACGGCATCCGGGTGAAGATCTCCTCCTTCACCCGCCACCACGTGAACGCCGCGATGACCAAGGCGAAGGTGTGCGGCTACTACACCAACTCGATCCTCGCCAAGCGCGAGGTGGTGGCCGCCGGCTACGACGAGGCGTTGATGCTCGACGGCGAGGGGTTCGTGGCGGAGGCGAGCGGCGAGAACATCTTCATCGTTCGTGACGGGGTGGTGACGACCTCGCCGCTTAGCACGGTCCTCGGCGGGATCACCCGTGCCACCATTCTCGAACTCGCTCGCGAGGCAGGGTACGCGGTGGACGAGCGCCGCTTCACCCGCGACGAGGTGTACACCGCCGACGAGGCGTTCTTCACCGGTACCGCCGCGGAGCTCACCCCAATCCGCGAGGTGGACGACCGGGCGGTGGGGAGCGGCAAGCCAGGGCCGATCACGAAGCAACTCCAGGCCCAGTACTTCGCCGCGGTGCGCGGCGAGCTCCCGGCCCACGATGGCTGGTTAGCGTTCGTCTGAGCTCCGCTTGCCTCGCCCGCGGGGGGCAAGCAGGGAGGTCGGGGAGGGTGGGCGATCGGGGCGGTAGCACGTGCGGCAGGCCGAGGCTGGTTTAGGGGTATCTTTCCCGGTCGATCGCCGGCTCGCAGGGCCGACCAGCCCCCTATCTCCCTCTCCTCCTCCCCGGCGAGCGTAGCGAGTGCCCATGCAGCCCACCTACGACATCCACCAGAGCTACGACGCGAACTACGCCGCCGGGCCGCGCTTTGACCTCCCCCTGCCGGAGCCGCGCATTGGCAAGCCCACGGCGACATTTCTCGGCCACCGGGTCACCACCCCGTTCGGGGTGCCGGCGGGGCCGCTGCTGAATAGCGACTGGATCCGCCTCTACGCCCGCCTCGGCTTCGACCTGCTGGTCTACAAGACGGTCCGCTCGGCTGCCCAGCCGTGCCACCCGCTGCCCAACTGCCTCTACCTCGACCTCGACCGGCCGCTCACCGAGGCGGACCAGGGGGGGGCGGTGGCGGCCCTCGCCGACCAAGCAACGATCCCGCCCCACCTCTCGATCACCAACTCCTTTGGCATGCCGTCGCGCCCGCCGGCGGAGTGGCAGGCGGACCTCGCCCAGGCGATCGACGCGGTGGGCGAGGGGCAGGTGGTGGTTGCCTCGGTGGTCGGTTCCGCCGCCACCGGCGATCTGGTGGCGGACTTCGGCCGGGTGGTGGCGATGGCCGCGGAGGTCCATCCCCACGCGATCGAGATCAACCTCTCCTGTCCGAACGTGGCCGCCGGCGAGGGGGTCCTCTTCCACGACCCGGAGCAGGCGGGGCGGGTGGCGTGGCGGGCGTGGAGCGAGGCGGGCTCGATCCCCCTGGTGATCAAGATCGGCTACCTCGCCGACCCGGCGCGGCTGGAGGCGGTGATGGCCGCCTGCGGCCCATTCATCCAGGGGGTGGCGGCGATCAACACCATCCCGATGGCGGTCCACGACCGTACCGGCCACCCCGCCCTCGGTCCCGGTCGGCCCACCTCCGGGGTGTGTGGCGAGGCGATCCGCGACCTGGCGCTGAAGCAGGTGCGGCGCCTGGTGGCGGTGCGCACGCGGCTCGGCATGGAGTGGTCGATCCTTGGGGTCGGCGGGATCACCACCCCGGCGGACATCGACACCTTCCTCGCCGCCGGTGCCGATGGCGCCATGGCCGCGACCGGCGCCATGTGGAACCCGCTCCTCGCCCAGCAGTGGTGGGCGCTTCATCACGAGGGGATAGGGGAGAAGGGGAGAAAGGATAGGGGATAGGGGGAGAGAGCCGGCCCGGTGGGCGCGATATTTTCGCCGTGGGCCGCTCGCCCCGACGCCATCCGCGCGCCGCACCGGCGGCCATCGACCCCCAGCCCGCCGTCGCCGTGACTATCCTCCTCCTCCTCCTCGCCCTCTCCCTGGCGACCCCGGCGGCCGCCTTTGGTCCGGCGGTGGTCGCTGGCGGCGCGGCCCTGCACCTGGCGGCGGCGCGCGCCCATCTGGCGGCCGCCGGTCTGAGCGCGGCTGGCGCCGTGGGCGCGGCGCACCTGGCGGCGGTGGCCACCGGGGCGGGGTTACGCCTGGGGGGGGTTGGCTTCCTGGCCGCCGGCGGGGCCACGGTGGACGCGGGGGTGGTCCTCGCCGCCGGGGCCACGGCACGACTCGGGGTGCACGCCGCCTTGGTACCGGCGCCGGCGCCACTCTTGCGTCTCGGCGCCCTCCGCACCGGCGCGGGTGCAGCGCGGCTGGCTACCGGCGCCGCGGGCGGGGTGGTCCTCCACCGCCTGGTGGCGGGTCGCGCCCTCCCCGGCGCGGCGGCGGTCGCGGCGATCGCCCCGCCGGCGGTGGGGGTGGCGGCCACCCGGATCGGCGGGGCCACCGGCCACCTCGCCTTGTCTGGCGCGCAGGGTGTCGTCGCCGCTGCGACCGGTACCGCCGCCGCCTTCGACCTGCTCCTGCCGCCGCCCCTGTTGTAGGGCGGCGGCGTGGCGGTCACCGGCGGTCGTAGAGGCGATCGCTCTTCGCCGCCATGATGAAGTCGTTGCGGTGCATGCCGCCGATCTTGTGGGTCCACCAGCTCACCGTGGTGGCGCCGTACTCGGTGAGCAGGGTGGGGTGGTGGCCCGCTGCCTCGGCGAGCGCGCCGACTTGGTTGGTGAAGGCGAGGGCGGCGGCGAAGTCGGCGAAGGCGAAGCGGCGCACGAGCCGCTCGATCCCATCGACCGCCACTGTCTGCCACGCGGGGATCAGGGGGGTGAGCTCGACGCGCTCCTCAGCGGTCACCTTGGGGGCGCCGACCTGGCAGGCGGTGCATGGTTGGAGGGCGAGATCGGCCATGGGGTCGCTCCGGTTCGGGTTCCCTTGCAGCCTTGCAGCCTGGCGGCGTGGCGGCCACAAGGCCAGAGCGCTCGGGTCCACCACGCAAAGCCACAAATGGCGCAGGGTGGCGATGCCGAAGGCGCGCCCGCCGCTCCCCCCCCGGTGCACCGGGGGGGGGAGCGGGAGTGCTCCCCTCTGCCCCACGCGGGCCGCGGCCACCCCCGCGGGCCGGCCGGACCCTGGGGGCGCTCCTCCCCAAAGAGCGGGCTACCGGCCGGGTGCGGGTGGGAAGGCGGTGGACCCGGGCCAGCGGCGGGGTGCGGGTGGGGTGGCGGTGGGCCCGGGCCAGCGGCGGG
>MNYW01000085.1 GCA_001873295.1 Nitrospirae bacterium CG2_30_70_394 | reverse complement strand
CTCGGGTGAGCGCCTGGGCGGGATCGTCACCTCGGTGGCTCAGGTGAGCGCAATCGCCGAGGAGATCGCCACCACCTCGGCGGAGCAGGCGGACGGGATTGGCTCGGTGAACAACGCGATCACCATGATCTCCACGACCCTGCAACAAAACAGCGCCCTGGTGGCCGAGGTGGCGGTGGCCGCGGATGCCCTCTCCGCCCGCGCGCGGGAGATGGAGTCCCATGTGGCGCGGTTCCAACTCCGCCCCGGCGTGGCGGAGCTGCCCCCTCCCTCGCCGCAAGCGCCTTCGCTCGCCGCCGCGCACACCGCGGTCGCCAAAGTGGCGGCCGGCGGCGCAAGCGAGGCCGACGAGTGGCAAGACTTTTGATCGACGAGACAAGCCGACCCCTGACCGAGAATCCCGATGAACTGGATCCATGCCCTGACCGGAAGAGGCTCGCTCACCGCCGTGGTGGCCACGGTGTCTACCACGGTGACCGTGCTCATCGCGGGGCTGGTGGTCACCACCTGGTGGGTGACTCGCGACCTAGCCACGCGCAGCGACGAGGTCAGCAAGGCGGTCACCGAGGTCGGTGACCACGCGGTCGACCTCGCCATGAAGGGCGAGGCGATGCGTCTGCACGTGGTGCAGGTGCAGCAGTTCCTCACCGACATCTCGGCCACCCGTGCGGCCGACGGCCTCGACGGCGGCTTCGCCGAGGCGGCGGTTCATGCTCAGGCCTTTGCGGCTCTGTTGACCGCCTTTCGTGACCACTACCGCAAAGAGGCCAACGCCGCGACGGTGGCCCGCCTCGCCAACCTCGACGCCGCCTTTGTGGCCTTCAATCAGGCGGGTCAAGAGATGGCCAAGGCCTACATCGAGGGCGGTCCGGCCAAGGGCAACGTCTTGATGGCGCCCTTTGATGCGGCGGCGGCGGCGCTCTCCAAGGAGCTCGACCCCTTCATCGCCGACCAGCTGACCGCCTTGGAGGAGGGCCTGGCGACCGCGGAGCGTGCGGCCGGCGACGTGACCTCCGGGGTGGTGCAGGTGCGCCTCTTCGGCCTCGCGGCGCTGTTGATCATCGGCGCCGCCGCCTTTCTAGCGCGGCGTGGGATGCAGCGGCGGGTCCTCGCGCCGGTGGGGGAGTTGGTGGCCGCGGTCCGTCGGGTCGCCGAGGGTGACCTGCAGGCGACGGTGGCGGCTGGCCCCGCGGACGAGATCGGCGACCTCGCCACCGCCTTCAACCAGATGACCGTGGCGCTGCGCACCTCGACCGAGGCGGTGGCATTGAAGGTGGCCCTCGACCAGGCCTCGTCCAACATCATGGTGTGCGACCGGAGCCTTCGGATTACCTATCTGAACGAGCGGGCGCGGACCCACTTCCAAAAGATCGAGCAAGAGCTGCGCAAGGTGATTCCCGCCTTTCGTGTGGACGCCCTGATCGGCCAGCAGATCGACGCCTTCCACCGTGACCCGGCGCGCCTGCACGCCCTCCTCGACGATCCGGCCAAGCTGCCGCACACGGCACGCGTCGTCCTCGGCCCGTTCATTTTCGAGCTAGTCGCCAGCGCGGTGGTCACCGGCGACGGCAGCTACACGGCGACGGTGGTGGAGTGGCGGGAGATCACCGAGGGAGTGCGTCTGGAACACGAAACGCGGCGCATCCTCGAAGGGGTGATCGGGGGCCGTCTCGACCTGCGGATCGATGACACCGTCTTTACCTCGGTGGAGTACCGCGCCCAGGTGGAGCGGCTCAACGCGGTCCTCGACTCCATTGCCGAGCCCCTCTTCGCGATTCGCGCGGCCGCCGCCAAGGTGGAGGGGGCGGTGAGCGCGGTGGCAGAGAATCAGGCGGCGATCGCCGGGGCGAGCGAGCGCCAGGTCCATGCCCTGGAGGAGACCTCGACGGTGGTGGCGCAAATCGCCGCCACCGTCGAGCAGAACGCCGGCCACGCGCGCCAGGCGCGGGAGCTCACCGCTGCGACCTTGAAGGTGGCGGAGGAGGGGCGGGCGGTGGTCACCGACGCGGTCGCGGCGATGGCCGCGATCGAGGAGTCGTCCGGACGGATCCGGGAGATCATCGAGGTGATCAACGAGATCGCCTTCCAAACCAACCTGCTGTCGCTCAACGCGGCGGTGGAGGCGGCGCGCGCCGGCGAGCAGGGGCGTGGTTTTGCGGTGGTCGCTGCCGAGGTGCGTAACCTGGCGCGCCGCTCGGCCCACGCGGCGGACGAGATCAAACAGCTCATCCACGACTCGGTGGCCAAGGTGGGCAACGGCACCGAGCTGGTGAACAGTTCGGGCGAAAGGCTCGCGGGGATCCTCGCCTCGGTCACCGAGGCGAGCACCGTGGTCGCCGAGATCGCCAGCGCGAGCGAGGAGCAGGCGCACGGAATCCAAGAGGTGAACCGCGTGGTCGGTGGCATGCGCGCGGTAAACCAGCAAAACGCCGACCTGATCAAGACGACGGCCTATGGCATCGGCTCTCTCGCCGGCTTGGCGCAGGGAATGGACCGGCAGGTGGCGCGCTTCCGCTTTCCCGGCGATCTCGCCACCACCGCCGCGGCGGTGGTCCCCGCAGCCACGCGGGAGGGTGGCGCGCCAACCACCACCCGGACGGCCAACTGCTGGGAGTTCAAGAAGTGCGGCCGCGAAGCGGGTGGCGCCAAGGCGGCGCAGCTTGGCATCTGCCCCGCCTACCCGGACCACGGCCACGACTGCGCCTACGTCACCGGCACCCTGTGCGGCGGCGAGGTCCAGGGCTCCTTCGCCGCCAAACAGGCGAACTGTCTCAAGTGCGACTTCTTCAAGAGCGACCATTTCACCAAGGCGTACTGAAATAGGGGATAGGGGACAGGGGGAAGGAAGGTCCTACGGGACGACCATCGTGACGATCAGAGAGAGCCAACCATCCTCGCCGGCCGCCGGCCCACACCATCCCCTATCTTCTATCCCCTATCCCCTACGAGACGCTTCATGATCCACGTGATGATCATCGACGACTCCGCCGCCATCCGCGCCCAGTGCCGCGGTCTCTTGGAGGTGGAGCCGGATATCGAGGTGGTGGCCGAGGCAGCAGACGCCTTCGCAGCACGCCGGGTGCTCGACCGGGTCACCCCCAGGGTCATCACCCTCGACGTGGAGATGCCGCGGATGGACGGCATCACCTTCCTGCGCAAGCTCATGGCGGGCCGGCCTACGGCGGTGGTGATGGTCTCCTCCCTCACCCAGCGGGGGGCGGAGGCGACCCTTGAGGCGTTGAAGCTCGGTGCGGTGGGGGTGGTGGGCAAGCCATCCCCGGACTTCCCGTGCTCCCTCGAGACCTTCGCCAGCGCTTTGGTGCGCGAGGTGCGCGCCGCCGCCATGGCCAAGGTGGGGGGCGCGACCCTCGTCCCTGCGGCGCCGCCCCTCGCCGCGGTCGGTGCGGACGGCAGCCACCTGGTGGCGATCGGCGCCTCGACCGGCGGCACCGAGGCGATCCGCGCGGTGCTTGCCCGGATGCCCGCGGCGTGTCCGCCGATCGCCATCGTCCAGCACATGCCTCCGGGCTTCACCGCCTCCTTTGCCCGCCACCTCGACGCCGAGATGGCGCCCCACGTCTGCGAGGCAAGCGACGGTCTCGCCCTGACCCCCGGCATGGTGGCAATCGGAGCCGGTGATACCCACCTGGAGGTGGCGGGGCAGCCCGGGGGGTGGCGGCTGGTGGT
>MNYW01000082.1 GCA_001873295.1 Nitrospirae bacterium CG2_30_70_394 | reverse complement strand
GGTAGCCGCGCGCCTCATCCCACAGGATCTCGTCGTGGACCTGCGAGCCGGGGAGGTCGGCGCAGCCAAAGCCGAGGCCGATCTCTACCCCCTTGAAGGCCTGGATCGACATCACCGCACCGCTGAGCCGGGAGGTGAGCTTGCGGTCCCACTGGACGAAGGAGCCCAAACCGGGGGGGAGCCCCCGGACCCGCGCCTCCACCACCCCGCCGAGGGAGTCGCCCGCCTGCTTGGCGGCGTCGATCGCCGCGCGCATCCGTTGGGCCGCTTGCTCGTCGGCGCAGCGCACGTCGCTTTGCTCGGTGCGGTCGCGCAGGTCGGCGAAGGGGAGGTCGGGCGCCAACTCGGCCCGGATGGAGCCGAGGTTGACCACGTGGACGAGGGAGTCGATGCCGAGCTGGGCGAGCAGCGCCCGGCCCACCGCCCCGACCGCGACGCGCAGGGTGGTCTCGCGCGCCGAGGCGCGCTCCAGCACGTTGCGGGTGTCGCGCTGGTCGTACTTGAGGCAGCCGGCAAGGTCGGCGTGGCCGGGACGCGGCCGGGTCACCGGCGCGAGGCAGCCGGCGTCGGCGGCGTCGGCGGACATCTTCGCCCCCCAGTTTTTCCAGTCGCGGTTGGCCACCTGCAGGGTGAGCGGCGCGCCGGTGGTCTCCCCCCAGCGGACCCCGCCGAGGAGCTCGGCGTGGTCGTGCTCGATCTGCATCCGGCCACCGCGGCCGTAGCCGCCCTGGCGGCGGGCGAGGTCGCGGTCGATCTGCTCCGCGGTAAGGGGCAGGTGGGCGGGCAGGCCGTCGACGATGGCGGTGAGGGTGGGCCCGTGGGACTCGCCCGAGGTGAGGTAGCGCAGGGGGGCCATGGGGGCGCGAGTCTATCGGCTGGCGCGCGCGGCCGGTAGGCGGCGGTCGTGGCCGGCCGCCTCAGAGTGGTCGTGCAGCGAGCGCCAGATTGCCGGCGCGGCCGCCTGCCTCCCCTCGCCACGATCGCCAAAGTCCGACAGACTCGCGACCGCGTCTGTGCCCGCCCGCCGGCGGGGAGCGCGGCGCCAAGGGGATCGCGATGCAGCGGATGTTTTGGATGGACCTGGAGATGACCGGCCTCGACCCCGAGGTGTGCACGATTATCGAGGTGGCGGTGGTGATCACCGACCTGGAGCTCACCCCCCTGGAGGAGTACAGCCAGGTGGTCTTCCAGCCACCTGCGGCCTTGGCGGTGATGGACGCCTGGTGTGTGAAGACCCACGGCGACAGCGGCCTGATCGGAGAGATCCCGTGCGGCAAGCCTCTCGCCGAGGTGGAGACGGAGCTCCTCGCTTTGGTGGATCGCCACTACCCGGTCAACGCGCGGGTGGTCTTGTGCGGCAACTCGATTCACCAGGATCGGCGCTTCATCGACCGCTACTTGCCGCGCCTTGCCGCCCGCCTCCACTACCGGATGGTGGACGTGTCGTCCTTCAAGGAGCTGTTCCGCTCGCGCTACGGGGTGCAGTGGGAGAAGTCCAACAACCACCGCGCCCTGCAAGACACCCACGAGTCGATTCGCGAGCTTGCCGGCTATCTCCGCTACGTGGTGGTTCCGGAGGCGCCCGCGGGGTCGGCGGGCGCGAGTTCGGGAGGGGGCGATGCGGAGTAGGCAACTCCCCCTCGTGACCCCCCCTGGCGGAGGAGGGAGGCAGGGGAGTATGTTCCGCGTCCCTATGGAATGGATTCACGTCCTCGTGGTGGTCGGTGTCATTTTCGGCCTCCGCCTCATCCTCCCTGGCTCCGGCTGAACCTCCAGCGCCTGCGCGGTGGAGCCGCCAGTGGAGCGGGGAGAGGGTGAGGAGGTGTCGGATTGACCCTCGAAAATGGCGGATGGTAGGCTGCCGCTCCGTTTTTTGAGGGGTTAGCGGGCGATTAGCTCAGCGGGAGAGCACTGCCCTCACACGGCAGGGGTCACTGGTTCGATCCCAGTATCGCCCACCATTCGCCCCTCCCGCGGTGGCCTTGGGTGTCCTGGAGCGATGCGCGATGGCGTTGCGGCAGCGGCTGGCCTCCACCCCTCTTTTCGTCCTCCTCGTCGTCGGTGGTTGTGGGTACCACCTCGGTAACGTGGGGCCGGCGCCGGTCGCGGAAGGCCAGCGGTGGCAGGTACCGGTGGTCCTGAATAACTCGCGCGAGCCGTTCTTGGAGGGGCGGTTCACCGACGCCCTGATCCGGGCGCTCGCCGAGCGCGGGGTCACCGTCGCCGGCGAGTCGGGGGCGGAGCGGCGCCTGAGGGTGGTGGTGCAGGCCTTCGACACCGACCCGATCTCCCTGGTGGACGTCGACAAGGTCTCCGAGTATCGGTTGCAGATTGAGGCGGACGTGCGCCTGGAGGACGGCGTCCACCACCTCCTGTGGAAGCGGACCGGGCTGCGCTTCTTCGATGAGTTCGAGGCCTTCGACGACTCCCAGCGCCAGGAGGACTCGCGCCAGGAGGCGATCGATCGGGCGGTGGACCGTTTCGCCAACGACCTGGCCAGCCAGCTCCTCGGCGGTGGCCGGCCGGAGGTGCGGCCGTACCCGTACTGAGGCGGTGGCGCTCGCTCGATGCGCCACCGTTTGAGTTGAGTCGCGACCCCGTGGTACCACACCCGCCCGCGCCGCACGGCTCGCGGTCTCCCCTCTTTTCAAGGAAGGCGCCATGCCCCCGAAGCACCACATCTTCGTTTGTACCAACCAGCGCCCCCCCGGCCACCCGCGTGGCTGCTGTTCCGACAAACAGGGGCTGAACATCTACTTCACCTTCCTCGAGGAGATGGGGAAGCGGATGATGCACAACGACTGTTTCATCACCGAGACCAAGTGCATGGGACCGTGCCTCGCGGGCAGCGCGGTGGTGGTCTATCCGGACGCGGTCTGGTACTCGATCCAGGATCCGGACGCGGCGCGCGAGATCTTCGAGTCGCACATCCTCGGGGGCCGGCCGGTGGACAAGTACCGGATGGCGGCGGAGGCGCTCAACATCATGCCCGGTCCGCCCCCAGGCGGGATGCAGCTCGGGGGGTGACGGGGTGCGGTTTGACGGAAGAGAGGTGTTGTCGGTAAAGTTCCGTCCCTTTCGCCGCCCATGGGTGGCCCCCTTTTGTAGGAGTGGTTGATGGCCGTGGTGATTCGTCTGGCGCGTGGCGGCGCGAAGAAGGCCGCCTTCTTCCGGGTGGTGGTCGCCGATAGCCGCGTGCGGCGTGACGGCCGCATCGTCGAGCAGGTGGGGACCTTCAACCCGCGCCTCGTCGAGGCGGGGGCGACCCTGGTGGTGGAGCGGATTCGCCACTGGCTAGATCAGGGCGCGCAGCCGAGCGCGGCGGTGAAGAGCCTGTTGCGCAAGGCGAAGATTGTCGCGGGGACGCCCCGCGGCGAGGCCGAGGCGGCGCCCGCCGAGTGACCTCGATGGGGGACGGCGAAGCGCGCCGTCTGCGGGTGGGGCAGGTGGTTCGGCCCCATGGGGTGGAGGGGCGGCTGAAGGTCAAGTGGCTTGCCCCGGACGTCCCGGTCGTTGCGAAGGCGCTCCTCTATCTGGGGGAGGGGGAGGGGGCGCCCGCCTTGCAGGTGGCGGCCGCGACTCCCATGAAGCCGCCCTTCGTCCTCCTCGCGGTGGCCGGATGTGACACCTTCGAGGCGGCCGATGGTCTGCGCGGCGCCACCTTGTGGATGGCCCGCGAGGCGCTGCCAAAACTGGAAGAGGGCGCCTATTACGTGGCCGATCTCTTGGGGATGCGGGTGGAGACGGTGAGCGGCGCGCCGCTGGGGGAGGTGGCCGAGGTGATCGAGACCGGCGCGGCGGACGTCTACGTGGTCCGCGGCGCAGGTGGTGAGCTCTTGTTGCCAGCGATCCGCGAGGTGGTTCGCCGAATCGACCCCGAGGCGCGGCGGATCGTGGTGACCCCGCTGCCGGGGATGGTGGGGTGAGCGGTACCTTTCACCTCCTCACCCTCTTCCCGGAGTTCTTCGCCGGGCCGTTGTCCGTGTCGATCCTCGGCCGGGCGATCGCGACCGGGCGGGTGGCGGTGACCTGTCACCAACTCCGCGACTGGACCACCGACCGCCACCGGACCGTCGATGACTACCCCTTCGGCGGCGGCACCGGCATGGTCCTCAAGCCCGAGCCCCTGGCGGCGGCGATCCGCGATCTGCGGGCGCGCTTCGTTCCACGGGTGGTCCTCCTCACCGCCGCTGGTCGCCCCTTTGATCAGCAGGTGGCACGTGCGTATGCGCTCGAGGCGCGCCCCCTGTTGCTGGTGTGCGGCCGGTACGAGGGGGTGGATGAGCGGGTCGCGGAGCAGATGGTCGACGAGGAGTTGGCGGTGGGCGACTTTGTCGTGACCGGCGGGGAGATCCCGGCGTTGGCGGTGGTGGATGCGGTGAGCCGGCTGCTGCCCGGGGTCCTCGGCGATGACGCCTCGTCGGCGGAGGAGTCGTTTTCTGACGGCCTTCTCGAATATCCGCAGTACACCCGGCCGCGCGAGTTCGAGGGCCAGGAGGTTCCCGAGGTGCTGCTCTCGGGCCACCACGCGCGGATCGTTTTGTGGCGGCGCCAGGAGGCGCTCCGCCGGACCCTCGCGCGGCGGCCGGAGCTGCTCGCCCGGGTCGCGCTCAGCGTGGCGGATCGTGCCTTTCTGGCGGAGCTGGGGTGGGCAGGGTGAGCGCGATTCCTTGTGCCGCACCCGGCGATGGGGTATAAAGCCCGCCCTTTGGCTGATCCCTGCGGGAGAGTTCAGATGAATCCCATCGACAAGATCGAGGCGCGCGCCCTGCGTAACGACATTCCGGATTTTCGCCCCGGGGATACGGTACGGGTCCATCTGAAAATCCAGGAATCCGGCAAGGAGCGGATCCAGGTTTTCGAAGGGGTGGTGATCGGCCGCAAGGGGGGCTCGTCGCGGGAGACCTTCACGGTCCGTAAGATCGCCAGCGGCGTCGGGGTGGAGCGGGTCTTTTTCGTCCACAGCCCGCGCATCGACAAGATCGAGGTCACCCGGCGGGGCCGGGTGCGGCGTGCCAAGCTTTACTACCTGCGCTCGCGCACCGGCAAGGCGGGTCGTATCCGCGAGCGGTAGGTCGCGGGCGATGGCCGGCGCCCGGTGGAGCGAGAGGCCGGTGGTTGCCGGCCTCGGTGCGGGGCCCCTGGCGCTGGCGCCGGACTGCTCGCTCTACGCCCTGGACATCGCCTATCGCGCGGCCTACGGAGGTCGTCTCGCGGGGGTGGACGAGGCGGGCCGCGGCCCCTTGGCCGGGCCGGTGGTGGCGGGTGCGGCGATCCTGGCTCCGGACGATCGCTTCGACTACCTCGACGACTCGAAGCGGGTGACGCCGCGCCGGCGTGAGCGGCTCTTTGATGAGATCACCGCGCGGGCGATCGCCTGGGGGATCGGGTTCGGGTCGGTGGCGGAGATCGAGGCGATCAACATCCTGCAGGCGACCCGCCAGGCGATGGCCCGGGCGGTGGCGGCCCTCGGCGATCCCCCGCAGGTGGTCCTGGTGGATGCGGTGACCTTCCCGATGGCGGTGCCGCAGGTGGCGCTGGTGAAGGGCGACCAGCGGAGCGCCTCGATTGCCGCCGCGTCGATTCTTGCCAAGGTGACCCGGGACCGGCTGATGGAGGAGTACGCCACACGTTTCCCCGGCTACGGTTTCGAGCGCCACAAGGGGTATCCGACCCGCGACCACCGGGAGGCGGTGGCGCGCCTGGGGCCGTCGCCGATTCACCGGAAGACCTTCCGCGGGGTGGGTGAGTTTGTGGTGGTGGCGAAGTAGCGGCGCGGTTGAGGCCGGGGCGTGGGGCGAGCGGCGCGTCCGTCGCTACTTGCGCCTGCGCGGCTACCGGATCGTGGCGGAGAACTACCGCTGCCCCGCCGGCGAGGTGGACCTGATCGCCCGTCGCGGCGGGGTGCTTTGCTTCGTGGAGGTGAAGACGCGCCGCGGCGACGGTTACGGCTCGCCCCTGGAGGCGGTCACCGCCACCAAGCGGACGCGCCTACGGCGGGCTGCCGCCCACTACTTGATGGGTAGGCGGTTGCCGCGGGTGTGCCGCTTCGACGTGGCCGCGGTCCATCTTCACCCGCGCACCGGGCGCGCCCGGGTGGAGTACGTGGCGAATGCCTTTACGGGGGACGAGTGATGCGCGCGGTGGTGCAACGGGTGGCGCGCGCCGCAGTCCGTTGCGGCGAACAGGAGCGGGCGATCGGCCCCGGCCTTGGAGTGCTGGTGGCGGTGGTGGCGGGCGATACTGAGGAGGACCTGATCTACACGGCGGACAAGATCGCCCACCTGCGGATCTTCGACAACGAGGCCGGGCGTATGGATCGGTCGGTCCTCGACCTTGGCGGCGAGGTTTTGGTGGTCTCCCAGTTCACCCTCGCCGCCAACCTCGCCCGGGGGCGGCGGCCCGACTTCACCGGCGCGGCGCGGCCGGAGGTGGCGGCGCCCATGGTGGAAGCGCTGGTGGCGCGGTTGCGGCTCGCCGGGCTCGCCGTGGTCGAGGGGTTCTTCGGTGCGAACATGGCGGTGGCGCTGGTCAACGATGGGCCGGTCACCCTCTGGCTCGACAGCAGGAGACGATGATGGATGATCTGAATAGCTTCGCGCCGGCGGTGGTCGCCGAGGCGCGCGCGCAGGCGGAGACCCTCGAGCGGGGGGCGGCGGAGATCCTCCCCGAGGGTGATCTTGTGGGGCGGCTGGCGGCGGCAATCGCCGCTGGCCGGCCGCTGCGGGTGAAGGCAGGCTTCGATCCCACCGCTCCGGACCTCCACCTGGGCCACACGGTCCTCCTCCAGAAGCTTCGCCACTTTCAGGAGCTCGGCCACCAGGTGATCTTTCTCATCGGTGACTTCACCGCCGCCATCGGCGATCCCACCGGCAAGCAGGAGACGCGGCCAGTCCTAAGTCCGGAGCAGATCGAGGCGAACGCCGCCACCTACCTGGAGCAGGTCTACACGATCCTCGATTCGGCGCGCACCGAGGTGCGGCGCAACGGCGAGTGGTTTGGCGTCATGTCCGCCGCCGACCTGATCCGCCTGGCGGCGCGCGGCACGGTGGCGCGCCTGTTGGAGCGCGATGATTTCAGCAAGCGGATGGCGGCAGGCCGCGCGATCGGGGTCCACGAGCTCCTCTACCCGCTGATACAGGGGTACGACTCGGTCCGCCTGGAGGCGGACGTGGAGGTGGGGGGGACGGATCAGAAGTTCAACCTCCTCATGGGTCGCGAGCTCCAGCGGGAGGCGGGGTTGTCCCAACAGCTCGTGGTGATGGTGCCGATTTTGGAGGGGCTCGACGGCGTCCAGAAGATGAGCAAGAGCCTGGGTAACACCATCGGCCTGCGCGAGTCGCCGAAGGCGATTTATGGCAAGGTCATGTCGATCTCCGATGACCTGATGGTTCGGTACTACGAGCTGGTGAGCGGCGTGGGATCGGCGGCGGTGGAACGCCTGCGTGGGGATCTCGCGGCGGGGGCAGTGAACCCGATGGCGGCGAAGAAGGCGCTCGCTCGCGAGCTGGTCGGCCGCTTCCATTCACCGGCGGCGGCGGCCGATGCCGAGGCGAAGTTCGAGCGGGAGGTCCAGTCCGGCGGCGTGCCCGAGGATGTGGGAGTGGTGGCGATCCACCTCGACCGTGGGTCGGAGTGGCTGCCCGGGGTGCTCACCAAGGCCGGGTTGACCAGCTCCACCAGTGAGGCGATCCGCCTGATCCGCCAGGGTGCGGTGCGTGTAGAGGGGGAGCGGATCACCGATAAGGAGCATCAGATCGTCGCGGGAGCGGCGGTCCTGGTGCAGGTCGGCAAGCGACGCTACGCCCGGATCGATCCGCAAACCTAAACCCATGAAAACTTGGCCGGCGCCCACCCACATGATTCGAGGAAGTGTGGCCCGCTGGCACCTGCGTCGGTCTCGGTGGACGGTGCTCCTTGTCCTTCTCCTCGCCGCGGGCGGATGCGGGGGTGGATCGAGCGGGGATGCGGGAGATGCGGATACGGCACGGATCCTCGCGCTTACCGAGTCCACCGCCAGCCACCCGGCGGGGGACGGTGAGATCAATGTCGATCCCCTGCGCCGCGGCCGGCGACCTCGGGAGGGCCATCTGCCGGTCATCTTCATTCACGGCTTTCACCTGCCTCTGAGCAGCGGTTCCCCGCAGCAACAGATGGACGATTTGATCGCCGATCTCACTACCCGTGTTGCGGGGTGGGACGACCACTATCAGGAGTGGCTCTACCGGTACGAGCCGCTCAACCACCTCGACCGCTCGGCCGCGGAACTAGCCGGAGAGCTCCATCGCATCGGCTATCAGGGCCCGGTGATCCTCATCGGCTACAGCCAAGGCGGCCTGGTGGCGCGGAGTTTCGATACCCAGTTCGGCGAGGAGTTTCCGGTCCTCCTCTTGACCATGATCGCCACCCCCAACGCCGGCCTACCCCTGGAGGCAATGAAGGCGACGCTCTTGGAGGACATCAACCAGCTGCCGGACCCACTCCCCACTGCCCTGACGCGGGAGGTGGCGCGGGCGGTCTATCGGGAGCTCTTTGGTGAGCGTGAGGTTTCACGCGACCTCGCCGAGGGAAGCAGCTTCCTCGCCACGCTTGCTCCGCCGCGCCCCGCGTATTACGCCTTCGCCGGTACGGGTGCCGAGGCCAACCTGTTCCTCGACTATGTCTCCAACCTTGACCTTTATGACGGCTTGGCCAACGACGGCCTCGTGACCGTAGCGAGCGTCGAGGCGGGTCTCGTGGGTGGGCGAACGGCGGAACTTCGGCCCGGAGAGGGCTATTTGAGCCGCTCCCACATCGCCCTTATTCGGGATGTCGCCCTCTTCGAGGCGATCGCCGATCTCCTCGTTCCGAACGCTGCCTCCGTATCCACGGTCGCGCAGCACTAGTTTCGTAACCCATTGAAAAATAGCGCTCGCCCCAACCAAAGAAAGGGGTTGACGCACACCCCGGCCAGGACTACATTACTCCTCCCGTGGCGAGCAATCGCCTCAGGGGCGGTTCTCTGAAAGTTGATAGACAGAATTTAGTCTAGCGGGCGTCCGCGATCGACAAGATCGCAAGGATCAGTTGCATCCCTAGCGGATGTGGCTGCGTTTTTTTGATTGCAGCTTAATTGGAGAGTTTGATCCTGGCTCAGAACGAACGCTGGCGGCGTGCCTAACACATGCAAGTCGTACGAGAAAATCCCCTTCGGGGGGTGAGTAAAGTGGCGAACTGGTGAGTAACACGTGGGTAATTTGCCCTGAAGACTGGGATAACCTCGGGAAACCGGAGCTAATACCAGATAAATCCATTTCGCATAAGCGGAATGGGTAAAGGTGGGGATCTTCGGACCTACCGCTTTAGGATAAGCCCGCGGCTGATTAGCTTGTTGGTGGGGTAACGGCCTACCAAGGCGACGATCAGTAGCCGGCCTGAGAGGGTGATCGGCCACATTGGGACTGAGATATGGCCCAGACTCCTACGGGAGGCAGCAGTGGGGAATATTGCGCAATGGACGAAAGTCTGACGCAGCAACGCCGCGTGAGCGATGAAGGCCTTCGGGTTGTAAAGCTCTGTCAGGAGGGAAGAAACCGCAGGAGAAGATAACGCTTCTGCGCTGACGGTACCTCCAAAGGAAGCCACGGCTAACTCCGTGCCAGCAGCCGCGGTAATACGGAGGTGGCAAGCGTTGTTCGGAATTACTGGGCGTAAAGCGCGCGTAGGCGGTCCGTTAAGTCGGGAGTGAAATCCCCGGGCTCAACCTGGGAACTGCTTTCGATACTGGCAGACTAGAGGATGGGAGAGGGAAGTGGAATTCCTAGTGTAGCGGTGAAATGCGTAGATATTAGGAAGAACACCGGTGGCGAAGGCGGCTTCCTGGCCCATTCCTGACGCTGAGGCGCGAAAGCGTGGGTAGCAAACAGGATTAGATACCCTGGTAGTCCACGCCGTAAACGATGGGTACTAGGTGTCGGGGGTGTCGACCCCCTCGGTGCCGTAGCTAACGCGTTAAGTACCCCGCCTGGGGAGTACGGCCGCAAGGCTAAAACTCAAAGGAATTGACGGGGGCCCGCACAAGCGGTGGAGCATGTGGTTTAATTCGATGCAACGCGAAGAACCTTACCAGGGCTTGACATCCCGAGAACCTTCCTGAAAAGGAAGGGTGCCCTTCGGGGAACTCGGTGACAGGTGCTGCATGGCTGTCGTCAGCTCGTGTCGTGAGATGTTGGGTTAAGTCCCGCAACGAGCGCAACCCTCATCCTTAGTTACTAACATTCAGTTGAGGACTCTAAGGAAACTGTCTGCGACAAGCAGGAGGAAGGTGGGGACGACGTCAAGTCATCATGGCCCTTACGCCCTGGGCCACACACGTGCTACAATGGGCGGTACAAAGGGTTGCGAACCCGCGAGGGGGTGCTAATCCCATAAAACCGTCCTCAGTTCAGATTGCAGTCTGTAACTCGACTGCATGAAGGTGGAATCGCTAGTAATCGTGGATCAGCATGCCACGGTGAATACGTTCCCGGGCCTTGTACACACCGCCCGTCACACCATGGGAGTCTGCTGTACCGGAAGTCACTGGGCTAACCCTTCGGGGAGGCAGGTGCCGATGGTATGGTCGGCGACTGGGGTGAAGTCGTAACAAGGTAGCCGTAGGAGAACCTGCGGCTGGATCACCTCCTTTCTAAGGAGTTTCTTCAATCTCGTATTCGCGCAAGCGGGTCCGTAGATTGGGAAATATCCAGGTCGGCCCCGCTAGGCTAAATTCTGTCTATCAACGTGGTTTCAACAGAGCCCTCGGAGGCGGGGGCGGGCTTGTAGCTCAGTTGGCTAGAGCACACGACTGATAATCGTGAGGTCGGTAGTTCGAGTCTACCCAGGCCCACCAGAGGCCTGAGCGGATCTCAAGGGGCGGCGAGCGGCGGCTCTGGGGGATTAGCTCAGCTGGGAGAGCGCCGGCTTTGCAAGCCGGAGGCCAGCGGTTCGATCCCGCTATCCTCCACCAGAAACAGACGTGACCCGCGATTTGTCGCAGGTTACGTCTGTTTCTTTCCATTGCCCACACCTGTGTGAGGCAAGCTCATTGACAAGAGAGAAGTGAGGTGTACATGAATTGTTGGGCTTGACCAAGCGACTAAGGGCGCACGGTGGATGCCTTGGTAGGAGCAGGCGATGAAGGGCGTAGCAAGCTGCGATAAGCTTCGGGGAGCCGCTAGCAGGCGTTAATCCGGAGATTCCCGAATGGGGAAACCCATCTCGAGTCATGTCGAGATATCCAACGCTGAATTAATAGGTGTTGGAGGCGAACCTGGTGAACTGAAACATCTTAGTAGCCAGAGGAAGAGAAAGTAAAAACGATTCCCTGAGTAGCGGTGAGCGAAAGGGGAGTAGCCTAAACCGATTCATACGTGGATCGGGGTTGTGGGGCGCAAGCCATGGTACCTCGAGCGGTAGGCGAAGCGACTGGAAAGTCGCGCCATAGAGAGTGATAGTCTCGTAGCCGAAATCGTAAGAGGGCCTATTGCGTACCCGAGTAGCGCGGGGCACGTGGAATCCTGCGTGAATCTGGGAGGACC
The DNA here is from genome assembly GCA_001873295.1 of Nitrospirae bacterium CG2_30_70_394. Taxonomy (GTDB): domain Bacteria; phylum CG2-30-53-67; class CG2-30-53-67; order CG2-30-70-394; family CG2-30-70-394; genus CG2-30-70-394. The sequence goes on along the minus strand of MNYW01000082.1, from coordinate 25,313 downwards.
ATCTCCTAAGGCTAAATACTCGCTCCTGACCGATAGTGAACCAGTACCGTGAGGGAAAGGTGAAAAGTACCCCGAGAGGGGAGTGAAATAGTACCTGAAACCGTGTGCCTACAAGCAGTGGAAGCACCATGTACAACAGGTGTGACCGCGTGCCTTTTGCATAATGAGCCTGCGAGTTACTGTATGTAGCAAGGTTAAGCGGAAGCGAAGCCGTAGCGAAAGCGAGTCTGAATAGGGCGCTTGAGTTGCATGCAGTAGACCCGAAGCCGGGTGAGCTATCCATGGTCAGGTTAAAGTCACGGTAAAACGTGATGGAGGACCGAACCGTAGTAGGTTGAAAACTGCCCGGATGAACCGTGGATAGGAGCGAAAGACCAATCAAACTCGGCTATAGCTGGTTCTCCCCGAAATAGCTTTAGGGCTAGCGTCGCGTGAATGTTCGAGGTGGTAGAGCACTGAATGGGCTAGGGGCCCCACCAGGTTACCAACCCCAATCAAACTCCGAATGCCTCGAAACAATGCGCGGCAGTCAGTCGGCGAATGATAACGTCCGTCGTCGAGAGGGCAACAACCCAGACCGTCAGCTAAGGTCCCCAATCATAGGCTAAGTGGTAAACGTTGTGGGAACGCGTAGACAGCCAGGAGGTTGGCTTAGAAGCAGCCATTCCTTCAAAGAGTGCGTAATAGCTCACTGGTCGAGTGGGCCTGCGCGGAAAATGTAACGGGGCTAAAGCCTATAACCGAAGCTGCGGATCGTGCACTGCACGATGGTAGGGGAGCATTCTGTCACAGGTGAAGCTGTACCGAAAGGAGCAGTGGATGTGGCTGAAGAGATTCTGCAGGCATAAGTAACGAAAAAGCTAATGAGAAATTAGCTCGCCGAAAACCCAAGGGTTCCTATCCGACGTTAATCAGGATAGGGTTAGTCGGTCCCTAAGCCGAGGCCGAAAGGCGTAGGTAATGGGAAACAGGTTAATATTCCTGTACCACTCTTCCACCGTTATTACCGACGGGGGGACGCAGAAGGGCAGGCCATCCGGGTGTTGGACGTCCCGGTTCAAGCGTGTAGGGGGGTGCGGTAGGCAAATCCGCCGCATCAACTCCGAGGCGTGATGACGAGGTCGTAATGACCATAAAGTGGCTGATCCCATGCTGCCTAGAAAAGCCTCTAGGGAGGAGGAAGGGTGACCGTACCGTAAACCGACACAGGTGGGTGAGGAGAGTATCCTAAGGCGCTTGGGCGAACTCTGGTTAAGGAACTCGGCAAATTGACTCCGTAACTTCGGGATAAGGAGTGCTCCTATTAGGTGAAGGCCCTTGCGGCCGGAGCTGAAGGGAGTTGCAGAGGAGAAGGGGTAGCGACTGTTTACTAAAAACACAGGTCTCTGCAAAGTCGCAAGACGATGTATAGGGGCTGATGCCTGCCCGGTGCCGGAAGGTTAAGGAGATGGGTTAGCCCTCGGGCGAAGCCCGGAACTGAAGCCCCGGTAAACGGCGGCCGTAACTATAACGGTCCTAAGGTAGCGAAATTCCTTGTCGGGTAAGTTCCGACCTGCACGAATGGCATAACGACTTCCCCACTGTCTCAACCAGAGGCCCAGTGAAATTGAATTGCCGGTGAAGATGCCGGCTACCCGCGACTAGACGGAAAGACCCCATGAACCTTTACTATAGCTTGACAGTGATTTTAGGCCTGGTGTGTGTAGGATAGGTGGGAGACTTTGAAGCGTGGGCGCTAGCCTGCGTGGAGTCGCCCTTGAAATACCACCCTCACCATGTTTGAAATCTAACCTAGGTCCGTGAAACCGGATCAGGGACACTGTCTGGTGGGTAGTTTGACTGGGGCGGTCACCTCCAAAACTGTAACGGAGGTGCGCGATGGTTCCCTCAGGCTGGTCGGAAATCAGCCGTCGAGCGTAAAGGCATATGGGAGCCTGACTGCGAGACATACAAGTCGAGCAGGTGCGAAAGCAGGTCTTAGTGATCCGGCGGTCCCGTGTGGAAGGGCCGTCGCTCAACGGATAAAAGGTACTCTGGGGATAACAGGCTTATCTCCCCCAAGAGTTCACATCGACGGGGAGGTTTGGCACCTCGATGTCGGCTCATCGCATCCTGGAGCTGAAGCAGGTTCCAAGGGTTGGGCTGTTCGCCCATTAAAGCGGTACGCGAGCTGGGTTTAAAACGTCGTGAGACAGTTTGGTCCCTATCTGTCGTGGGCGCTGGAGATTTGAGGAGAGCTGCTCCTAGTACGAGAGGACCGGAGTGGACGAACCTATGGTGTACCAGTTGTGACGCCAGTCGCATCGCTGGGTAGCTATGTTCGGAAGGGATAACCGCTGAACGCATCTAAGCGGGAAGCCCACTTCAAGATGAGATCTCCCGGACCTTTAAGGTCCCTAAAGACCCCTCGTAGACCACGAGGTTGATAGGCGGGGTGTGGAAGCGTGGCAACACGTGGAGCTGACCCGTACTAATCGGTCGTGAGGCTTGGTCATAAACTTCCCAATTTTTTTTGTGTACACCTGCTTCTCTCTTGTCGATAATTTCGATTTCCCGGTGGTCATTGCGGAGGGGTTCCACCCGTTCCCATCCCGAACACGGTAGTTAAGCCCTCCAGCGCCGATGGTACTGCTACGGTGGGAGAGTAGGTCACTGCCGGGATTTTTTTTGGCCTGCAGACCCGTGAGGGTCTGCAGGCCTTTTTTTGTGGACTGTCGCCAGGTTTTGGCGGCGTGGGCCGCTGGGAGGCTGTCGGACCTTGTCCCGATCTACTACGAAAAGCGGACCCAGGGCCAAATCGTGTCCCGTTCTTCGTTCTATACCTCCGCTAAGCAGCTCGAACGGGTCCCGATCGGGAGTCGAGCCCGTTTCTTCTCGCGACGATCGACGAAGTCCGACACAGTCCTAGGTGGTCCGTTGGTGCCTTTGAAGGGGGCTCTCGCCTCATTCCGGGCAAGGTCACGCTGGGAAAACTCCAGGCGATCTGATCTTGCGGAGGTTCGGTACATCCTGGAGCTCGGACTGTTCGAGATAGCTCCTGGTTAGCCGGGACGCTGAACCCACGGAGGTTGGCCAGGCCGGTGTTTGGGGTGTTAGAGAAAGCTCCCGCGTACCCAGCCGCGGATGACCTGGCTGGGGTCGACGGAGCGGTTTGTGTCGAGAGCGCTAGAACCCGCCGGGGGCACGGCGCTGGTTGGCGCGGCTGAGCGGTCGATGGTCGAGGTGGAGCGCTCGAGCGCCAAAGACGGCGTGGCGATTGAACCGACGTTGAGGAGGCGGAGCTTCGCCAGGACTCGGTATTCACCGGAGGACGTGGTGCCGTCAGTGGCACGCTGAAAGTAGTGGAGCTCGAGGGTTTGGCCGTAGCACTGACTGGTGCGATCAATGCTGAAGCTCGATTCGGAGAGTTCGCCGTCGTTGAGGTCGAACCATTGTTCGGTGGCCAGCGCCCAGCGTGGCGACAGACGGATACCACCGGCGGCGGTGGCGAACTGGTGATTGGTGGCCAGCCAGCGCACGCCGCCGCGCAGAAACCAGTTGCGATCTTTGATGTACGACAGGTTCATGCCGCTTACCCGGTGGCTGCCGGGATCGGTGTGCCAGTGGCTCTCAAGGTCGAAGGCGAGACCCGCGGGTGAGCGCAGGGTGAGTTCACCGAAGGTGTCGATGGACTCGTCCCGCGCGTCGAGATCGGCGTTGCGGAGGTTGACTCCGGTGCCGGTGCGTAAGGTCGCCAGGGGAAAGCCGGTGGCGTGATCGCGCAGGTGCTGGGTCAACAACAAATCGATCTGGCTGGCGCGCGCGTGCCGGTCAATCCGATCGATCTGCGGCACGTTCTCCGGTGTTTCGCCGATCCGGCCAAAGTACTCCAGGCGCGGCTCGACCACATGGTCCAGGTCGCCGTAGCTGCGGTAGAGGCGCCCGCGGGTGCCGAGGCGGGTGTGGAGCAGGGTGCGGTTGTGGTTGTCCCGATCCTCCTCGATCTCACTGAAGGTGTAGAGCGCCTCTTCCATGCCGGCTTCGCCGTACAGGTCGATTCCCGGTTGCGGGCTGAGGTCGCGCCGCAGGGCGCTGTTGAGGTCGATGCGCCAGCCGTGGCTGCCCTGGTCGCGCCAGAAGTTGGTGGCGTGGACCGCGTTGCGCCACAGCAGCCGCTGGGAGAAGACCGGGCGCAGGGGCATCTCCAGGCGCAGATCGGGGAGACGTTGAAACTGGGTCCCCGCGTGGTCCACCAGATCTTGGAAGAGGCGCAGGTTCACGGTGCCGACCATGTTCTCGGCGCGCTGGCTGATAAAGGCGTCGGAGACGAGGTTGCGCGTCACCCGGGTGGCGGTCGAGCTGGAGAAGCCGCGCAGGCTCTCCGCGTCGGTCTCATCGATGTAGTGGAGGTTGAGGCGGGCGCGCGTGCGGTCGGTGATCTGGTGGCGGATGTCGGCGTGCGCCTCGTAGGAGACCCCGGAGGTGTCCTGCAGGCGGTACGCCTTGATCTCCCCCTCGCTCTCCGGACCCGCGGCGTAGCGGAACTCGCCGCCGACGCCGAACCCCTGGCTCCCCTTGATGTCGAAGCGGGCGGTGGCGTCCATCGAGTTGTTGATCACCCAGTAGTACGCATTGTCGAGGGTGAAGCCGTAGCGGCTGCTCGTCTCGGGCTGAGAGAGGAGCAGCCCCGAGGTGCGTGGGGTGCTGATGTCTTGCTCCAGATACGGCAGGTAGAGGATGGGTACGCTGCGCCAGTAGAAGAGGACATGGTGCGCCTTCAACTTGCCGGCGGTGTCGACTGACATCTGCTTGGCGCGGAACTCCCACGTCCGATTCGTCGGCACGCAGGCCGAGAACCGCCCGCCGGCGACGTCGTAGTGGGTTGGCCCGACCTTTTCTAGATGGTCGGCGTCCACATAGTAGTGGCGTCCCTCGAGGTAGAGGTGGGTCGCCCCGAGGGTGCCCAGCTCGCTCTTCAGGTTGAGGCGCACATCGCGTGTCCGCAGGACCGCGTCGCCGCGCCGGAGGGTTACCCTGCCGGTCGCCTGGATCTCCCCGACCGGCTCGTTGAAGGTGAGCTCGTTCGCCTCCACCGTGGTGTCGCGATAGTGCAGTCGCACATGGCCGCGGGCGCGAAACCGCCCCTCACCCTCGTGGGTCAGGCTATCCGCCTCCAGGGTGACCGTGCCGATCGCCACCGTCTCGTGCAGGTTGAGGACGCTCAGGGGGGTCTGAAGGAAGCGGGCCAGCGGCTCGTTGTGCTCGACCGCCGGCGGCTCGCTCGTCGCCGGTCCTTCCTGGGACTCTGGGGAGAGCCGCTCCCGCGCCGCGCGCAGGCGCGCCTGGATATCCGCCTCGCGCATATCCGCCGTGGCGACCCCGGCGAGGCCCACGCCGAGGCAAAGGACGGCGAGCCACCGCATGGCCACGCCCCCCCTCATCGGGCGTGGGCCGCGGGGGTGAGGAGAAGACGACGCGCCTCGCCCACCAGGGTGAGAGAGCCGGTGACGCACACGCGGGTCTCGCCGTCGCCGCGTGCCATCGCCAGCCCCTCCGCCACCGTTTCCGCCAGCCGGTACGGCAGCGCCGGAGGCAACAGCTCCACCAAGGTCTCGGGAGTGCGGCCGCGTGGCGCGGCCAGGCGCGGCAAAATCACCTCCACCGGCCGCACGCCGAGGGCGGCGAAAAAGCCCGCCGCGTCCTTGTCTCGGAGCATCCCCCACAGCAAGCGGATCGGCCTTTTTTGCGCGCGCAGATACGCCCCGAGGACCCGGGCGCCCGCCACGTTGTGGGCGCCATCGACCAGGACGTCGCCGATCCACTCCAGCCGCCCCGGCCAACGCACGCCGGCGAGGGCCGCGGCGGTCCGCTCCGGATCGAGGGGGCGGCGGCGGAAGGCCTCGACGCATGCCAGGGCGCACGCCCCGTTCACCACCTGGTGGTCGCCCAAAAGCGGCATGGGCAGCTCCAGGGTGGTGCCGGAAAGGGAGTGGTAGCGCCAGGTGCGCGCGGCGGCTGCGCCGTCAACGGGGTGGCCAACGCACACCGGCGTGCCGCCCCGCGTCCCGCTCACCTCCGCGCCAAACTCATGGCCGAACCGGAGCAGGGTGCAGCCGCACGCCCCGGCCACTCCCGCCACCACCTCCGCTACCTCCTCGACTTGTGGCGCCACCACGGCCACCCCGCCGGGGCGCAGGATCCCTGCCTTCTCGCGCGCGATTGCCGCCAAGGTGTCGCCGAGGATCGCCGTGTGGTCGAAGTCGATGGGGGTGATGCAAGCGACCCGCGCCTGGCACAAGCGGGTCGAGTCGAGGCGGCCGCCGAGGCCCGTTTCCACCACCGCCGCGGAGACCGACTCGGCGGCGAACAGGGTGAAGCCGAGGGCGGTGAGAAAGTCGAAGTAGGAGTAGCCCGTCGCCTCCGCCGCGTGGGCGAGCCGGTCGCGCAGGGCGACCACCTCGCCCTCGAACCGGTCCAGGGCGATGGCCTCGCCGTCGATCGCGAGCCGCTCGCGCGGGTGGTCGAGGTGGGGCGAGGTGTAGAGGCCGGTATGTTCGCCGTGGCCGCGCAACACCGCCTCAGCCATCGCGCACACCGACCCCTTGCCATTGGTCCCGGCGACGTGGAGGGCGGGAATACGCCGCTCGGGAAAATCGAGGGCGGCGAGGAGACGGGCAAAGGCGTCCAGGTCGAAGACCATTCGCGCCTCTCCCAGGCTGGCGAGAAAGCTGTCAGCGCCGCCCATGGTCGGACGCTACGGAGCGGTCGCTGTCGCTGTCAACGGCGGTGGCGTACCCCCGCCGTGGTGGAGACCGCACCGCACCGCCGCGGCGCTGCGCCGAATCGCGCGCGGCGATCGCCTTTGTGCCGTGAACACCCCCGTGGGGTACCCCCGCCACGGGGGGCGCTGCCGGCCGGGTTGCGACCCGGCCCGTCGCCCGTGGCCGCGGAGCCGTTGCCGTTTCGGAGACCGCGCCGCACCGCCGCCGTGGCTGTGCGCCGCGGCGCTGCGCCCCCCCATGCCGTGCCACCTACCGTGTTGCCCCTCGCTACCGTGTCGCGACCCGCCGCGGAGCCATCGTGCTGCGCCCCCCCATGCCGCGCGCCACCACCGTGCCAGCGATCGCCCCGTTGCCGTACCCCGGAGACCGCGCCGCCTCCCCGCGCGCCGCGCGCTGTGCTGGCACCGTCGGTTGGGGGCGCGGCGTGCGCGGCCAGGGGGCGGGGGCGAGGGACCGTGCATGCGAGCTCCGCGCCTGGGCCACTGGCGCAGGCGAAACTCTTCGCGTTGCGCGCCGCCGCGGTGCGCGCCGCGGTGGCGCTGGCGTCCCTTGCGGTCGTGGCCAAGGTGCGGAACGTGCGGAGGAGTGCGCCCCCACCGCCTGCCGCTGCCGTACCCTCCGCCCCATGCCGGCCACGGGCCTCTACATCCATCTACCGTTTTGTCGCAGTCGCTGCGCCTACTGCGACTTCACCGTGGTTCCCCTCGCCGGTGGCGGCGACCGCGTCGCGGCCTACTTTGGGGCCCTTCATCGCCAGCTTGGCCAGCTCGCTAGCCAGTTCCCGGGCCCCTTGGCGACCCTCTATCTCGGGGGTGGCACCCCGTCGGCGCTGGATCCCGGCCAGGTGGTCCGCCTTCTGGATGAGGTGCACACCCTCTTCGGCCTGAAGGCGGGGGCGGAGGTGACGGTGGAGGTAAACCCGGGCGACGGCGCCACCCCGTTCATTCGCGAAGTCGCCGGAGCCGGCGTCAACCGCCTCTCCATTGGCGCCCAGTCCTTCGACGACGTCGAGCTCACCCGTCTTGGCCGGCGCCACACGGTGGCGGAGATCTACCAGACGCTGGCGGCGGCGGCGGCGGCGGGGATCGACAACCTCTCTCTCGATCTCATGGTGGGGCTGCCGGGACAGGACGCGGCGCGGGTGGCGGCGAACGTGGCGGCGGCAGCGGCCACCGGCGTCCCCCACCTCTCCGCCTACCTCCTCCACTTGGAAGAGTCGGTCCCGATGGCGCGCCAGGTGCGCGCCGGCCGGTTGTTGCTGCCGGCGGAGGGGGCGGTGGCGGAGCAGTACCGTACCCTCCACCGCGCAGCCGCCGCGGCGGGGTTGGTGGCCTACGAGCTCTCCAACTTTGCCCGCCCCGGGGCGGAGGCGCGCCACAACCTCGGCTATTGGCAATGTCGCCCGTGTCTCGCCGCCGGCACTGGCGCCCACGGCATGGCCCTGCTCGACGATGGGTGCGGCTGGGAGCGGTGGGCGAACGAGACCGATCTCGATCGCTTCCTCGCCGCCATCGCCGGGGGCGGCGATGGGATTGTGAGCCGCGACCGGGTCACCGGCGCCACCGCCCGTGGCGAATGGACCATGCTCCGCTTGCGTCTCGCCGCGGGGGTGGCGCGGGCGGAACTCGCCGGCCGCTTCGGCGCCGGCGCAGTGGGGTGGCTCGAACGCGCCCTCGCCCCATATCGCGGTCGCGGCTGGGTGGCGGAGAGCCCGGCCGGGTGGCGTCTGACCGTCGAGGGGTGGCTCTTCTCCGACACCCTCTTTTGCGACCTCTTCGAGTAACAGCTCAGAAGTCGTAGCGGAGCTGGAGGGTCACCTCGCGGCCGATCGGCTCGGCCGCCTCCCCCTCGGGGGGCGGCACCAAGGGCGTTCCGGCGAGGGCGGTCGCGTAGCGGTGGTTGGTGGCGGCGGCTTCGAGGTGGTCGTTGCCGAGCAGGTTGGCGGCGGCGAGGGTAAGGGTGATCCCGTGGCGCGTGTGGTAGCCGACCGAGCCGTTCACGGTTGTGTACGCCGCCACCGTCTGCGGCTCGGCGAGGCTTGCCGCCGCCGCTAGCCTCGGGTCTACGGCGAGGCCACGGATGCGTAGGGGGAAGGTGCGATAGGAGCCGGTGCGGTGGAGGGCGGTGGTGGCGAACCAGCCGGTTGCGGCGCATACGCGCACCCCGAGGTTGGCGAGCCAGCGCGGTGCGCCGTCGTCGAGGAAGCTCGACGGCCCCCAGCCGGCGGCGGGGTCGGCCTGGTCGTCGAAGGCGAAGCGGCGGTAGCTGGTGTTGGCAAACAGCTCCACCTGGCGGCTGGCCGCGAACTCCCCCTCTACCTCCGCCCCCCACGCCCGGCCGCGCGCGAAGTTGCGGATCAGGATGATCGTGTTGCCCTCCTCGTTCAGCCGTTCGCGCGGCTCCATCAGGTGGGCGAGGAGGTTGTAGTAGAGCTCCGCGTTGAGCGACAGCCGCGACCCGAGGCTGCCGCGGTAGCCCAGCTCCCACGCGGTGAGCCCCTCCGCGTCGGGCTCCTCGTTGAGGTCGGGACGGAGCCGCGGCTCCTTCATCGCCAGCCTCTCGTCGACCGCGAAGCCCGAGGTGTTGCCGTTGCCGATGTAGCTCTCGACGAAGCTCGGGTTGCGGAAGGCGCGCGCGTAGGAGAGGCGCAGGGTGTGGCCGGCGGCTGGGTAGACGAGGAGGGCGACGCGCGGCGACAGGTGGTTGGCGGTGAGCGGATGGCGATCGAAGCGTAGGCCGGCGACCACCGCCACCGGCTCGGCGATCGGGAAGCTGTCTTGCAGGTAGAGGGCGGAGAGGTCCTCGTTGCGCCGCGCATCGAGGCTCGGCTCTTTGTCCACGAACAGGTTGGAGCGCACCTCGTTGCGCCGGAAGGAGGTGCCTCCGACCAGGTGGTGGCAGCCAAGGTCGCGATCGTAGTTCAGCTCCACGTCGTAGGTGGTGGAGTCGGCAGTGATCCGTTGAAAGTCGGGCTCTGCGCGCGGGTCGAACTCTTGATTGAACTGCGAGCCGTCGCGCAGCTCGATGGCGGTGATGAACCCCTGGAGGGTGAGGTCGCCGAGGTGCGCGGAGGTTTGCAGGTAGTCGACGCGCAGGCCGTTGTCGAGACGGTCGGGGACGAACTCGGAGACGAACTCGTTGTCCAGCCAGCTGCGGCCGAGGGCGAAGCTGAGCAGGCCGTCGCCGTTCACCACCCGCTCCGCGTACAGGTTGAAGCGCTTCGCCCTTCCCGAGGTCTCGTCCCGATCGCGCCACGCGGGAAGCTCGGTGAGCTCACCGGAGAGCTTCACCCCGAGGTGCTCATCCGCGTAGCTGGCGATTGCGGCGCTACGCGCGGTGGAGCGGTTGGAGTAGCCGGCTACGCCGGTGGCGCGGGCAAGCTCGCCGGGCCGCTTGGTGAGGATGTGGATGACCCCGTCGAAGGCGTTGGCGCCGTACAGCGACGCGCCCGGGCCGCGGATGATCTCCACCTGGCGGATCTCCTCGATGGGCACCGGCAGGCTCTGCCACCAGTAGTGGCCGTAGAAGTCGTAGTAGACCGACCGGCCATCCACCATCACCAGGATCTTGTGCGACAGGTCGCTGGTTGAACCGCGCAGGCCGACGATCGCCGAGGAGCTGGTGGTCGCCGCCACGTTCACCCCCACCACATAGCGCAACAACTCGGCGAGGCTGGTCAGGCCGTAGAGGTCGATCTCTTCGGCGGTGATCACGGTCACCGCCGACGCGGCACGGTTCACCTGCTCCTTGAACCGGTTGGCGGTGAACACCTCGGGCAGCGGGGTGAGCAGCAGCGACTCGGGGTTCGCCGGCTCCGCTTCCGCGGCCGCGGCGGGGGGCGGGCTGGAGGCCACAAGGGCAAGGAGGAGGGTGGCAAGCAGGACACGGATCATCGGGTGGGCTCCGGCTCTGGCGGGTGGAGGGGCAGGGTGATGGTGAAGCAGCTCCCCGCGCCCGGGGAGGAGGTGAAGTCGAGGGTGCCGCCGTGGCGCTCGACGATCTCCTTGGTGATTGGCAGACCCAGGCCGAGGCCGTCGTAGTGGCGCGCCAACCGGTCGTCCACCTGGGCGAAGGGGGTGAAGACCTTGTCCCGGTCCGCCTGCGCGATGCCGATTCCCGTGTCCTCCACCTCGACGATCAGTCGCTCGCCGAGGCCGCGGGCGCGCACGGTGATGGTGCCGCGGTCGGTGAACTTCACCGCGTTACCGAGGACGTTGAGGAAGGCCTGGCGCAGGCGCGCCGTGTCGCCCTCCAAAGGCGGCAGGTCGGCGGGGATCTCGCGCCGCACGGCGACGCCCTCCTTCTTGGACAACAAGACCGTGGAGGTGAGGCAGTCGTCGAGGAGGTCGGCCACCGCCACCGCCTCGCGGCGCAGGGTGAGGCGGCTCGCCCCCATGCGCGAGTAGTCGAGGAGCTGCTGGATCAGCCCCTGGAGGTGAGTCGCGGAGCGGTGGACGCGGCCGAGATCGCGGCACACGGTCGCCGGCAGGCCGCTGCCCTGGTTCTGGATCAACTCGGTGAAGCCGAGGATCGCGTTGAGCGGGGTGATCAGCTCATGGGAGGTGTTGGCGAGGAAGGCGGTGCGGGCGCGGACCGCCTCCTGCGCCCGGTCGCGCTGGCGCGCCAAATCGGCGGTGCGTTCCGCGACCCGTCGCTCCAGCTCCGCGCGGGTCGCTGACGTGGCGGCGCGATAGCGGGCGAGGTCGGCGGTCATGGCGTTGAAGCGGCGGGTCAGCAGGCCAATCTCATCGCGCGACGCCGCCTCCAAGGGCACGATCTCCTCGCCCCGGCCGACCCGCGCCATCGCCTCCACCAGGGTCCGGACCGGTCGCAACAGGCGCCGGATGCCGAAGATGGTGAGGAGCCACACCGCCACCAAAACCACCGCGGTCGCGGCGAAGAGCCGGTGGCGCGCGGTGGCGAAGGTGGCGTCGATGCGGGCGGTGGTGAGCCACACCTGCACCGCGCCGCCGCTCACCGGGTCGCCGGCCGCCTCCGGGTTGAGGAGCAGCGCCTCGTTTTCGCCACCGCTGGCGAGCGGAACCTCGACGCGGTAGGCGACGACGAGTGGCTGTTTCGGCCGGGGCAGCCACACCAGACGGCCTACCGGGAGGCGGTCGGTCAGCTCGATGTGCAGGGCGGTGAGGGTGGCGGCCGCCTTCGGCCGGAGCTCGGCGATCGTCCCCACGCCCTGGCGGTCGAAGATCTGCACCGCGAGGAAATCCGGATCGAGGGTGGCGGTGTGCGCCCCCTCCCGCTGTAGGCCGAGGTTGTTGGTGAGCAGGCCGAGCTCGGCGGCGCGAGCGACGCCGCGGGCGAGGATGCGCACCTTCTCCGCCAGCTCCGCCTCCAACAGGTGGCGGTCGTGGCGCAGGAGGATGGAGGTAAAGAGGGCGAGCAAGAGGGTGACCGTGAGGCAGGCGGTGAGGCTCGCCTTCGTCCCCAGGCCGAGGCGCCGCAGGCGCGCCACCCAGTGCGCCAGGGTGGTCTCGACGGCCGCCTTCATCGCTCCTCCCAGAGGTAAAGGAGGGGGCTTGGCGAACCCGGCTGCGGAAGCCAGTGGAGGTCGTGCGCACGCTCCTGGTGGAGCCAGAGGCGAGTCGGTTTGGGATAGAGGATCGTGGGTTCCGGTGGCGCGCCGCGCAGGAGGTGTCCCATCTGGATCGCGGCCAGCACGCCCGACTCGGCCCAGCTCACCTCGACCGCCGCGGCGGCGCCGGCGCGTACGAAGGGCGGCGAGGGGGCAAGCATGCCAAACGCCTCACGACGCGCCAGGCTCACCAGGACCCGAAAGGCGCGCGGGGTGAGGAGGGCCTCGTCCGGCGGCAGGAGGAGGAGGTCGAAGGGGGCGGCCCGGTGGATCGCCTCGGGCAAGGCGTCGACGGTGGCCACCGTGATCGGCCGCCAGGTGAGGCCGGCGCGCTGCGCACTCGCGCCCGCCGCCGCGTCCCACGCGGGCGGCGCGCCTTGGAAGACCAGCCCCGCCATCCGGGTGAGGGCGGGGAGGACGCGGTGGACCAGGGCCACCTCCTCGTCGATCGCCGCCTCCATCGCCGCCCCGGCCACCCGCCTGCCCGCGGGCAGGCGCGGGTTCAGGACCATGGTGAAGGCGATCGGCCGCGCCTCGCCCGCCGCCAGGAGGGTCTGTAGGGCGTGGGAACCGACCGCCAGCAAGGCTTCGCCGTGAAACTTCGCGAGGCGGCCGTGCCAGCCGGGGGCGACAACGCCCAGGTCAACGAAGGTGGCGCCGGGGAAGTCGCGGGCGAGGCCGACCTTGAAGGCGGTGACCGCCTCCGTGAAGGCGTCCGCCTGCATCGATTGCAGGATGCCGATCTCCTGCGCGGTGACCGGCGGGGCCCCCCAGGCGAGGAGGGCAAGGGCCATGGCCACTCCCCCCCCGCGGCGGTGCGGGCGGGTTGGCCAGCCCAGAAGGGCGACCACCGCGGCCCCTACCGCCGGCCAGTATCGCCCCCGGCCGCCAGCCTGCGTGAGAGATTGTCGCGTCGCCACCCTCGTTGCCTCGTCGCGGTGGCGCCGGTTCCTACACGGTGAGGATCTCCTCCTCCTTCGCCGCAAGCAGCGTGTCGATCTCTTGGATCTTCGCGTCGGTCAGGTGCTGGATCGCGTCGGTGCGGGTGTGCAGTTGATCCTCGGGGAGCTCCTTCTCCCGCTCCTGCTTCTTGTAGGCGTCGTTCGCGTTGCGCCGGTGGCGGCGGACCTCCACCCGCGCCTGCTCCGCCTCTTTGTGGGCGATCTTGACGATCTCCTTGCGCCGCTCCTCGGTGAGCTGGGGGATCGACAGGCGGATGACGTAGCCATCGTTGGCCGGGGTGAGGCCAAGGTCGGAGGCGAGGATCGCCTTTTCGATCGCCGCCATCGCCGACTTGTCCCACGGCTGGATGACGATCAGCCGCGGCTCCGGGGTGGAGACGGTCGCCATCTGGTTGAGGGGCGACAGACCGCCGTAGTAGGCGACCTGGATGGAGTCGAGGAGGTGGGTCGAGGCGCGGCCGGTGCGCAGGCCACCGAGGCTCTTCTTCAGGGAGGTGATCGCGTCGTCCATCTCCATCGCCGCCATCTCGTAGACCTCGTCTGCCATGGCTCACACCTCCATCTGCACCGTGGTGCCGATCGGCTCGCCGCCACACGCACGGATCAGGTTACCGGCGACCGTCATGTCGAAGACCACCAGGGGCAAGTGGTTTTCCATGCACATGGCGATCGCCGTGGCATCCATCACCTTCAGGCCGCGGGTGAGGACCTCCTTGTAGGAGATCGCCGCGAAGCGCACCGCGTCGGGGTGGACCACCGGGTCCATGTCGAAGACCCCCGAGACCTTGGTCGCCTTGAAGATTGCGTCGGCGCCGATCTCCAGGGCGCGCAGGGTGGCCGCGGTGTCGGTGGTGAAGTACGGGTTGCCGGTGCCGGCGGCGAAGATCACCACCCGCCCCTTTTCCAGGTGGCGCACCGCTCTGCGCCGGATGTACGGCTCGGCCAGCGACTGCATCGGGATCGCCGACTGCACCCGCGTCGGGACCCCCTGGTTTTCCAGGGCGCTCTGCATCGCCAGGGCGTTCATCACCGTCGCCAGCATCCCCATGGCGTCGGCGGAGGTGCGGTCCATGCCGCGCGCCGAAGCGGAGAGGCCGCGGAAGATGTTGCCGCCGCCGATCACCAGGGCAAGCTCCACGCCGGTTGCGTGGACCGTGGCGAGCTCGCCGGCGATCGCCGCCACCGTCTCCGGGTCGACACCATACTCGCGCCCCCCCATGAGCGCCTCGCCGCTCAGCTTGAGCAGCAGTCGTCGGTACGCGGATCGGGCCACCTCTTGCCTCCTGAGCGGGATCATCTCGGCCTGCGGCACGCGCCCGAAGGGCGCCGCGGCCGCGGATATCGTTGCTCGCCAGCTGCAGCTGCGGCAAGGGCGGGCGCGCCACCCGTGTCGTCCCGCGAACCCCGTTACTCCCCCTCCCCGCACTGGGCGGGGAGGGGAAGAAAAGTTAGCGGAGCTGCGCGGCGACCTCGCTGGCAAAGTCCTCGTGGCGTTTCTCTAGCCCCTCGCCGAGGGCGAAGCGGGTGAAGCGGGTGATCACGATCGGCCCGCCGAGCTCCTTCGCCCTGGCGGCGAGGAGCTGGTGGACGGTGAGGTCCGGGTCCTTCACGAACGGCTGCTCCAATAGGCAGCTCGCGGCGAAGAACTTCTCCAAGCGGCCGGTGACCATCTTGTCGATCACCTTCTCCGGCTTGCCGCTCTCGCGCGCTTGCACGGTGTAGATCTGCCGCTCGTGCTCCACCTCGGCCGCCGGGACGTCGGCGCGCGACAGGGCCAGGGGGTTACTGGCGGCAATGTGCATGGCGATGTCCCGTCCCACCTCCACCGCCCGGGCGGCGCCCGCCCCCTCCATCTCCACCAGCACGCCGATCTTGCCCTGCATGTGGATGTAGGTGGCGGCGACCTTGCCGGTGCCGCCGTAGCGGGCAAAGCGGCGAATGGCGAGGTTCTCGCCGATGGTGGTGATCTGCTCGGTAACGTGGTCGGCGACCGGCCGGCCGTCGGCCATGGGTTGGGCGAGGAGCGCCGTTACGTCGGCGGGGTTGTGGGCGAGGATGTGCTCCGCCACCGCCGCGGCGAAGGTGCGGAAGAGGTCGTTCTTGGCCACGAAGTCGGTCTCGGAGTTCACCTCGACGATGCAGCCGGTGGTGCCATCGCTGCTCTGCGCCGCGACCACCGCGCCCTCGGCGGCGATCCGGCCGGCCTTCTTGGCGGCGGCGGCAAGCCCCTTTTCGCGCAGGAAGTCGACCGCCTTGGCCAGGTCGCCGCCCGTCTCCTGGAGCGCCTTCTTGCAGTCCATCATCCCCGCGCCGGTCTGGGTCCGGAGCTCTTTTACCTGGTTTGCGGTGATCGCCATGGTGGGTCCCGTGTGGTGGTGGAGAGGGAAAGGATGAAAAGGGGGGGCCGGCGCGGGCGGGTTACGCCTCGTTGCCGGGGAGGAGCCCCGGCGCGGCGGCGGGCGACTCCACCACCGGCTCGGTCGCGGCCAGGGCGGTGGCCGCGATGTCCACCGGCTCGGGCTCGATGCCGAGGAGTTCGGCCGCGTTGGGGTTGCCGGCGAGGACCGCATCGGCGATCAGCCGGGTGACCAGTTGGATGGCGCGCACCGCGTCGTCGTTGGCCGGGATGGGGATCTGCACCTTGGTGGGGTCGCTGTTGGTGTCGACCATGGCGATCACCGGAATCCGCAGCTTGTTCGCCTCGGCCACCGCGATCGACTCGCGCACCGTGTCGACGACGAACAGCGCGTCCGGCAAGCGGCTCATGTTCTTCACTCCGCCCAGGGCGCGGTCGAGCTTGGCGCGCAGCTTCTCGGTGCGCCCCACCTCTTTCTTCTGCAGGAGGTCGTAGGTGCCGTCCTCCTTCATCGTCTCGATCCCCTTCAGCTTGGCGATGGACTTCTTCACCGTCTCGAAGTTGGTGAGGGTGCCGCCGAGCCAGCGGTGGTTCACGTACGGCATACCGCACCGGCTCGCCTCTTGCTGGATCACCTCCTGCCCCTGCCGCTTGGTGCCCACGAACAGGATCACCTTGCCGGCCGCCGCCATCTGCGCCACCTGGGTGTACACCCCGCGCGCCCGCGCCAGGGTCTGCTGGAGGTCGATGATGTAGATGCCGTTCCGGGCACCAAAGATGAACGGTCGCATCTTCGGGTTCCACCGGTTCGTCTGGTGGCCGAAGTGGGCGCCCGCTTCGAGCAGCTCGTGCAGGGTCAAAATCGACATGGACAACTCCTTACCGTGACGCGGGTTAGGCTAGGGTGTCCCGGGGGGGTCGAAAGACCGTCCACCTGCGTCGTGGGACACTCGAGATTTCCCCTTCTTGGGGGGGGCGGAAGTTATCATGGCGGCGCGGCGGTTGGGAAGGAATCGCCGGCGGCGAAGAGCCATCGCCTTGCACCGCGTCGGCGCGTCCATGTAGCGTCTAGCGCTTGTCCCAAGGCGCGCGCGGCGCGGCCGCGGGCGTCGGCGCGAATCCCGATTTCGACGAACGAGGGTGTTATGTCCGGCCACTCCAAGTGGGCAACGACCAAGCACAAGAAGGCGGCGATCGACTCCAAGCGCGGCAAGGTCTTCACCAAGATCCTGCGCGAGATCTCGGTGGCGGCGCGCATCGGGGGCGGCGACCCGGCCGGCAACCCGCGCCTGCGCGCGATCTTGTTGAAGGCGAAGGCGGCCAACATGCCCGCGGAAAACATCGTCCGGGGAATCAAAAAGGGGACCGGCGAGTTGGAGGGGGTCACCTACGAGGAGGTGACCTACGAGGGGTTTGGGCCCGGCGGAGTGGCGATCCTCATCGAGGGGCTCACCGACAACCGCAACCGCACGGTGGCGGAGATCCGCCACGCCTTCACCCGCTACAACGGCAACATGGGGGAGAACGGCTCGGTCTCTTATCTTTTTGATCGGCGTGGGGTGATCACCTTCGCGCGCGGCGAGGTGGACGTGGACGGTCTGATGGAGGCGGCCCTGGAGGCGGGGGCCGAGGACGTGGTGGAGGAGGGGGAGAGTGTCGAGGTCCGCACCGCCCCGGCAGAGATGGAGCGGGTGAAGGAGGGGCTCGAGGCTGCCGGCTTCACCGCGCAGGAGGCCACGGTCGCCATGGTCCCGAAGACGCGGGTCCCGGTGGACGAGAAGACCGGCCACACCCTGCTGCGGCTCTTCGATGCCCTCGATGACTCGGACGACGTGAACGAGGTCTACTCCAACGAGGACATCCCGGACGAGGTGCTGGCGAGCTACGAGGGGTGAGGTGCGACAGGTCGCGGGGGCTGGGCCACGCATCGGGGGGGGCACGCGCTCCGTCGCGATCCGCGAGGTGGTGGTGGCCGCCCGGGATGGGGCCGTACCCCCTCCGGCGATCTTGTCCAGCGGGGCGGGTGCGCGGCCTTTCGTGGACCCTGGCCACCCCACCCCGAGAGGTGCGGGTGGGAGGGTGGCTCCGGGGGTAAACGTTGGCGCCGGCCACAGGGGTCCCTGCTGCGTCTCGTCCTCCCCTGTCCGTACCCGCCCCTAGCCCATGCTCGTTCTCGGTATCGACCCAGGCTCGGCGGTGACCGGCTACGGGGTGGTGGCCCTTGATGGCAGCCGCCTCGTCCATATCGCCAGCGGCGCCATCCGGACCCGTGGCGAGGATCCCTTGCCCCGCCGCCTGCTGACCATCCACGACGCCCTCGCTGTGGTGATCGCACGCCATCGGCCGGCGGCGGTGGCGGTGGAGGAGCTCTTTGTCGGGTGCCACGCGCGCGCCGCCCTGGTCCTCGGTCAGGCGCGCGGCGTGGCGTTGCTCGCCGTGGCCGAGGCGGGGCTGGAGGTGGCGGGCTACGCGCCGCGTCTGGTGAAGCAGACGGTGGTTGGGTATGGCCAGGCGGAGAAGGGCCAGGTGGCGGAGATGGTCAGGCGACTCCTCGGCCTGGCTTTGGCGCCGCGTCCGACGGACGTGACCGACGCCCTGGCGCTCGCGATCTGCCACCTGCAGCACGCGGGCGTGGCGCGCCGCCTTACCCGTGGAGTGGTCCAGTGATCGCGCGCCTGCACGGTGTTTTGTTGGCGAAGCAGCCGGAGGAGGTGGTGGTGGACTGCCACGGCGTCGGCTACCGCCTGCTCTGTCCTCTCTCCACCTTCCTTGGCCTGCCCGAGGTGGGGGAGAGCGCCGCCCTGTTCGTCCACACCCAGGTACGCGAGGACGCGATTCACCTCTACGGCTTCGTTACGGAGGAGGAGCGCCACCTCTTCCGCCTCTTGTTGACCGTGCAGAAGATCGGCCCGCGCCTCGCGTTGGCGCTCCTCTCCGGATTGTCGCGCGCCGCGCTGGTTAGCGCGATCCGCGCCGGCGACGCCGCCCGTCTCGCCACCGTTCCCGGGATTGGCAAGAAGACCGCCGAGCGTCTGGTCCTCGAACTGCGCGAACGGGTGGGCAAGGGCGAGGTGGAGGGAGGCCCCACGCACGACAGCGAGCAGGACGCGCGCTCGGCCCTGATCAACCTCGGCTACCGCCCGGAGGTGGTGGATCGCGCCCTGGAGAAGGTGCGCGACAAGGGCGGGGCAACGGATCTCAACGCCTGGATCCGCGACGGCCTGGCGTTGCTCGGGCGGTGAGCGAGGCTCGCCGACGCGCGCGGTCCGAGCGCGCGCCGCACCCTGCCTCCGCCTTTGCACGTGGCTGCTCGCGGCGTATTGCGCGGCCCCAACACGAGGCGCGGCGCGCTGGCTTCGCTGGGCGCGCGCGTGACCGCTGGGCGATGGCTACGTGCGCGGGATTGCGCGTCGTCTCCTGCGCGCGGTGCGCGCCCGCGGCGCGGGGCAGTCGCACACGCGCGAGCTTGCCTGCCCTCTCCGCGTGCGCCGGGGCGCGCAAGTCCGGTGCCTTGCCGGTACCACCGCGCGGTCCGCGCTCGCGCGCGGGCGAAGTGACGGACCGGGGCGGGAGGTGCTGGCGTTCGAGAATCCGCCCTCGCGCGCACGGGCGGCGGCATGCCCTGGAATGACGCGCTTCCGGCGCGATCAATCCGCCCTTGCGCGCACGGGCGGCGGCGATGTGGCGAGGTCGGTCAGCTCATGCGCTGGCAAGGTCCGCGCTCGTGCGCGGCGGTGCGGGCGGTGGGGTTGAGCGGTGTTGCAAAAAAAAAGACACAACGCGCCGATGAATGTATAAAGGCGCCGCGTGTGTCGCCGGATGCGAGACGCAAGCCGCCATGGCCGAGCCAATCGAGCGCAGTGAGCTCCTCGTTGCCGCCGCCGTCCCCGGGGACGGGGTTGCGGAAGATGGCCTGCGGCCCAGGCGGCTCGCGGACTACGTCGGGCAGTCCGGCCTGGTCGCCAACCTGCGCGTCTTCATCGAGGCGGCGCGCCGCCGCGGGGAGGCGCTTGACCACTGCCTCTTCTCCGGCCCGCCCGGGCTGGGCAAGACCACCCTGGCGCACATCATCGCCCACGAGATGGGGGCGAACCTGCGTGTCACCTCTGGGCCGGTGATCGAGAAGCCCGGCGACCTCGCGGCCCTGCTCACCAACCTCGAACGTGGCGACTGCCTGTTCATCGACGAGATCCATCGCCTCTCGCCGACGGTGGAGGAGATCCTCTATCCGGCGATGGAGGACTTCGAGCTCGACCTGATCATCGGCGAGGGGCCGGCGGCGCGGTCGGTGAAGTTGCCGCTGCCACCCTTCACCCTGGTCGGGGCGACCACTCGCATGGGGCTTTTGACGCCGCCCCTGCGCGATCGCTTCGGGATCATCGGCCGGATGGAGTTCTACGACGCGGCCGAGCTCACCCGCATCTGCAACCGCTCCGCCACCATCCTCGGCTGCTCTGTCAGCGACCACGGCGCGGCCGAGATCGCCCGCCGGGCGCGCGGCACGCCACGCATCGCCAACCGGTTGCTGCGCCGGGTGCGTGACTTCGCCGAGGTGGAAGGGGACGGGCGGATCGACCGTGCGGTGGCGGATCGTGCCCTCACCCGCTTGGCCGTCGATCGCCTCGGCCTCGACGCCCTCGATCGCCACCTCCTCACGATCCTCATCGACAAGTACGGCGGCGGCCCGGCGGGCCTCTCCACCATCGCCGCGGCGGTCAACGAGGAGCGCGATACGGTGGAGGATGTGGTGGAGCCCTACCTCATCCTCCAGGGACTCTTACAGAAGACGCCGCGCGGTCGGGTTGTCTCCGCCGCCGGCTACGCGGCCCTCGGGCGTTCGGCTCCCGAGGGGAGCGAGGGATCGCAAGAGATGCTCTACCTGTAGGCGCTAGGCTCCTTGCCGAAAGGGGAGCGAACGACCGCGATTGGCGGTACCACCATCAACGGGCCCGCGGGCCCCACTCCACAGAGGAGGGAAGGACATGGCAATGAACGTAGCGCGTGTCAACGTCTGGGCGGGCTCGATCAAGGATGAGCCCGGTGGGATGGCGGAGAAGCTCGCCGCCTTGTCGAACGCAGGGGTGGACCTCGAGTTCATCATTGCGCGGCGGGACACGAACGGGAAAAACGGCGTCCTCTTTGTCGCGCCGATTTCCGGCGCCAAGGGGATGCGGGTGGCGAAGAACGCCGGCTTCGCCAAGGCGGACACCATGGGGTCGCTGCGGGTGGTGGCGCCGAACAAGATGGGGCTGTGCACCGAGATCAGCACCAAGCTGGCGGCGGCGGGGATCAATTTGCGTGGCTACTCGGCGGCGGCCCTGGGCCGCAACGCGGTGATCTACCTCGCCTTCGACTCGGTCCAGGATTCCAACAAGGCGGTGCAGGTGCTCCAGGCGGCTTCGAAGAAGAAGGCGGGCGCGAAGCGGAAGGCGGGCGCGAAGAAGAAGGCCGCCCCGAAGAAGCGCGCCACCGCGAAGAAGCGGGCCGGTACGAAGAAGCGGGCGATGGCGAAGAAGAAGGCTGCCCCGAAGAAGCGGGCGACGGCGAAGAAGAAGGCTGCCCCGAAGAAGCGTGCCACCGCGAAGAAGGCGTAACTCGGCGCGTTGTGGAGGGTGATCAGGCCCGTGGCCGCGCTGCGGCCACGGGCCTTTTTGTTGCGCGTGCCTTGCGTGGCCCCCGCGCACCACGGCCAGCGCCGGCCTACTCGGGGGGGGTGGTCCCCTCCTGCGCCGCCGCCAGCCAGGTGAGGAGCTCGAAGAGGTAGGGGTACGGGTAGGGGTCGGTGGTCGGGTGGTAGAGGGTGGCGACGATTGCGTCCGGGCGGCCGTCGAGGTCCAGGTGGAGGAGGGGGTGGAGGGTGAGGAGCCGGTCGCGGATCCGGGCGCTGGTGAGGGCGGGGGCGGCCTCGCGGCTGGCGACCACCCGGTACCGTTCGTCGAAACCACGGTCACCGGTGGGTGGGGCGTGGGGGTCGGGAAAGGGGGAGCGGGTGAGGTCCTGGCGGATCGACCAACTCCAACGGCGCGGGTTGCGACATGCCACCCGTACCGGGAAGCGGTCGGTGGTGGTGCGTCCCTGGTGGTCGCGCACGAAGGACCATGCGCAGGCGTAGCCCGCCTGGTGCCAGCGGAGGGTGAAGAGGGTGGTGGTCGCCGCGCCGCGCGCAGGAAGCGCGCCGGTGGCGGGGTGCGCCATGACCTCCAGCTCCCCGCCCGTGTGGCGCGCGACCCCCTCGAAGAGCCGCCGGTAGCGCTCCTCCGCCTGACCGCGGGCCAGGGCGCACCCCTTGGCGAGGAGGGTGAGGAGCAACAGGGTGATCGCCAGGCGTAGCCAGCCGCGTGGCTCGTCGTGGCCCGCGCCGAGGGTGAGGAGGAGGGCGGTCGCGCCGGCGAGCGCGGTGATTAGCAGCGCGAGGACGGCGAGGTCGCGCCACCGCAGGGTAGCGACCGCGCGGCTCACGTCTCGGCGGTGAGCTCTGCGATGAGCTCCTTCACCGGCACGATCCGGTCGAGGCGGTAGCCGTTGGAGCCGGAGAAGAAGAGGCCGGTCTCCACCTTCCCCTTCTGGGCGTCGGCGAGGCGGTCGGAGATGCAAAACCCCACCTCCTTCGCCTCACGCCCGTGGTCACATGGGGTGACGCAGTTGGAGATGCACTGGATCGGCGGCGCGGTCCCCGACGCCATGTCGTGCTGGAGCTGGGTGATGACGCCCCGCGCCGGATAGCCGACCGGCGAGTGGATGAGCTGGATGTCTTCCTTCTTCGCCTCCAGGATCACCTGCTTGAAGTGGGCGTCCGCGTCGCACTCGAAGGTGCCGATGAAGCGCGTCCCCATCTGCACCCCGGCGGCGCCCATCGCCAGGTATTTGTCGATGTCGGCGCGGTCCCAGATTCCGCCAGCGACGATGATCGGGATGTCGCCCCACACCTTCGCCTCCTCGAGGACCGGCGGCAGAAGATTTTCGAGCTGGTAGGCGGGGTCGTCGCACTGCTCCATGGTGAACCCCTGGTGGCCGCCGGAGAGCGGCCCCTCGAGGACCGCGGCGTCGGGCAGACGGTCGTAACGCCGCTGCCAGCTCTTGCAGATGAGCTTCAAGGCGCGCGCGGAGGAGATGATCGGCAGCAAGGCTACGTCCGCGCTTCCCACGTACTCGGGCAGACGCAGGGGCAGGCCGGCGCCGGAGATGATGAGCTGGGCGCCAGCGGCCACCGAGTCCGTCACCACCCGCGCGTAGTCGGTGATCGCGCACAGGATGTTCACCCCGATCGCCCCCATGCCGCCGGCGATCAGCTTGGCGTCGTGGATGATCTTGGTCAGGGCCGGGCCGTTGTGCAGATTTTCCGGCTTCACCGGCCGGCCGCCCTTCATCTTCACGAAACTCGGGTGGCGGTAGCCGGTGCAGACGGTGGAGATGATGCCGATGCAGCCGTTCTTCGCCACGTTGCCGGCGAGCCGCTCCCAGGAGACGCCGATCCCCATCCCGCCTTGGATGATCGGGTGGGGGACGTCGATGTTGCGGATCTTCAGATGGGGGAGCTTCATGGAAGTCGGTGACCTCGGGCCCGCGTGGCGTTCGGGAATCCGCGAACCGGGCCAGAGTACTACGCCGGCCAGGGGGAGTGAAAAAGCGGCGCGGTGGCGGGCGGCCGCGGGGTTGTCGCTGGCCACCGCGGGCCGTACGGTTGCGCGCGAGCGGTCGCGTCGCCGCCTTCGCCATGGCCTTCCTCGTCCCCCCCCTGCTGCGCGATCGCCAGGTCCTCGCCCTCCTCGGGGTGCTCGGGGTCGGCCTCGTTCTGGTGGTCAGCTGCGCCGGGCCGATGGCGCCGTTCTTGGCGGCGGTGGTGATCGCCTACTGCCTCGAGCGGATGATCCGCGCCCTCGGGCGCCTCGGGTTGCCGCGCTGGGCCTCCTTTACCGCCCTCTACCTTGGCTTTTTCCTCGTCCTCCTGTGGGGCTTCCTGTGGTTGTTGCCGGCGGTGGTCAGCCAACTCACCGCCCTGGTGGGCGATCTGCCGCGGATCGTCGCGGCGGTCCAGGAGACCGCGGCGGCGCGCCTGGAGGAGACCCGCCGGCTGATCGGCGCCGGCTATATGAATGAGGTGACCCAGCGCCTCTCCGACCAGCTCCGCGAGGTGGGGCAGGCGGCGGTGAGCGGGATCATGCAGGGGATCCCGGGGCTGGTCACCCTCCTCGTCTACCTCGTCCTGGTCACCCTCCTGGTCTTCTTCTTCCTCAAGGACAAGGAGCAGATCCTCGCCTGGATCGGCCGCTATTGGCCGCGCGACCAGGGCCTCCTCAACCGGGTCCTGAAGGACGTGGACGGCCAGATGGGGCGCTACATCACCGGCAAGCTGTGGGAGGTGGTGATCGTCACCGTGATTACCGAGATCGCGTTTGCCCTCCTTGGACTGCACTACGCCTTTCTCCTCGCCTTGATCTCCGGAGTTTCGGCCCTCATCCCGTACGTCGGCGCCTTGGCGGTGACCGTGCCGGTGGCGCTGCTGGCCTTCGCCCAGTGGGGGTTCACCTGGGATGCGGGCTGGGTGCTGCTCGCCTACGGCCTGATCCAGCTGGTCGACGGCAACCTCTTAGCGCCGGTGGTCGTCGGCGAGGCGGTCCACCTCCACCCTGCGGCGATTATCCTGGCGCTGCTCGTCTTCGGCACCTTGTGGGGGGTGTGGGGCGCCTTCTTCGCGGTGCCCCTGGCGGTGGTGGTGAAGTCGGTCCTCGACGCCCTCAACCTGGAAACGCGCCCCGCCGGCTGAGGCGCGGGCGCGCCGGCGCGCCCAGGTTGGGGGGGATGGGGGCGGTCCGGCGGTCGACGGGGGCCATCGTCCACGCCGGGAAGGTCGGGCCGCCTCCGCGGCCATCCTCCCCCGCCCCATCCCCCACGGCGCGCCGCGCGACCGCCCGCCGTGGGCGGCGGGCAACCCTCGGGTCCGCGCCCCCAAGCCAACGCGCCCGTACCCGGCGCGTTGGGCGCGGGCAAAAAAAGGGGGCGGCCCCCGGGTGGGGGCCGCCCCAGGAAGTCGACGAGGTGGAAGCTACGCCCGCCGGCGGTGCAGGAGGGCAAGGCCAGCCGAGGCGATCGCCACCAGCCCCGCGGAGGCGGGCTCGGGCACCGGGAGGACCTCGAAGAAGCTGTCGAGGGTCACGCTGTCCCCCGCGGAGAGGGTGAAGTTGATCTGGATGCCGATCGCGCTCGCCACCGCCCCGCCCGGCAGGCTGGCGAAGGAGACATAGGGGATGGTGCCCGTGCCCCAACTGGACGGATCGGAATAGAGGGCAGTGGTTCCCACGACGCCGCCATCGATCCATCCCTGGTAGAGGGGGGCGGAACCGTTGGTGGAGACGAGGGCCGAGCCGGAGCTGTTCGCGTCGGTCACCGTGCCGCTGATGTGGCCGTTCATCACGGTCGGGGAGGGAATCGCCGGCGAGACCGGTAAGGTCGACAGGAAGGAGAAGGTCTGGGTGGCGCTGCTGCTGTTGGTGATGGTGAAGCTGGAGGTGATGAAGGGGTCCGGCTTGACGCACAGGACCACCTGGATGAGGTCAGCCTCGACCTCGATCGAGTTCGAGCCGCTCTCGAAGGCACCCTGTACCGTCAACGACGGGGTGGTTGTGATGCTGACGGGTTGCATCACC
>MNYW01000099.1 GCA_001873295.1 Nitrospirae bacterium CG2_30_70_394 | reverse complement strand
AGGAGGTGGCGGACCTGCTCGGCGAGGCTCTTCAGGAACGACTCGAACATGTAGCCGGCTCCGACCAGCTCGTCCACCAGCCGCAACAGGGCGCCACCATCCTTCGCCGCGATGTGCGCCACCGCCTCGCTGAGGACGCCGCGGTCCACCAGGCCGAGGAGGTCGTGGACGGTGGCGCAGGTGCAGGCGCCGAAGGCGACCACCTGGTCGAAGAGCGACTCGGCGTCGCGCAGGGAGCCACTGGCGGCCACCGCGATCTCCCACAAAGCCTGCTCCTCCGTCGCCACCGCGTACGCCGTCGCCACCCGCTGGAGCTGGGCGACGATCTCAGCCTCGCGGATGCGGTGGAACTCGTAGCGCTGGCAACGCGACACGATGGTCGCCGGCACCTTGTGGAGCTCGGTGGTGGCGAAGACGAAGACGACGTGCGGCGGCGGCTCCTCCAGGGTCTTCAACAGGGCATTGAAGGCGCCCTTGGAGAGCATGTGGACCTCGTCGATCACGTACACCTTGTAGCGGCCCATCGCCGGCAGATAGGCCACCTGCTCGCGCAGGTCGCGGATGTTGTCGACGCCGGTGTTGGAGGCGCCGTCGATCTCAATCACGTCGACGAACCGCCCCTCTGCCACCTCCGAGCAGGCGGGGCAGCGGTTGCACGGCTCGCCCGCCTCGGGGGCGGCGCAGTTGAGCGCCTTGGCCAACAGCCGGGCGGTGGTGGTCTTGCCGACGCCGCGCGGCCCAGAGAAGAGGTAGCCATGGGCGATGCGGCCGCGGGCGAGGCCGCCGAGGAGGGTGCGGACGATCGCCTCTTGCCCCACCACCTCGGCGAAGCGCTGCGGGCGGAAGCGGCGGGCGGTGACCTGGTGGTCCACTTGCGTTCCGGGGAAGGGAGGCCGGCAACCCTCGCGTCCCCGAGTCTGGCCAGGCGACCGCCGTACCCGAGACGATCTGCTTAGGGCTGCTTCCGCCAGGACCTGACCCGGTTCACAGGGTCCCGCCACGACGGCGCCTGACCAGGCGCGGAGACGCGAGGGGGCGAGTATAAACGCCCCCCGCTTCCCACGCGAGCCGCGGGCCGTTGGAACGCCGCGGCCACGCGGGGCTGTAGGGGCCGGTCGGACTTTGGCCCCACCTCCTGCAGCCTGGCGTCCGACAGACGCTGAGGGTCACCCTCTTTCTTCCCCATTTTTTTCGGAGCCGACCGATGCACACCCTTCGTTCCTTCGTCACCGCCGTCACCCTCTTGCTGGTTGTCGCCGCCTGCGCCCGCGCCGTCGCCGGCGGGGACGTGGCGCCGGGGGCCGCCTTGCAGGTGCAGCAGTCCGGGGCGGTGCTCCTCGACGTGCGCACCCCGGAGGAGTTTGCCGGCGGCCACGCGGCCGGCGCCCAGCTCGTGCCGTGGCTCTACGGCGGCGGCCGGCCCAACCCCGAGTTCGTCGAGGCGGTGGGAAAGCTCGCCCCGCCCGACCAGCCGCTGGTGGTGATCTGCCAGTCGGGGAGTCGCTCGGCGCAGGCGGCGGCGCGCCTGCGCGGCGCCGGCTACCAGGCGGTGTACAACGTCGCCGGCGGCTCCGTCGCTTGGCGCCAGGCGCAGCTGCCGTGGGTGGCGGCGGGCCGCTGACCGGCTACGCCGCCGGTGGCGCGGCCAGCCCCGCCGGGTCGAGCTGGCCGGGGACGTAGGCGGCCACCGCGTCGCTCCAGCCACCGCGGCGCAGCAGCCGCCGCAGGCGCGTGGCCTCGCGCAGGGCGGCGCGGCCGGTGGGGTCGAGGTCGCGGACGCAGGTGGCCTGCGCGCCGCGGGCCAGCAGCTCCACCGTGTGGGCGAGGGCCCGCTGCCGGTACGGCCGCAGGACCACCGGGGTGATCGGCCAGGCGGAGCGCGCCGCCATCCGCGCCATCGCCCGCCGCCACGGCGGCCGGGAGACCGTGGTGAGCCAGCCATAGAAGAGGCGCCGGCTCACCCCGTGAGAGAAGAGGGTGGGGGTGAGGTAGCGGGCCAGGTGGCGCTCACCCACTCGGTGGTCCTCGGCGGTGAGGGCGGCGAGGAGGCGCCACGCTGCCTCCGGGGCGAGCTGGTCGGCGCGCAGCTCCCAGTAGGCGTGGGAGAAGGAGTGCTGGCCCACGTGGGCGACGAGGTGGTGGGGGACGTAGAGGTTGTGCGCCACCGTGTCCGCCGCCAGGTGGCAGAGGTAGCCCCACATGAAGGCGCGGGTGGCGGCGTCGGGGGCGGCGTCGAGGAGGGCGAAGGCGACCTCCCAGCGGTGGCAGTGGCGCGCTGGAGGTGCCAGGGACTTGGCGATCGTCTCGTCCGCGGCGATCGACCCGAAGAGAAAGTGGTTGCGGTGGCGCAACAGCAAAGGGGTGAGGGAGAGGCCGAGCGGGACGATCTGCTCCAGGGCGGCGGCGGCGAGGGAGAGGTGGGTCGCCGGTCCCCAGGCGTGGGCGGAGGCGGGCCATAACAGGGGCAAGAGGAGGCAGAGGAGGAGGCACATGGGCGGCAATCTCCCGCCTTTGTCGGCCCGCGGTTTGACAACGTGAAGGGGCGGTTTCAACGTTGCGCGCTGCGGTTTCCGCAAACGAATCCTCTCCCTCGAATAGGTGTCCCATGCCCAATAAGCCTCGCGTTACCGCCGTTGCCGCCCTCCTCGTCGTCGCCCTTCTTCCCGCCGCCGGCCACGGTGCGGAGGGGGGAGGCAAGGTGGTGGCAACGGTGAACGACCACCCGATCACCGCCACCGAGATCGACCAGCGCCTCGAGTCCCTGCCCCCCCAGGTCCGTGGCCAGTTCGCCACCGGCGAGCGGCGCCAGCAGTTGGTGGAGCAGGTGATCCTCGGCTACCTCATGTCCGAGGCAGCCACCAAGGAGGGGCTCGACCGGGAGAAGGAGTTCAAGGAGGGAATGGCCCAGGCGAAGGAGGCGCTCCTCGCCCGTCTCTACATGAAAAAACACGTGGCGGAGGAGGGCCAGCCGAGTGACGAGGAGTTGAAGAAGGAGTACGACCGGCTCCTCCCGCAGCTCTCCCCGCCGCCCCAGATCCACGCCCGCCACATCTTGGTGAAGACCGAGAAGGAGGCGTTGGCGGCGCGCAAACGGGTCGTCGAGGGCAAGGAGCCATTCGAGGCGGTGGCCAAGGCAGTGTCCACGGACCCGAGTGCGGCCGAGGGGGGCGACCTCGGCGTTTTCGGCCAGGGCCGGATGGTCCCCGCGTTTGAGAAGGCCGCCTTCGCCCTGAAGGAGGGCGAGGTCTCCGAGCCGGTCCAGACCCAGTTCGGTTGGCACGTGATCAAGGTAGAGGAGAAGAAGGAGAACACGCCGCCCCCCTCCTTCGATGAGGTCAAGCCGCGCCTGGCGCAGCAGGTGATCCAGGACCGCTACCGCACCCAGCTCAAGACCCTTGCCGACACGCTGAAGGCGAAGGCACGCATCGAGTTCAAGGAGGAGGGAGCGGACAAGAAGGAGGGTGGAGCGAAGCAGGAGGGGGCGGCGAAGAAGGAAGGTGCGGCGACGAAGTAGAGCCCAAGGGGCGCGCCGGGGGATGGGGGGCCGGCCCCCTAAGGCTGCCGTTTGCCCCTCTCTTTGGTACGTTGCGAGTGGGTGATCACCCGATCGCAATCGGAGACTCCAAAAGAAAGGGGGTGAGGGATCGAGCCGCGTAGCCACTGAACAAGAGGAATGGGGCTGGCCTCCCGCCCCGCCCCCCGGTCGACTGGGGGAGACGGGGCCGCCACCGTCCACCGGCGCGTCTTAGAGACGTGCCACGCCCTTGCGGGCAGAGGAGGTGGCCGAGACCCAAGCCCCCGGGAAAAAGAGGTCAAACTCTTCCCCGTCCGGCGCAAGCCGGGCGGGGTTTCTTTTTGCGCGGAGGTCGGGGGGAGGCGGGGCCCCACCCTTGCCAAACCTCCCTGGCGGCGGCCACCGCCCTCGACCTCGGCGGCGAGGCTGCCCTCGACGCGGGCGAGGCGCGCCGCGGCGGGCGTGAAACGGGGTCGCTCCCGTGCGCGGTCTACGAGGCGGCGGCCACCGCCTTCGACCTCGATGGCTACCTGGAGGCTGCGCGCCACCTCGCTTCCACCCCCACGCCGCCCCCGCCGCCCCCCCGGAGGTGATCGCCGCCGGCGCGTTCGTGGCCGGTTGGGCCTTGGCGATGGTGGCGCGCGAAGGGGTGGGCGCGCGGCTGGCGGCCGAGCCGTTCGGAGGGGGGGGCGCGCGGCTCGGCGACGAGGCCCGCCGGGGCCCCCAATGGGGCGCAAATCCGGGCCCCGTCCCCGGACCCCACTGGGAGTCAGATTCCGCCGCGCCGCGGTCGGGCGAACCGGTCCGCCCGGAGCCGGCGCAACGCCTTGCCGATCGACGGCCGGCGCCGGCGCTCTCCGGCGCGGGGGTCGCTACCCGCCGGCGGGGCCGCGGGTGGCGTGGCTACCGGGCGGAGGCCCCGGCGGTGGCCGGCGGCGGCGCGGTTCCCGCCCGCGCCGGCCACGGCGGCAACGGCGGGAAGCCCACCAGGGGCGCGAAGCTCGGCGTCCACGCGGAGCCCGGCGTCTGGTAGAGCCACGGCTCCACCCACACCTCCACCCCCTCGCCGAGGGCGAGGCGCACCCACGCCGGCCACTCCGGCCCCGGCGCGGCCGGCGGCGGGGTGGCGTCACCGGAGCGGTAGGTGCGGTATCGTACCGGCTCGTCCGCGTCCCACCCCGCCGCCGACGCCCCCGCGGTCGCCAACAGCCAGAGGAGCAGCGTTGCCAGGAGGATCCATGCCAAGTGGACGGGCTCGATCTGGGTCGCCATGGGGCGAGTCTACCAAGGCGACGGTGGGCCGCTTCGCCCCGTCGCCGAGCGGGCCGCTCCACCTCGGCTCCCTGGTGGCGGCGGTCGGGAGCTACCTCTTGGCCCGCGTGGTGGGCGGCCGCTGGCACCTGCGCATCGACGACCTCGACCCGCCGCGGGTGGTGGCGGGTGCCAGCGATCTGCAGCTCCGCACCCTGGAGGCGTATGGCCTCTTTTGGGACGGGGTGGTGGTCTATCAGTCGCAACGCGGCGCGGCGTACGAGGCCGCCTTGGAGCGCCTCGCCGCCACCGGCCACACCTTCCCCTGCGCCTGTTCGCGTGCCGAGGTCGCCGCCGCCGGTGGCCGCTACCCGGGCACCTGTCGCGCCGGGCTGGTGGCGGGGCGACCGGCGCGCAGCGTGCGCCTGCGCGTCCCGGCCACGCCGGTGGCCTTCATGGATCGGTGGTGGGGCGAGCAGCGCCAGGACCTCACCGAGCAAGGCGGCGACTTCGTGGTCCGGCGTGCGGATGGCGTGGTCGCCTACCCCCTGGCGGTGGTGGTGGACGACGCCGCCCTCGGGGTCACCGAGGTGGTGCGTGGCGCCGATCTGCTGGAAGCCACCGGCCCCCAGGTGGTGCTCTACCGCTGCCTCTCTCTGCCCCTCCCCACCTACGTCCACCTGCCGGTGGTCACCACCGCGGCGGGGGCGAAGCTGAGCAAGGGCAGTGGCGCCGCCCCCCTCCCCCTCACCTCCCCGGGCCGCGAGCAGACCCTATACGCGGCCCTCGCCCACCTCGGCCTCGCGGACCCGGCGCTGCGCGGGGCGCCGGTGGCCGAGCAGCTCGCCGCGGCCCGCGCCCGCGTCGACCCGGCGCGGTTCCCCCTTGGCGCACGACCGCTGCCCATACCGGCGCGAGCGGCTACGGTGGAGGGATCCCGGCCCGCCGGGAGGGAACCTCTATGAGCGACATGGACCACCGCCTGCACGCCACCTTCCGCACCTTTACCGACGCCGAGTTGGTGGACATGGTCCTCGACCACGCGGGGACGAAGAGCCCGAAGTCGCAGGCGATCGCCCGCCAGATTCTCGACGAGCGCGCCCTCACCCCCCTGGACTACGCGGCGGTGATCGAGGCGGCGGAGCGCACCGGCGAGCTCGGCCGGATCCTCCGCCGGCCGCCGCGGTTGGCGCGGCCGGTGGTCCTCTTGGCCTGGGGGGTCGCCCTATTCTGCGGCGCCGGTGGCTACCTCCTGGGTCACGAGGTGGTCCTCGCCGCCTTCCTCGCCGCCCTCGGCGGGGTCAGTGGAGCCTTCGTCGCGGCGGCGGTGCGGCGCCGCTACCTCGCCCACCAGGGGCTGGGCCACGCCTTGCGGGGGTAGCTGCGGGTTGGGCTGGGGCGACGAAGCGGAGCGGGGCCAGGACGCGCGCTGCTTCTTCCCGCCACCCAATCGCCCAACTCCGGCCGGCGCCTAGGGGCCGGTGGAGGGGGGCGGTCGACCGTGGCCGCGCGGCTCTATTCTCGATCTCGATCTTCGCCGCTCCGGCGCGCCGCACGGCCGTGGCTCCGGGCGCGCCACCCCTCTCGTCGTGGGTCTCGCCCCGCTCCGCGCCCCGTAGCGACTCGGTCGCGGCCGCGCCATCATCGCCACCCACCCCCACGGAGCTACCCCCATGGATGTTCACTACGTCCTGCTCACCGTCAGCGGCCCGGACCGGCCGGGGATCGTCGCCGCCATTGCTGAGGCGCTCCTGGCCGCGCGCTGCAACCTGGAGGACTCCTCCATGACCCAGTTGCGCGGCGAGTTCGCCATCCTCCTCATTGTCCGTCTCGGCGACGGTGGGGTGGCGGCCTTGGAGGCGCACATCGGTCCGGCGGCGCGCGACCTCGGCCTCGCCTACGCCCTCCACCCGCTGGCGGCGGGGGAGGTGGGGCGGCCGGCGGCGGCGGGGCGCACCCCGTGCCTGATTACCGTCTTCGGCGCCGACCACCCGGGGATCGTGGCGCCGGTCGCCCGCTTCCTCGCCGACTTGGCCGTGAACATCACCGACCTCTCCACTGAGGTGGTGGGCAGCGCGGCCAAGCCGGTTTACGCGATGGTGATCGAGGCGCGGAGCCCGGTCCCGGTGGAGGAGCTGGAAACGGGCCTCGCCCGCGTCGCCCGGGACCTCGCCTGCGACGTGTCGGTGAAGGAGATCGAGGAGTATCCGTTGTAGGGTCCCCTCCTCGGCCTTCAGCTCGTGCAACCGTGGCGGTCCGTACGCTGAACCCGCCGCTTGCTGAAAAGTCGATCGCTGGCGGCTACGGCCGCCGGCCGCCTCCCATGGCCATCCTCCCCATCCTCACCTACCCGGACCCGCGCCTGAAGCGGCTCGCCGCGCCGGTAGCCGACTTCGGGCCGGCGCTGGCGGCGCTCCTCGCCGACCTGGCGGAGACCATGGCGGCGGGGCCGGGCGGGGTGGGGATTGCCGCGCCGCAGGTGGACCGGTCGCTGTGCATCTGTTTGGTGGACTGCTCCAAGGCGCGCAAGGCGTGCGCGAACCACGGCCTTTTGGAGCTGATCAACCCGGAGATCGTCGAGTGGTCGGGGATGGCGGTGGGGCGCGAGGGGTGCATGTCGATTCCCGACTTCACCGCCAACGTGGTGCGCGCCACCGAGGTGGTGTGCCAGTACCAAGACCGCGACGGCAAGGCGCAGGTGGTCCACGCGGAGGGGTTTGAGGCGCGCGCCCTGCAGCACGAGCTCGACCACCTGGCAGGGACCCTGTTCATCGACCGCGTGGTCTCGAAGAAACGCGACGTCTTCCCGCGTAAGCGGTCCCGGTGAGGCGGGGGGGGCGCGCTCGCCGCCGCTTCACCGTCCGCACCGGCGGGCTTCGGGCGGCGGTCGCCAGGCCGCGCCGTGGACGGGGCCGCGCCGGCTGGCGGATCATGGTCCCCATGCTCCGCTTCACCCTGCGCCAGGTGGGCCAGCGCCTCGTGCTGTTGGTGGTGATCTCAATCCTCTCCTTCGCCATGGTCCACCTGGCGCCGGGGGAGCCGTCGCTGGTGGATCCGTCCAACCCGCGCCTGAAGCAGGAAGACGTGGCGCGGATCCGCGCCGCCTTCCATCTCGATGAGCCCCTCCACATTCAGTACGGCTACTGGGTCCGTGACCTGGCCACCGGCCGCCTCGTCTCGTTCAAGGACGGCCAGCCGGTGGTGGGGAAGATCTGGGAGCGGTTCCTCAACTCCCTGCCCCTCTTTCTCACCGGCACGGTGATCACCTGGCTGCTTGCCTTCCCGGTGGGGATCCAAGCGGCGGTGGCGCGCGGTTCCGCCTTCGACCGCGCCACCACCTTCGCCGCCTTCGCGATGATCTCCATCCCCGGCTTCTTCCTCGCCTACCTCCTGATCCTGTGGACGGTGACCCACCTGCAGGTGTCGGTGGTGGGGATGCGCACCTTCGGCTTCGAGGGGGTGTCGGCGTGGTACCGGGGCAACGACCGCCTCTGGCACCTGGTGGTGCCGTCGGTGATGTCCGCGTTTGCCGGGATCGCGGTCCTGTCGCGCTACGTCCGCTCGCAGATGGTGGAGGTCCTCGCTCAGGACTACGTGCGCACCGCGCGCGCCAAGGGGCTGCCCGAGGTGGTGGTTACCTACGGTCACGCCCTCCGCAACGCCCTGCTCCCCTTCATCACCATGTTCGGCCTCATGCTGCCGGCGCTGATCGGTGGCTCGGTGATCTTCGAGACGATCTTCGCCTGGCCCGGGATGGGGAGGCTCGGCTACGACGCGATCCTGGCGCGCGACTTCCCGGTGGTCCTGACGATCAACTTCTTCGCCGCGGGACTCACCCTCGCCGGCACCCTGGTGAGCGACCTCCTCTACGCGGTGGCCGACCCGCGGATCCGCCTCGATTGAGGCGACCGGAACGATGACCCCCGCCACCCCCTCCTCTGGAGCCGCCCCCGGTCCCTGGCGGGCCGCGTGGTGCGCCTTTCGCCGCGACCGCCTTGCCCTCGGCGCGGCCGGGGTGCTGCTGCTGTTGGTGGTTACCGCGATCGCCGGCAAGGCGCTTACCGAGGGGTGGGCGGTGCTCGATCCCGCCACCGTCCGCCTGGCGGACCGCCTGCGGCCACCCTTCGCCGCGGCGAGCACCACCCTGCCGGTGGCGGCCCGGCCGCCCCTCGGTCTCTACCTGCTCGGGACCGACGACCTCGGTCGCGACGTCTTTGCCCGGATGGTCCAGGGGGCGTCGGTGTCGCTGTCGGTCGGCTTCATCGCGGTGGGGATCTCGCTGGTGATCGGCATCGGCCTCGGGGCGATCGCCGGCTACTACGGCCACGTGCGGCTGCTTGGGGTGAGCGTCGACTCCCTGATCATGCGCCTGGTGGAGGTGATGCTCTGCTTCCCCACCTTCTTTCTGTTGCTCGCCGCGGTGGCCCTCTTACCGCCGTCGATCTACACGATCATGGCGATCATCGGCGCCACCTCATGGATGGGGACCGCCCGCTTCGTGCGCGCCGAACTGCTGAGTCTGCGCGAGCGCGACTTTGTCCTCGCCGCCCGCTGCCTGGGGCTGCCCGAGTGGCGGCTGATCTTCCGCCACCTGGTCCCCAACGGCCTGGCGCCGGTCTTCGTCGCCGCCACCCTCGGGGTGGCGGACGCGATCCTCACCGAGTCCGCCCTCTCCTTCCTCGGCTTCGGCGTGCCGCCCCCCGCCGCCACCTGGGGCAACATTCTCGCCGACGGCCGCAGCTTCCTGTTCGACGCCCCGTGGCTCACCTACCTTCCGGGGCTGGCGATCTTCGTGGTGGTCCTCGCCTTCAACCTGGCCGGGGAGGGGCTTAGGGAGGCCACCAACCCGCGCCTGCGCGGGTGACCGCCGGTGGTGGCGCGCCCCTTTGCCGCTCCGCGCCTGCTGCTCGATGGCCTCCCGCCCCTTGGCGCCTCGGGCGACCGGCCACCCCCTCCAGCGGGGTGGGGGGAGAAGCGGCGGGGCGGGTGGGCCCTCTTCCGGCCGCTCCTCCCTTTCCGGCCGCCTTCGGTTGCGCGCCGACCGCGCGGCATGGCTACGCTCTCCGCCCTGCCCCGCCGTCGGGTGCGCGTGGTCTCCCTTCCCATGGTTACCTATCTCGACACCCCCTCGGGCGAGCGGATTGCCGCCTACTTCACCCCCGGTGCGGGGCGGGTGGGGGTCGGCTTCGCCGGCGGCTTTCGCTCGCCGTGCGCAGGGACCAAGGCGACCTTCTTCGAGCAAGCCGCCCGTGCGGCGGGCCTCCCCTACGTCCGCTTCGACTACCGCGGGACCGGCGCATCCGACGGGCTCTTTGAAGAGACGACGATCAGCCGCGAGGTTGCGGACCTCACCCTCGTCCTCGACCGGTTCGGGCTGCCGAAGGTGGTTCTCATCGGCTCCTCCCTCGGCGGGGTGGTGGCGCTGCTGGCTGCCCAGCACCGGCCGCACCAGGTGGCGGGACTGGTCCTCATTGCCCCGGCCTTCGACTTCTTCGACCACCACGACCTCTACCTCGGGCCCGAGGGGGTCGAGCGGTGGCGGCGCGCCGGGGTGGTGGCGGCGACCGACGCCACCACCGGGGCGCCGTACCGGTTGCGCTACGACTTTCTCCGTGACGGCCGCGCCCACCAAACGGCGGTGTGGGAGGGGGGCGCGCCGTGTGCGGTGCAAATCTTCCACGGCACCCGCGACGAGACCGTCCCGATCCGCGCCGCCGAGCGGTTCCTCGCCGAAGCAGTCTGCCCCGACGCCCACCTGACGCCGATCCCGGGTGGCGACCACCGGCTCCTCGATCACCTTGCGCCGATCTGGGAGGCCACCCTGCACCTGGCACGCCGGGGGTGACGGCCGCGTCCGGGGCGCATCTGCGGGTCGTGTCCTCGTCCGGGATCCTCGCCGTACCGCCCGGTACGCCTGCGGTCCCGGGCTGTGGGCCGACCCGAATCTAGGACCCCAGCCACGGCCTCCAGCCGAGGGTTGGGGGGGGTGACGGCCGCGGCGGGGTGCCCATCTTCGGGCCGTGGCCTCGGCGGCGTCGCGACGGGTAGCCGGTACGCCTGCGGTGCGGGTGGCGGGCTGGCGGCCGGGGTGGTTCCAGCCGCGGGACGCCAAAAACAGGACCCGGCCCCCAAGTCTGGTGGGAGGAGGAGCTCCAGACTCAGGAACCGGGCCGGCGGCAGTTACGCCACGAGCCTTCTTGTCGGCGAGGGGTGAGGCGACTTGAGCGCGGGTGTACCGTGTCGCGGATGGCCACCCATCCGAACCTCCGCCTGACCGATGCTAGGGGGATCACCTGGGTCGGGGCCATCGTCAACGTCATCCTGTCGGTGGTGAAGATTGGCGGCGGGTGGGTTGGCCACTCGCAGGCGATGGTGGCGGACGGCATCCACTCCCTCTCCGACATCCTCACTGACGTCGCTACCCTCATCACCCTGCGCTACGCCGCCGAGCCGGAGGACGAGGGCCACCCGTACGGCCACGGCAAGATCGAGTCGGTGGGGGCGGCGATCGTCGGCACCGTCCTTGGGATGGTGGGCTTTGAGTTGATGATGGACGGCGGCCAGCGCCTCTACCGCTTTTGGGCCGGCTCCAGCCCGGCGGTGGCGCCGGTGGCGCCGTACATCCTCGGCCTGGCCCTGTTGTCCATCGTCTCCAAAGAGATTCTCTACCAGCTCACCGTGCGCATCGGCCGGCGGGAGCACAACGCGGTGCTGGTGGCCAACGCCTGGCACCACCGCTCCGACGCCCTCTCCTCGGTGGTCGTCCTGGTGGGGGTGGGCGGGATCTTTCTGTGGCACCTCCAGTGGCTCGACGCCGCGGCCGCGGTGCTGGTGGCGGTGATGATCCTGAAGGTGGCGGTGGACATCCTCCGCGACGCGGTGGCCGATCTCACCGACCGCGCCCTCTCCAATGAGGAGCGGCGGCGCCTGCGGGAGGTGGTGGAGGGGGTCGAGGGGGTGATCGCCTACCACGAGATGCGCACCCGCCGGTTCGGCGGCCGCGCCCTGGTAGACCTCCACGTCCAGGTGGCGCCCTACATCTCGGTCTCCGAGGGCCACCAGATCGCCGAGCGGGCCCGCTGGGCCCTGCGTGGGGCGGACCCCCATCTCATCGACGTGATGGTCCACGTGGACTCGGAGGACGACGTGGGCCGGGGGCGCCGGCGGCAGGGCCTGCCGAGCCGTGCCGACCTCGAGCCGTTCCTGCCCGGTCAGATCCACCAGATCCACTACCTCCAGGGGCGGGTGGAGGTGGACCTCCTCCTCCGCCCGGGGCAGGCGGTGGACCGGCAGGTGGTGGTGGAGCTCCAGCAGCGCTGGCCCGCGGTGGAGATCCGCGCGACCTTCACCCACGAGTGAGCGGACCGCGCGGCTCCAACCCCGGCCCTTTCGGCGCACCCGGAGTCCGCGCCTGGTCTTTGGGCGGCGCAGCGGCCGGCTTGGCCGGTGCGTGGTTGCGGGGAGGCGGGGTCGCAGTCTGGCGGATTTTGTCGACGGGGAGGGGGGTCAGGCGGTTGGATTGGGGGCGGTCCGGCGGGGTCAAGCCATCGGCTGCTTGTTCACGATCGCCGCCAAGGGACGGCCGCGGGCGCCCATCGTGGACGGTGAGCGCGCGCCCAACGCGACATGAGTTGGCGCGCCGCGGCGCCGTGCAGGGGAGGGGGGGGGCCGGCGGCGGTGACGGTGAACACCCTTCGCGTTCAGGGCCGGCTTTCCCTGGCCCCGCCAACCTCATGCGGGTGGAGCCGCCTGGCCGCGGTGCATGATCGACCCCGTCCGGCCCCCCTTAGTCGCCCTCGGCCGGGTCGTCAGGGCCGGGCGGCGACGGGGCGAGAGGGTTGCGGGGGGCGGCGCGCGCTGCCTGGCAGAGCTGGGGGTAGAGGGCGGCGACCTGGGCCGCGGTGGCGTCGCGGTCACCGCGGTTGTCGATCACGAAGTCCGCGCGGTCGCGCTTCACCTCGATGGGGAGCTGGGCGGCGAGGCGGGCCCGCGCCTCCCCCTCATCCAGGTGGTCGCGCGCGATCAGGCGGGCGAGCTGCACCGCCGCCGGGGCGTAGACGAGGATCGTGCCGTCCAGGGCCCAGTCGCGCCCCACCTCGAAGAGCAGGGCGATCTCCGCCACCAGCAGGCGCGCCGGCTCGGCTCGACGGGCGGCGCGTAGCTCCTTGAGGCCGATGGCGGCGATCCGCGGGTGGAGGATCGCCTCCAAATCCCGTTTCACCTCGGGGTCGTGGAAGAGGCGCGCGCCGAGGGCCTGGCGGTCGAGGGTGCCGTCTGCCCGCAGGAGCTCCCGGCCGAAGCGTGCCACCACCGCGCGCAACCCCGCGCTTCCCGGCGCCACCGCCTGCCGGGCCCAGGTGTCCGCGTCAAAACAGCGCGCCCCCGCCTCCTCGAAGAGGTGGAGGACCAGGGACTTGCCGGTGGCGATCCCGCCGGTGAGGCCGTACAGGGGCATTGGAAAAGTTTTTTAGCGCTCGCCGCCCATGAACGCGAATCGGCGCGGTCGGACGGTGACGGTGTGGCCAACGCGCTTTGCGTGGGCGCACTGCGGCGCCTTGCCGGGGGGTGTACCACGGCGGCGACGGTGAATAACCCTGCGCGTTCATGGGCGGCCCGCTGGTCCCGGGCTGTGCCACCTCATCCGGAAAGAGGCGCCCTGCCTCCGGCGCACGATCGACCCACTCCGGCCGGCGCCGAACCCGGACTTTTCACCGGATCGTCGGCGTGGCTGCGCCACGGTGAGGAGAGGGTGGCCCCCCTGCAACTCCGCGGTCACCGCCAGCCTGTGCGGTCGACGAGTCAGACGCGCCACGGTTAGCCACGGTGGGTTGGCCTGTGTGGATCGTCGCCGGGGTGAGGTCCGGGCGCGCCGATCGGCACCACACAGGGCGACCGGCGGCCGCCGGTCGCGGGGGAGCCACCGGCTCGGCCCGGCGAACCGCGCCCTGGGCGGCGGGCGGGCCGGGTGACGGTCTGCACAGGCGAAGGCGGCCCCTGCCGGCCTCCCGCCCTTGGCCGGCGTGGCCCTACTCGTCCACCAGCCGGAAGGTGAGGTCGACGGTGATCGGTTCGCCGGTGAGCAGCCGGGCGGTGGCGGGGTCGAGGGGAAAGGAGCGGTCGAGGGTGGCGCGCGCGGCCTGGTCGAGGAGCGGCGAGCCGGAGGAGCGGGCGATCTCGGCGCGGGCGAGTTGCCCGTCCGGCGCGACCCAGAAGTGCAGGCACACCGCTCCCTCGATTTGGTGTTGCCGCGCCTGGAGGGGGTAGCGGCGGTGGTGCTTGAGGCGCCGGACGAGGGCGGCGATCGCCTCGCCGCGGTCGCCGGCGGCATCGAGTCCGCTGGCGGCGGGAGTTGGGCTGCCCCCGCCGCCCACGGCTGCGTCGACCGCTTGGCCGGCGGGCGGGGCGGCGGCGGGCGGGGCGGCGGCGGCGGCGGCGGAGGGTGGGAAGCCGGGGAGCTGGGAGGTCGTGGCCGCGGTGGTCTCCGCCGGGGCGACGGGAGCCACGGGGGTCGCCGGTGGCGTGTCGGCCACCGGCCGCGCCCCCAACGGCGGCCGCGGCCGCGGCCGCGGTGGGGGTGGCGCCTGGGGCTGGGGCGGCAAGGGCGCGGCGGGTGGCGTCGCGACCGGTTGCGGTGGCTGGACCGATGATCCGGCCACCGCGACCGGCGAGGGCGCGAGGAGGCGGACCTCCACCGCCTCTCCCTCCGTGACCTCCTCACCCCCCCGGGGGGGGAGGGAGAGGAGCAGCGCGGTGACTGCCCCGTGGGCGACGACGGAGGCTGCGATCGCCCAGGAAAGGGAGAGGGTGCGGGCCATGGGCTCAGGGGTGTGGGGACGGGGTAACACCCTTGGAGATGCCAGGGTGGGTGGCCGCCCATCGTGGCACGCTGGTCGCGCCGTTCATCCCTGCGTTGGAGCTTGTCCGTGCCGCCATCGGCGACGGATCGGCCACCGTCCGAGGGGTGGCGACCACCCCGCCCCACCGGGTGGCGTGGGCGCGGCGGGTGGTCCCCTTTCGCGCTGGCCCATCCGCGGCGCTGGGGGGCGGGAGGGGGATTCGGAGATCGTCCTCCAGCCCGTGGGCAACGCGTGCGCGGCGTACGGCGTCCACCACCACGGTTGCCTCGCCAGCGGTGGCGGCCCTCCGTCGCTTGCGCCGGCACCATCGGTTCTCTATCCTCCGCGGCCCGTTGTCCTCCTTGCTTCGGCCCGCGCGCCGGGGCCTCACGTCCGAAGGGAGCAAATCATGCGGTTGTACGAGACGATCTTCATCACCCTCTCCGCCCTCACGGACGACGAGATCAAGGCGCTGACCGACGGCGTGAAGGGGGTGATCACCTCCCACCACGGCGAGGTGGTGAAGGAGGAGGACTGGGGGGTCAAGGTCCTCGCCTACGAGGTGGACAACCACTCCAAGGGCCACTACGTCCTCCTCCAGTTCCGTGGCGACAACGAGACCCTTCGGGAGTTGGAGCGCCAGTATCGGTACAACGAGTCGATCATCAAGTTCCAAACCCTCCGCGTGGACGAGAAGTAGGAGAGCTCCATGGACGACCAGCACACCACGTACACCAAGAACTGTCGCCTGTGTGAGGCGAAGGCCACCACCGTCGACTACAAGGACACCAAGGCGCTGCGCGCCTATGTGACCGATCGCGGCAAGATGATCTCCGGCCGCATGACTGGCACCTGTGCCCGCCACCATCGGATGGTGGACCGGGCGATCCAGCGGGCGCGCAACATTGCCCTGCTGCCCTTCGCCGACAAGTAGCGAGGGCCCCAGCGGCCGATGACCCCTCTCCCTGAGGGTGGGCGCCCGGTCCCCTCCGGGGCTGTGTGGGTCGGGCTGGCGGTGGCGGTGTACGCCGCCTCGCTCCTCGCCGGCGGCGCCAACCTCCTCACCCTGGTCCTGCCGCTTTTCACCACCCTGGGGGTCCTCCGTTACGGGGTGCGGGGTGCGGCGCTTCTCTTCGCCGTCTTTCTGCTGACCGCCTGGGTGACGGGGCGGGGGACGGTGGAAGGGCTGGTGGAGCTTCTCCTCCTCGCCCTCGGGGTGGCGGTCCTGGTGGTCTACGGCTGGGGCTGGCTCTCCCTGCCGCGCGCCATGGGGTGGGCGAGCGCCCTCCAACTCGCCGCCCTCGGGGCGGTCTCCCTGGTGGTCTGGCTGGCGAGTGGCGTGTCGCCCACCGCGCAACTCCTCCGCGGGGTCGACGCGTTCCTGGGGGTGGTGGTGGCGCGGCTGGCAGAGGAGGGGGGCGGGGTGGTGCAGATGGAGGAGCTCCTCGGGGCGGTGCGCCAGGGGGTCGCCCGCATCTACCCGGCGCTCCTGTTCGTCAACCTGGCGGTGGTGAACCTCGTCAACCTCCAGCTCCTGCGGCCGCTGTGGGTGGCCACCGGTCAGCTCCCTGCCTCTCCCCCCTTCCCGCGCGCCTGGCGGTTGCCCGACCACCTCGGCTGGGGGGTGGTGGGGGGGGTGGTGGGGTTGCGCACCGGGATAGGTCCCCTGCAGGTGGTTGCGGCCAACCTCCTCGTCCTCCTCCTCTTCCTCTTCACCCTCCAGGGGTTCGGCCTCCTCTCCCACCTCCTGCACCGGGCGCGGGTGCCGGCGCTCCTGCGTGGCCTCCTGTACGCCCTGCTTTTGGTCTCCATCCAGCTCTACCCGATCCTTGCGGTCGCCGGCCTGGTGGAGGGGTGGCTCGACGTGCGCCGCCTGCGGCCCGGACGGGGCGACGCCGCGGGCGGGTGACCGGTCGCCGTAGGCGCTGCGCGCGGCGGTGTCTCGGAGCCGCTCGTCCTGCCGGCGGGGGTTGCCTCCG
The DNA here is from genome assembly GCA_001873295.1 of Nitrospirae bacterium CG2_30_70_394. GTDB lineage: Bacteria > CG2-30-53-67 > CG2-30-53-67 > CG2-30-70-394 > CG2-30-70-394 > CG2-30-70-394. Next base: position 20,842 of record MNYW01000099.1, on the reverse strand, counting down.
GGGGGCCCGGCGCGGGGCGGCCTCGCCGTGGGCGACGGCCTCCGCTGGGGCTCGGCCGGGGGGGGTCTCCACGCGGCACAACGTCTCACCCTGAGACGGGGGCGGGGTGGGTGGGTCGTTTCGAGAGGGTTCTTCAGTGCGCCGGGGAGTTGCGGGTGACGCTGAGCCATCCCGCGCAGGGGCTGCGTGAGACCGCGCAGCCCCGGGCCCAACCGAGGCTTCCTCGCGCCTTACCCGGTTTTTCGAAAATGGAGAGAGGATGAGGATTTTCTAATAGTTACGGCGATCAGGGGGAAAAATAGGGGCGGCGGTGAGAGTTGGCACGCGGGTTGCTTTAGCCGGACCAACGAACGCGAATCGCAGATCCCAACTCCGGGAGATGCATCACAACCCACGGCCCTCGGGCCACACCTCATTAGGAGGAAGCAAAATGAAATCCCTTCTTTCCCTCACCGCCGGCCTGGCCTTGGCCACCATGCTCGCCCCCACCGCGGCCCTCGCAAACGGCGCCGGCAACGGCATCGTAGGGTCTCCCCACGACTTCGCCACCGACACGTGGAACCACCGCGGTGAGATCTGCCGCGTCTGCCATGTGCCCCATGATCACGGCAAGAACACCGGCGACATCGGCCTGTTGTGGAACCATCAGCTCTCCAGCGCCACCTACCTGATGTACGCCGAGGACACCCACATCAACTTCCTCGACTCGCCGCAGCAGGAGAATGAGCCGACCGGCATCTCCAAGCTCTGCCTCGGCTGCCACGACGGGACGGTCGCCATCGACGAGTTCGATAACAAGGTTGGCAAGACCGGCGCCGGCTACCAGACCCTCTACATCACCGACTCCACCATCGGCGGCGGTGGCTTCACCGTGCCGCGCATCGCCAACGTGGGAGCGGACAAGAACCTCTCCAACACCCACCCGATCTCCATCAAGTACGACAACGTTGCGGATCAGGGGCTGTGGAATCCAACCACCCGCGCCATGGGCCCGGTGTTCATCGTCGACGTCCTCGAGGACGGCTTGGTGCAGTGCTCCTCTTGCCACGACGTGCATGACCAGGAGGCGGTGGCAAATACCCACCTCCTGCGGGTCGGCACCACGGCGAGCACGGGCGGTGCCTCGCAGCTCTGCCTCACCTGCCACATCAAGTAGGGATGGTTCGTTCCCCTCCGGGGTGAACGGATGAAGGAGATCCCCGGCCGGGCAACCGGCCGGGGATTTTTTTCTGGGTTCGGTCCGCCACGCCGGCGGCGCGGCGCGCAGGGATGGGGTACAAGACCTTTGCCCCCGCCCCCTCCTTCGTGGTGAAATCTTGCGCCCTTGGCGCGCCTTTGAATGCGCGGGGGTTGGCCCCTGCAGCGCCGCGGTGGTTACGCGGACGCCAGTTCACCGGAGCTCCATCCATGCTGATTCCCCTCTCCCTTCGCCGCGCGCTGCTCCTCGGGGTGGTCGTCGCCACCGGCTGCACGAGCGCCAAGAAGCCCCTCCCCACCCTCTTCTTTCCCGAGCCCCCGACCCCGCCGCGCATCCAGTACCTCTACCGGTTCCAGGGGATGGAGGACATCAAACCGCCGTCCCAGTTTCAGGAGCTGGTGGTGGGAAAGGCGGATACCTTCCGCTTTGCCCATCCGTACGGGGCGGCGTACCACGACAACAAGATCTTCGTCACCGACGGCCAGTTCGGGATCGTGGTGGTGATTGATCTCAAAGAACGCAAGATGCACGCCCTCGCCACCGGCGAGCAGGGGGCGCTTATGCGCCCCACCGGCATCGCCGTCGATGGGGAGGGGACGGTCTACGTGGCCGACGCGAAGCGCGGCGAGGTCCTCCGCTACAGCGCGGAGGAGAAGTACCTTGGCGCCTGGACCACGGGGGAGGGATCCCGCCCGGTGGGGCTGTGTATCAAGGGGGATCGCCTCTACGTGGCAGACATCCGCGGCCACCAGGTGCACGTGTGGGACATCCACACCGGCAAGCTGCTGCAGGAGATCGGCCGTGCAGACCCCGGCGCGGGTGACGAGTTGGCCGGTGGCTATCTGGTGGCGCCGATCTCGGTGGCGGTGGACAGCCAGGGGAACATCTACGTCTGCGACTCGATGGAGGCGCACATCAGCAAGTTCGCCGCCGACGGCACCTTCCTGCAGACGATCGGCAACCCGGGCGACGCGATCGGCGCCTTCGCCCGGCCGCGCGGGATCGCCATCGATCCGGCGGACCGCCTCTATGTGGTGGATGCGGCGTTCGAGAACGTCCAGCTCTTCAGCCCGGCGGGCAAGGTTCTGATGTTCTTCGGCGGCGCCGGCAGCCGCCCCGGGCTGATGTGGCTGCCGACCGCGGTCGCCATCACCCCGGATCTTCCCGACTACTTCCACTCCCGCGTCGACAAGGAGTTCAAGGCAGAGTTCATGATCCTGGTGGTCAATCAGTACGGCCCCGGCAACGTCGCGGTCTACGCCTTTGGGGAGCACGAGAAGTATCCTCCCGTCTACACCAACCCGGCCGCCCTGGAGGAGGGCGGTGGCCAGGGGGGGATGCGGTGAGCAGGCAGCAACGGCGCGGGTTGAGCGGCGGTTGGGGTGCGCCGATTGGCAGGGAGGACGGTCCACCGGGTAGGCCCACAGGGGGGGGGGAGTTGTTTCCGTGGCTCGGATTTCATGCGCTCCATTGCGGCGATACCACGCCATTGGCGCGCTCCTTCTGATCGCCACCTGCCTGGCGGTTGGGGGGTGCGCGGCGGAGCAACGGTATCGCGTCCTCGCCTTTTTCTTTGACGGGGTACCGCGGCCCGGCGAGGTGCAGGCCCCAGCGGATGAGTCCGCCGCCGCGGGCGACAAGAAGCCAGCAGCGGAGGCGGCGGTTCTCCAGGTCTATAGCCATGGTCCGTACGCCTCGAAGAACTGCACCGCCTGTCACCTGGCGAGTCCGGGCGGGCCGTCGATGTACATCCCAGGGCAGAAGGCGGGGAGCCGGCAGGCCGCTTTCGGGACAAAGATCCGCCTGCCGGTCACCGAGCTCTGCCGCGACTGCCACGTCCCCTTTCGACTCGCGGAGCTGGGGCGGCGGTTTCCCTTCGTCCATGGCCCGGTGGCGGCGGGTGCGTGTGTCCGCTGCCACAGCCCGCACCAGACCCAAAGCCCGTTCATGGTCCTCGACCAGCCGGTGCGCAAGCTGTGCGTGCGCTGCCATCAGGCGGAGCAGCTCTACGCCACCGCGTATCACGCCCAGGCGAAGGAGCAGCTGGACTGCACCGCCTGCCACGACCCGCACGGTGGCGATCGCCGCTACTTCCTGAAGCCGCCGCCCGCCGCCGGGTCGCCCGCCGCGACCCCGCCGCCGGTGGCCCTGCCGCCCACCGCAGACGACCCGGCGGCGAACGGCGCCGAGGGGGATGGCGAATGAGGGGGTGGTTCAGTTTGCTAATGGCCGTTCTCCTCGGCACCGCGGTGGCTGGCGAGGCGCGCCCGCGCCAGTTCGGCTGGATCGTCCTCCAGGGGGTCGGCGGTCGTCTCGATTTGGAGTACGAGCGCGAGCATGCCGTCCAGGAGTCGCCGGCGGGTGACCGGGAGGTCTCCTCCAGCACCGCGACCCAGAACGGTTGGCGGGAGCTGGTCGCCATGGAGGGGCGCGGCTTCGTCTACCACCCGCGCTTCCTGGTCTTCGATGTCGATGGGGAGGTCGAGCTCCAGCAGCTCGACGAGACGACCGAAAGCGGCGGATCGTCGGACTCCGTGGAGACCAACGCCCTGTTGCGTGGCTACGGGGTCAATCTGGGTCTCTTCCAGGAACACCCGTACGGTGTCGACCTCTTTGCCCGGCGGCGCACCGGCATCACCGACAGCGCCTTCACCCCCCAGCAAGAGGTGGTCTCGGAGCTGGAGGGGGCGCGGCTCAATCTGCGCAAGCGGCGCATCCCCTCCTTTTTCAGCCTGCAGCGCGCAACGACGCAACAAGGCGGGGCCTTTCCCCTGGACGAGGAGCGGACCGAGGCGCGCTACCAGGCCGACTACCGGGGGGAGAGCGGCGAGGGGCGCCTGGTCTATACCCTGAACGAGAACGACTCGAGCTTCGCCACCGAGCCCCTGCTGACCCATCGGATCGAGCTCTCCAGCGGCGGCCGGTTCGACCCGGACCATGGCGCTACTGCCAACCTGTCCGCCGGGGCGAGTCGCCAGACCGGCCTCTTCCTCTTCCAGGAGGAGCACGTCGCCGGTGGCTTCGGGTGGAAATTCACGCCGCGGCTCCATTCCCACTTGCAGACCGCGGCCCGCCGGCAGAGCTCGCCGGGGAGCCGGGTCACCGACGTCCAGAGCTCGCTATCGTTGGTGCACCAGCTCTACGAAAGCCTGGAGACGAGCTTCGACTTCGCCGCCGACCACCAGCACATCAACGAGGCGGGGCGCGACGACGAGGTCTCCGGCGACCTCGCCTGGGCCTACCGCAAGCGGGTTCCGGGAGGGTCGCTCTCCCTGAGCCTGGGGGGGAATCGGACCCTCAACCGCGAGGAAGGGCTCGGCGGCCGCGGCCTGGCGATCGACGAGCGCCACACCTTCCTGGTCGACGGGGTGGTCTTTCTCGACGAGTTGAGTGTCCTGGTGGAGACGGTGGTGGTCACCGATCCCACCGGGAACCTCCCCTACATCGACGGCCTGGATTACCGCATCGAGACCGTCGGCGACTGGACTCGCCTGGAGCTGGTGCCCGGCGGCCGGTTGCGGGTGGGGGACACGGTCCTCGTCGACTACGAAGTCCACGCCCAGCCGGACGTCACCTTCCTCACCGACGGCTGGAACGTGGGGGGCGCCTACGCCTTCAACTGGGGGCTGGCGGTCTACGCGAGTCGTTCGCACAGCTCCGTCCATCTGCAAAGTGGGGAGGCCAGCAGCCTGCGTTTCCAGTCGTCCACCGGCACCAACGTGGGGGCGCGCCTGAGCCGCGGCATCTCGACGAGCGAGGTGTCGTACGAGAAACAGGAGAACCCGAGCTCCCCCTACGACCGGGTGCAGGCGCGCCAGACGATCACCCTGCGGCCCTCGTCCACGGTGGCGGTCGCGATCGCCGGGGCGTGGACGCGGACCACCTACCCGGCTTTGGCGGAGAGCTTCGCGGGCAAGACTGCGATGGCCCGGGCCGACTGGTACCCGCGCCGCTTCGCCCGGTTCAGCTTTCAGACCACCTACGACGAGCGCGAGCAGATCGCGGATAAGCTCACCGGCCTGCGCTTTCAGCTTGAAGGCAATCTTCGTTACCGGCTGATCGAGATCAGCATGGTGGATACGCAGGACTACATTGACTCGGATATCAGTGGCCACGATGAAAACAACCGTCTCTTCCTTCGCCTGCGCAAACGGTTCTAGGCGCCCGCACGTGCCTCGCCGGTCAACCTGCATGGGGTGGGCCCCAGTCGCCGCCCTCCTCTTCTCTGTGGCCTGTGCCACCGTCCCGCCGCCGGCGCCGGAGACGGTCAACTGGCCGCCATTGCCCCAACCGGCGCGGGTGCAGCGGGTCGGGGAGATTCGCCACGAGGTGGATCTCGGCATCCAGCGAGGCTGGTGGGGGAGGGTGGTCGACACGGTCCTTGGCCATCGCCAGGAGAGCCTCCTCACCCGGCCGATGGGCATCGAGTGTCTGGAAGATGGCCGCCTGCTGGTCACCGACCCGGGGGCGCGCCGCGTCCTGCTCCTCGATCCCCTCCACCATCGGATCCAGCGCATCCCCAGCGACGACCACCTCAGCCTGCCGTCGCCGATCGACGCGGCGCTCGACGGCCACGGCCACCTCCTGGTGAGCGACTCGGTCCTCGGCCAGGTTCTGCGCTTCGATCTCAAGGGTCGCTCCCTGGGGGAGCTGGGGAGTGGCGGCCTCCTCGATCGGCCGACGGGGATCGCGGTCGATACCGAGCGCGATCGCATCTACGTGGCGGACACCACCCGCCACCAGGTGGTGGTCTTTGGGCCGGATGGGCAGGTGGTGCGGGTGATCGGCGGCCGCGGCGCCAAGGCGGGGGAGTTCAACTTTCCCACCCACCTGGCGTTGGATCGCCACGGCAACCTCTATGTCACCGACGCGATGAACTTCCGGATCCAGATCCTCGATCCAGCGGGCCGTTCCCTGGCGGTGATTGGCCGGTTGGGGGACGGTCCGGGCACCTTCAGCAAGCCGAAGGGGGTGGCGGTGGACTCCCTGGACCACCTCTTGGTGGTCGACGCCCTGTTCGACAACGTCCAGGTCCTGGCGCGCACCGGCGCGCCGCTCCTCGCCTTCGCCCACTCGGGGAGCGACGCCGCCTCCTTGTGGCTGCCGTCCGGGATTGCCATCGACGCCCACGATCGCGTCTACGTCGCCGATACCTACAACCACCGCATCCAGATCTACCAGCTCCTTCCCGAGGCGCAGCCATGAAGCTCGCGGTCTTGTTGTCCGCCCTCCTCACCCTCCTCGCCCCGCCGGCGCGCTCCATGTCGGTGGTTGACTCGAAGCACAACCTGTCGGTCTCCGGCCCCGGCCCGTACAAATCGCTGGTGGAGGAGGAGGTGTGTGTCTTCTGCCACACCCCCCACGAGTCCAGCGGCGTTGGCGTCTTGTGGAACCGCAACGAGTCCGTTGCCAGCTACATCACCTACACCAGCTCAACCCTCCAGAACGCGCCCGGCCAGCCGACCGGCAGCTCGAAGCTCTGCCTGTCGTGCCACGACGGCACCATCGCCCTCGGCGAGGTCAGAAGCCGGCCGGCGCCGATCGCCTTTCCCACCGGTCTGGAGAACCTGAACGCCGGCCCCGCCTTCCTTGACACCGATCTCCAGGATGACCACCCGGTCTCCATGGCGTATCCGACCACCCTCCCCGGCTACGTCCAGGCCGCCCTCCTCGACCTCCCCCTCGACCCGGCGGGGCTGGTGCAGTGCACGAGCTGCCACGACCCCCACGACGACGCGGCCGGCCACTTCCTGCGCAAGCCGAACCTCGCCTCGGCCCTGTGCACCACCTGCCACGACCCGGTGGGGTGGCTTGCCGCCGCCCACGCCACCTCCCAGGAGGTGTGGGACTCCACCCCCCCGGACCCGTGGCCAAACTCCACCGAGACCACGGTCGCCGCCAACGCCTGCGAAAACTGCCACAGCCCGCACAACGCCGGCAGCTCCCGCCGCCTCCTGCGCTCCGACACCGAGGAGGACAACTGCCTCGTCTGTCACAACGGCCACGTCTCCTTCAAGAGCGTCGTGGCGGACCAGCAAAAGCCATATCACCACCCGGTAGAGACCACCTTCGGGGTCCACGACCCCACCGAGGATTCCGCCACCATGGCGCGCCACGTGGAGTGCGTCGACTGCCACAACCCCCACGCCGCCAACGCCACCACCGCGCAGGTGCCGGCCGCCAGCGGAGCGCTGGCCGGGGTTTCCGGGATCACCGATCTCGGCACCCCCGCCACCCCCGCCACGAACCAGTACGAGGTGTGTTTCAAGTGCCACGGCGACACGGCCAACGGCGCCGCCGCGATCTCCCGCCAGCTCCTGCAGACCAACACCCGCCTGGAGTTCGACCGCAACAACCCGTCGTTCCACCCGGTGGAGTGGCCGGGAACCAACCTCAACGTCCCGAGTCTGCTCTCCCCGTGGAACACCAGCAGCCTCGTCTACTGCACCGATTGCCACGCCAGCGACAGTGGCCCGGGCAATGGCGGCGCCGGGCCGGCCGGTCCGCACGGCTCGATCTACCCCTTTCTGTTGGAGCGCGAGTACGTCGTTGCCGACGGTACGGCGGAGTCCGCCACCGCCTACGCCCTCTGCTACAAGTGCCACGATCGGACCAGCATCCTCGCCAATCAGAGCTTCCCCACCCACGCCCTCCACCTCGGGGTGACGGTCAACGCGCCGTGCTCGGTCTGCCACGACGCCCACGGGATCAGCGCCACCCAAGGCGACGCCGCCCACAACAGCCACCTGATCAACTTCGACACCGCCATCGTCACCCCTTACCTCGGGACCCTGGCGTTCCAGGACAACGGCACCTTCGCCGGCCAGTGCACCCTGAGCTGCCACGGCAAGGACCACCTCCCGTCGGTCTACCCGTAGCCCTAGGGGCCGTGGGCGGGTCGCGTTTGCGCGGTATCGCGCAGCGGGGTGCGCGATACCGCGCAGGCGATGCGCACCTCCGGATGCGGGGGCGTGCTGAACTCTTTTCAGACCGACCCGTTGTCACTCCATTCCCGCTGGCATACAACCTGCACAGTCTTAGTCGCTGAGCCACGGATGGACTCAGCCCCAGGAGGAGGCAGAGGTGCGAGCGAGCGGAACCCGAGGGGGCCGTGGTATCGATGCCGACGGCGATTTCCCGGGCAGGCTTGAGGCGCCTTTTGCTCTCCATCTCCCCCCCCCGTTTCGATTGGAGATCTGCCATGGCCCGCCCGCTGCTGTTGATCGCCACCCTCGCGCTGCTCGGTCTCGGCCCCGCCACCGCCTACGCCCAGACCTGTCCGGATGCGGACGGCGACGGCTACGCGGATTCCGCCTGTGGTGGCACCGACTGCAATGACGCCAAACCGTCCGTGCACCCCGGGGCGGCGGAGGTGTGTGACGGCTTCGACACCAACTGCGACGGCGTCCAGTGGGCGACCGACCACGACAACGACGGCGACGGATTTGCGGTTTGCGCCGGCGACTGCGACGACAGCAAGGCCGCCGTCCACCCCGGCGCCCCCGAGGTGTGCGACGGCCTGGACAACGACTGCAACGGCAACGTGCCGGCGAATGAGCGTGACGTCGACAAGGACGGCACGGGGGTCTGTGGCGGCGACTGCAACGACTTCGATGCGGCCATCTACCCCGGAAGCGTCGAGGTGTGCGGCGACCACAAGGACAACAACTGCGACGGCCTCACGGATGACGGGAGCTGCGTCTGTCCCGACCTCGACGGCGATACCTACCTGGACCACGGCTGCGGTGGCACCGACTGCGACGACCACGACTCCCTGGTCCACCCGGGCGCGGGCGAGGTGTGCACCGACGGGATCGACAACGACTGCGACGGCCTGATCGACCGTGCCGACCCCGACGCGACGGATTGCCCGGTCTGTACCGACGCGGATGGTGACGGCTACGCCACCGAGGGTGGTGGTTGCGGAGCGGTCGACTGCGCCGACAACAACCCGGCGGTCCACCCGGGGGCGGTCGAGGTGTGCGACGGCCTCGACACCAACTGTGACGGGGTGGTGGGGGCCACCGACCACGACGGTGACGGCGACGGTGTGGCCCTGTGCGCCGGCGACTGCAACGACGCCGACCCGGCGGTCCACCCCGGCGCCGCCGAGCTGTGTAACGGCGTCGACGACGACTGCAACGGCATCCTCCCCGCCAGCGAGCGGGACGGGGACGGGGATGGGGTGCGGGAATGCGACACCCCGCCGGATTGCAACGACACGAATGCCACCGTCTACCCGGGGAATGTTGAGGTGTGCGCCGACGGCCTCGACAACAACTGCGACGGGGGGGTGGACGAGGTGGGTTGCACCTGCCCGGACGGGGACGGCGACGGCCACCTCCTGGCGGCGTGCGGCGGCGACGACTGCAACGACGCCAATGCCACCGTCTACCCGGGGAGCCCCGAGGTGTGCGCCGACGGCCTCGACAACGACTGCAACGGCAGTAGCGACTGTGGCGACGCAGCCTGCGGGGCCACCGCTGCGTGCCAGGCGTGCGCGGCGGCCGACCTCGATCACGATGGCTACGCCACCAGCGGGGGGGTCTGCGGCCTAATCGACTGCGACGACGCCGATGCGGCGGTGCATCCCGGCGCCACCGAGGTGTGCGACGGCAAGGACACCAACTGTGACGGGGTGGTGGGGGCCACCGACCACGACGGTGACGGCGACGGTGTGGCCCTGTGCGCCGGCGACTGCAACGACGCCGATGCGGCCGTCCATCCCGGTGCCACCGAGCTGTGCAACGGCGTCGACGACGACTGCAACGGCATCCTCCCCGCCAGCGAGCGGGACCCCGACGGGGACGGGGTGCGGAGCTGCGACACCCCGCCGGACTGCAATGACCACGACAACACGGCCTACCCAGGGGCGCCCGAGCTCTGCCTCGATGGGGTCGACAACAACTGCGACGGGGTGTTGGACGAGACGAGCTGTATCTGCCCCGACGCCGATGCCGATGCCCACACCACCTGTGAAGGCGATTGTGACGACCACAACCCCACCACCTTCCCGGGGGCGCCGGAGATCTGTAACGACGGCCTCGACAACGACTGCGACGGCCTGATCGACCTGGCGGACGAGGCCGACTGCCTGAGCGGCTGCATCGACGGCGACCTCGACGGCTACAAGGACGCCACCTGTGGCGGGACCGACTGCAACGACGGCAACCCCCTCGTCAATCCGGGGATGACGGAGATCTGCGACGGTCTCGACAACAACTGCGACGGGGTGACCGCGCCGACCGACGTCGACGCGGACCATGACGGCGTGGCGATCTGCGCCGGCGACTGCGACGACACCAACCCCGCGGTCTACCCGGGCAACATCGAGGTGTGTACCGACGGGTTGGACAACGACTGCAACTCCATGATCGACGCCGCCGATGGCCGGTGTGCGCCGCCGACCTGCAGCACCAAGACTACCCCGCGGGACCCGCCCCACCTCGGCACCCTGCTCAGCCCGGATGACACGGTCCATCCCGACAACGCCGCCCTGCGCTGTGGCAAGTGCCACGGCTCGCTAAACGGCCCGCAGGACGGCGTGCCCGATGCGCGCTTCCTCTGCCAGCGCTGCCACGCCGACTCGACCAACCCCTCCGATCCGGAGAACGGGATTTTGAAGGTTCAGTACCCCTTGCCCTGGCCGTACGGTTTCGGCTCGGCGCCGAACGTGCAGACCCACGCCTCCACCGTCCTGGGGGAGAAGTACGGCACCTGGGGGATGCACTGCATCACCTGCCACAACCCGCACCAGCAGGAGCAGAACCGCGCCTTCGGCACCAGCTACGGCAAGCTGGTCAAGGAGTACATCTGCTTCGATAACGCGGCCACCGGAGAGCACCACGAGAGCTTCGTGGAGTTCACCAACGCCGCCGGTCCCGGCTCCTTCGCCGACGGCCCGCCGCACCTCGAGAACATCTGCGAGACGTGCCACACGCGGACCCACCACCACCGGCGCACGGGCGATGCCCCCTCCGATCTTGATGGGGCGGGCCGTTACGTCGGCCACCACGACAGCCAGTCGTGCATTACCTGTCACCACCACAGCGACGGCTTCAAGCCCACCGGCGGTGAGCCGCAGGCGCCGCACAACACGCCGTTCTTCCTCGACAACTGCCAGTTCTGCCACGCGCCGGACAGCAGCGGGAACGTGAACTTCGCCACCCCGATCCCGAACGCCGAGTGCAAGAAGTGTCACGGCCTGCGCGACGCCCACTCCTCGGATCCGGCGCAGAACCCGTTCGCCTCGGGCCACTACACCTACGACTTCAAGTGCATCGACTGTCACGACCCGATGTTCAAGGTGGGCAACAACCGCAAGCTCTTGCGTGAGTTCAACTCGGGGAGCGTTCTGCAAGGGACGAAGGTGGTGAACACCAGCCGCTCGGGCCCGGGCTCGCTCGCCGACGGCGCGCCGCACGAGGCGAACATCTGTGAGACGTGCCACAGCCTCACCAACCACCACCGCTACGACGGCATGGCGCCCGGCGACTTCGACGCCAGTGGGAGCTACGCCGGCCACCACGATGGCGCCTACTGCATGATCTGCCACGACCACAACCGCGGCTTCATGCGGCCGGGGCCGAGCGCGGAGCAGTAGGCCCGCATCAGCAGGTCGCGGGGAGACGCCCCCGGGTCACGCCGTGGCCCGGGGGCGTTGTCGTTGGCGGGGCGAAGAACGGATCGGCCTCCCTCCAACCGCCTGTTCCCGATCCCATCGACTTCCACTCTGCCAGACTGCGAGTCCGACCGCTTCTTAAGCTCCTGCGCGCGGGCGGGGCGCCTACCCTCACGGCGGGGCGCGCGGCGCGGGGTGGCGCGAGGCTGCGTGAAACGGCGCAGGGGGGTGGGCGAAATCACGCACCGGGCTGCTCGCCTTGCGGCGCGTTGGAGCCGCCGCCGCAATCGCCGGGTGGGCAAAGTCGTTGGGGCGACGGGCAATGGGTCGTCGTGCTGCGCGCGCCTCACGATCACCGAGCGGCCGGCCATCGATGGCCCCGCGATTGCGAACGGTGATCCGGCGTTGCCGAGGGTGAGAGTCTGGCCTCGCGCTGTTCGGGTCCAGTTCGCCACGTCTCGCGTGGCCTTTTGTTCGAGAGGGGAGCGCATGTTCACCATCACCAAGTTCATCCTCGGGTCGTTCGTGCTGGTCTGCGGAATCGTGGTTCCACCCGCGTCCTATGCGCAGACCTGTGTGGATGCGGACGGCGACGGCTTTGCCGATCTCGCCTGTGGCGGCACCGACTGCAACGACGCCAATGGGGCGGTCCATCCCGGGGTGGTGGAGGTGTGCGATGGCCTCGACACCAACTGTGACGGGGTCCAATCGTCGACCGACTGGGACCGCGATGGGGACGGCTTCGCGGCCTGTAACGGCGACTGCGACGACGGCGACCCGAATCGCTTTCCCGGCAACCCGGAGGTGTGCAACGGCGTCGATGACGACTGCAACGGGGTCATCCCGGTGGTCGAGCAGGATCTCGATCATGACGGCTACCTCTTTTGCGCCGTGCCCTCGGACTGCGTCGACACCGACCCGGCGGTCTACCCCGGAAGCGTCGAGGTGTGCGGCGACCGCAAGGACAACGACTGCAACGGTAGGGTGGATGAGGTGGGCTGCACCTGCCCCGACCGCGACGGCGACGGCTACCTGGATAGCGTGTGCGGCGGCGCGGACTGCGACGACTTCCACGCCGGTGTGAACCCCGTAGCGACCGAGCTGTGCACCGACGGGATCGACAACAACTGCAACGGCCTGATCGACCTCGCCGACCCGAGCGCGGTGGACTGCCCGGTGTGTACGGATGTCGATCATGACGGCTACGCCACCGAGGGTGGCCTGTGCGGCGCGGTGGACTGCGACGACACGCGGCCGTCCGTGCACCCGGGGGCGGTGGAGGTGTGCGACGGCCTCGACACCAACTGCGACGGCGTCCAGTGGACGACCGACCACGACGCCGACGGCGACGGCGTGCCGGTGTGCGGTGGCGACTGCGACGACCACGATCCCACCCGCCGGCCCGGTCTGCCGGAGGCGTGCAACGGCCTCGACGACGACTGCAACGGCGTGGTCCCACAGGCGGAGCGCGACCTCGACAACGACGGCTACTTCGCCTGCCAAGGCGACTGCATGGTGTACGACCCGGCGATCCGCCCGGGTGCGGCGGAGGTGTGCGGCGACACCATCGACCAGAACTGCGACGGCGTCGACGAGCCGTGTGCGCAGCCGGTGGATTTCCCAAGCCAGATCCAGCCGCTCTTCGACGCGAGCTGCATCTCCTGCCACTTTACCGGCGGCGAGGCGCCCGATCTCACCGCCGGCAACTCTTACGCGGCGCTGGTCGGCCAAGCGGCGGGGTGCGCCGGTCAGACTCTGGTGGTCGCCAGCAATGCGGCGGCCAGCTACCTGGTGGCCAAGGTCCAGCCCGACGGCGTGGCGCCGGCGTGCGGGGTGAAGATGCCGGAGGGCAGCGGTGGCCTTTCCACCGCGCAGGCGGACCTGATCGCGCGCTGGATCGACGAGGGCGCGCTGGCCACCACCGTCGATGGCGATGGCGACGGCTATACCGCCGACGTCGACTGCAACGACGCCAACCCGACCGTGAATCCGGGGATGGCGGAGATTGCCAACAATGGTCTCGACGACGACTGCAACCGGGCGACGCCCGACTCCCCGGGCGGCGACCCGTATGTCGCTTGGGTCACCGCGAGCGTCGACTTCGGGGTGGTCACCCTCGGGGCCACGGCGGCGGCGAGCGCGGTGGTGGAGTCCACTGGCTCGGCGGAGTTAGTGATCACCGCCCTGACCACCAGCGATCCGGCGTTCACGGTCGACACCGCGGCGCTGCCATTGCCGGCGGTGGTGGGGGTGGGCGCCACCCTCACCCTCCCGTTGCTGTACACCCCGAGCGTGGCGGGCAACACCACCGCCTCCCTCACCCTCACCTCCAACGCCTTCAATGGTGGCGCCACCGTCGCCCTTCTGGGGACCGGCTACGACGCCACTGCGCGGGTGCCGTATGCGGCGGTGCAGGCGATCTTCGATCGCTCCTGCATCACCTGCCACGACGCCAGCCAGGTACCGGATCTGCGCGCCGGCCAGTCGGGCAGCGCCCTGCTCTCTACCCTCCCCATCTGCCCTTCGACCTACTACGTGGTGCCGGGCACGGGCAATAGTGCGGCCAGCCTGTTGGTGCAGAAGGTCGACCCGGCGGTCTCGCCGACGTGCGGCGGATCGATGGCGAGCTACCTCGCCGCGCTGGATGTCGCCACCCTCACCGCCTGGGTGGCGCAGGGGGCGGACGCGGGCAACGGCCTCTCCGTGGATGCGGACGGTGACGGCTACTGGGCGGGGATCGACTGCAACGACGCCAACGGGGCGGTCCACCCTGGGGCGGTCGAGATCCTGTTCAACGGCGAGGATGACGACTGCGATCCGACCACCATCGACAACCCGGTGGTCGACAACGACAACGACGGCTGGAGCTCCAACTTCGACTGCAACGACAACGACCCGGCGGTGAACCCGGGGAGGGTCGAGGTGGTGGAGAACGGCATCGACGACGACTGCTCCCCGGCGACCCCGGACGTGGTGCGGCGCCTCGACTTCGTCGCCGACCTCCAGCCCATCTTCACCGCCAACTGCGTGGGCTGCCACGGCCCCGCCGCCCCGATCGCCAATCTCGATCTGGCCACCGGGGCGGGCTGCGCGAACCTAGTGAACGGTGGCTATGTGGTCGCCGGCGATCGCGCCGCTAGCCTCCTCGCCGCGAAGGTGGCGGTGGGCGGCACCATGTCCGACTACGTGACCTTGGTGGAGGCGGAGCGGATCGCCGCCTGGATCGACCAGGGCGCCACCTGCCCGCCGCCGGTGATTGACGCGGATGGGGACGGCTTTGAGGCCACCGTCGACTGCGACGACACCAACCCGAACGTGAACCCCGGGGCGGCGGAGCTGCCCGGCAACGGGATCGACGACGACTGCAACGCCTCGACCCCAGATCTCATCCCCGCGGTCGACTTCGCCGCCAGCGTGCAGCCGATCTTCACCGCCAACTGCGTGCGCTGCCACGGGGGCGACGCGGCCCTCAGCGGCCTCGACCTGAGCGCCGGGGTTGCCTGCGCCAACCTGTACACGGGCGGCTACGTGGTGGTGAACGATCGTGGGGCCAGCCTCCTCTACCAGAAGGTCGCGGCGGGCGGCTCCATGGCCACCTACCTCTCCCCGGCCGAGGCGGAGGTGGTGGGGCAGTGGATCAGCCAGGGGGCGGTCTGTCCGGCGGTGGCGGACGCGGATGGGGACGGCTTTGATGCCACCGTCGACTGCGACGACACCAACCCGAACGTGAACCCGGGAAGAGTGGAGCTTGCCGGCAACCATCTCGACGACGACTGCAACCCGGCCACCGTCGACACCGGCCTCGACGCCACCACCCTGCTGAGCGGCAAGTGCCGCACCTGCCACGCCGACTTCTCGGCGCGGGTGGCGTGCACCAACGAGGAGTGGCGCCACCATCGCGGCGGCCGGGTGCGGCCCGTGGAGTACCTCACCGTCTCCCTCTACCTCACCGGCGACTCGTGCACCCCGCGCCAGCAGGTGGACGCGGCCGAGGCGCTAACCACCACCTGCCTCCTGTGCCACGCCGACCTCTCGGCGCAGGTCGGCTGCACCAACGGCCGGTGGCGCGCCCACAACGGTGGCCGCGTCTCCTTTGCGATCTTCGACGCGGTGAACGAGCTGCTCACCGGCGCGGTGTGTGCCTCCCACGACGGCGAGATCGACCCGCGCGACGAGCTGGCGATCACCTGCGTGGCGTGCCACGAGGATCGCTCGGCGCACATCGACGACCAGCCCGCGGCGTACATGCGCCACGCCCCCGGCGAGGACGACCTCGTCTCCATGCCGATCCTCAAGGCGGTCGGCGAGGAGGTCGGTGGCCACGACCACTGGGAGGGCCACCGCCGCTGGTGGCGCCACCGTTGGGAGGAGAAAGAGCACCACCACGACCACGATCGGGATGACTGATCGGTGGTGCCACTCCCGGCCACCCACCGGGAGGAGGGCCCCCCTGTCGCCTGCAGACGACAGGGGGGTTCTCTGGGTGGGGAGTACGGAAGGTGGCCGCGGTCGGAGCCTGTCGAGCGACCTTCGAAGCGGCCCCACGCGGCCCGGATCGGGCGCCGTGGGGGGTTCCCTGACCGCACGTCGCCTGGCGCACCCTCCCGATCCGGAATCGAGTTTGCCTCTGCTCGCGACGGCCGCCAAAGTCTGACAGACTTCCCGCAACCGAGACCCCTGGCCGGTCTGCTGGGCCCCAAGGGTCGCCGGCTCCGCTCGCCGGGAGGGTCGAGAGGTCCACCCCACCCCACCCGCGGCGCGCGGCCCGTTGTTGCACCTGTCTGATGGCATCCCCTCACCCTCTGGAGTCTCCATGTCCGCCCTTGCCTCCCGCCTCCTCCTGTGCCTCGTTTGCTTGCTCCTCCTCCCGCCGGCGGTAGAGGCGGAGGAGAACCCCCTGGACGCGATCGTGGCCCGCGTCGACGGGGTGGAGATTTCGCGGCGCGACGTGGAGGGGGAGCTCAGCCGCCTTTTGCCGTGGTCGAGCTACCACGGCACGGTGGATGAGGCGAAGCGCCAGACCCTGCGCCGGCAGGCGATGCAGACGGTGATCGACCGGCAGCTCAAGCTCGCGGACGCGCAGCAACGAGGCGTGGGGGTGGACAAGGGGGAGCTGGCCGAGGCGCTGGCCAAGGTGATCGCCAAGTACCCGGACGAGGCCGCCTTCCGCGCGGAGCTGGCGAAGGGCGGCTTCACCGTCGACGCGGTGAAGACGGAGCTGCGCAACCGGAGGCTTCTCGAAATCGGCGAACGCCAGGTGGCCGACCCGGATCGTCCGGTGAGTCGCGCCGAGGCGCAGAAGTACTACCAGGACAACCTGGCGAAGTTTGTCGAGCCGAAGCGCGCGGTGGTCCGGGAAATCTTCATCCAGGTCCCGATCCTCAATCGCAACGATCAGATGTGGAACGGCTATCTGAACAAGGCGAAGGATGCGCTGGCGCGGATCGAGTCGGGGGAGCCGTTTGAGGAGGTAGTGCGGGCGGTCTCCGACGCCCCCGCGGAGGAGAAGGAGGCGGGCGGCCTCCTCGGCCCGCTCCACGCCGGGCGGCTGCCGCCGGCGATGGACAAGGTGGTGTGGGGCCTGCGCGAGGGGCAGGTCTCCAACCCGGTGGAGGATCTCAAGGGGATCTATCTCCTGAAGGTCGACCGCTTCCTCCCCGACCACCAGGTTTCCTTTGCGGAGGTGGAGACCAAGCTGCGCAAAGACCTTCAACGGAGCTGGAGCGAGGAGCGCGTCGCGACCTGGCTGAAGGGTCTGCGGGCGAAGGCGAAGATCGAGATCCTCGACCCGGCGCTGGCGGAGCCGGCGGGAGAGGCCCCGTGAGGCGCGCCCTTGGGTCCCCCCGGTCGCGCGCCACGAGCCATCCCGTTTCCCGCTCCGCCCCCTCACGCACCTACCCCCTGGCCCTCCTCGGTCTCCTCCTGACCCTGGTGGCAAGGGTGGCGGTGGGTACGCCGCTTACCGGCGAGGAGGCGCGCTTCAGCTATGCCGCCGGATACCAGCTCGGCGAGGCGCTGATTAGCGACGGCCTGGAGGTGGTGGATCCCGCGGAGGTCGGTAGCGGTCTGGCCGCCGTGGTGCGCGGCGCGCCGATCCGCCTCACCCCGGAGGCGCTGGGCGCAGCGATGCGCACCCGGGGCGAGGGAACGGCGGCGCAGCGGCTGGACTTCAGCTACGCCGTCGGCGTCCAGCGCGGCCAGCAGCTTGTGCAGCAGGAGGTCGGCTCGATCGACGCCGAGGCGATCGGGCGCGGCGTGGCGGATGCGCTGGGCCACCGGCCGGCGCAGATCGCCCCCGGCGAAATGATGGTGGTGGTCGCGGCCCGCAAGGAGCGGCTCGCCGCCGAGCGCGCGGCGGTGGCCCGGGCGAACGCCGAGGCGGGGGCGGCCTTCCTCGCCGCCAATCGCGACAAGGAGGGGGTCGAGCATCGGCGCAGCGGCCTGCAGTACGAGGTGATCGCGGAGGGCAAGGGCAACAAGCCGGACAAGGACGCGACCGTGGTGGTGCGCTACCGCGGGAGCCACCTGGATGGGACGGAGTTCGACAGCTCCGAGCGCCACGGCGGCCCCGCGACCCTCGCCCTCTCCCAGGTGATCGCGGGCTGGCAGGAGGCCCTGGTCCGCATGCGCCCCGGCGATCGCTGGCGCCTCTTCATCCCGCCGGAGCTCGCCTACGGCAGCGCTGGCCAGCCGCCGGTGATCGGTCCCAACGAGACCCTGATCTTCGAGATCGAGCTGATTTCGGTGCGCTGAACCCGGCGCGCGAGGGGGGGTGGCCGCCTTCCGCGCCCCCTCCCCCCCGCCCAACCCAGACGCAAGCCGGATGCGCTGGAATAGAAATCCTTGGCGTCTTCGCCCCTGGTGGCTTGGCGTTACCTGCCCATCCCCCGAGCGTGTGCGATCCCTGCGGGCCAACGCGTTCCCGAGGGTCGGTGGGGCGACCGTGCTGCGCGCAGGGGAGAGGCCGTTTGTGTTCCGCAGGGGGGGGCGCGCCGGGGTGAAGGAGGGGATCCATCGGCTAGTCCACGGGCGATGAACACCGCTGAACGCCAAGGCGCAAAGCCGCCAGGAGGCCAAGGGAAAGGCTCGCCTCGGTGACTTCTGTGTGCACCGTCGCCGCTGCGCTGCACCCCGCGGTGCAGGCGGAACCGATGGCCAACGGTGGAGCGTTGGCCGTGCCCTTCCCGTCCACGATTCGCGCCCCTTGGCGTTCCTTCGCGGCGCGTTGGTTTCCGCCCCCGCAACCTCCGCCAGCCGCACGTGCCCGCGGAGTGGGCGCGCGATCGCGAAAGGCCGGCAGCCCCCTAGCGCGCCGCCGCCGCTTCGATCGTCGCGACCATCCGCCGTGCCTCCGCGTCGTTGGGGTTGATGGCCAGCGCCTTGCGGTAGCTTTGCCACGCCTCGCGCAGGCTGCCGCGGTAGAGATACCCCTGGCCGAGGAGGAGCCACGGTTCGGGGGTATTCGGGTGGAGGTCGATGGCCAGGCGCGCCTGGATGATCACCTGGTCGTAGGCGAGCGCTCCAGCAAGCTCGCTTTTTGCCACCAGCTCGGGATAGGTCGCCCGGCGGACGAAGATCAGCGCATCCATGGCGCGGTAGACGAGGGCCCAGTCGGGGTCGTCGATCAGGGCGGGGAGGAGCGGGTGCATGGCGCGGTCGAAGAGGTCGGCGCCGTTCATCACGATCAGGTCCACCCCCCAGCGGTCGAGGTGCGCCCGCCACTCGGGCGGGTGGCCCGCCTCGCTCCCCGCCGCCTCCCACACCCGCGCCGCGTTGTCGAAGACCTCGCGAATGAGGCTGCGGCCGTCGTAGAGGATCCGAATCTCCGGGTAGAGCTCCCAGGTGAGGTAGCCGCCCCAGTCATAGGTGTTGAAGCAGTTGCCCGCGACGCGGTGGGAGCGGAGGAAGCTCACCGCGCCGCTTGGATACTGGAAGAGGACGGCGCGGTTGAACTTGAGGAGCTGGTGGCCCTGGAGCGCCCCGCGCACCGCGTAGGCGGTGAGGGGTAGGGCGAGGAGGGGGACGGCGATCGCCGCCCGGGCGAGGCGCGGGAGGAGCTCGCGCACCGCCGCCCCCAGCCCGCGCAGACCGCTGCCGAGGAACAGCGGCTCGACCAGCACCACGAAGACCGTGTAGCGGTACGACTTGAGGGCGATGAGGCCAAGGAAGAGGAAGAGGAGGTGGCGGCGCAGGGGGATGTGGCGGTAGCGCAGCAGGTGGACCGCGCCGCCGAGGGCGAGGCAGCCCCACAGGGGGACGAGGGGCTGGTGGTAGCGGGTGGTGAGGACCCAAGGCGGCAGGTACTCGGTGATGATCGCCCCGTAGTTGCTGGTCTCCAGGGCGAAGAGGAAGAGCGCGCTGTGGTACGTCTCCGGGTTGGCGAGGCTGGCGGCCACGCTGGCGAGGCCGAGGAGGAGGAAGCGGCGCACCGGCTGCGGGGTGCGCCCCTGCCGTACGGCGAAGCGGTGGGAGGCGATCTCGGCCGCGGCGTAGAGGATGACGATCACGTTGCCGAGGACCACCCCACCGTGGAGGTTCGACCAGAGCGCCATGAGCAAGACGATGGCGACCTCGCCGGCCTGTACGCCGCGGCCGGCCGGGGGGGCATCGCGCCGGCGCAACACCCCTTCTAGCAGGACGACCAGCAGGGGAATGGCGACGAAGGTGAACATCTGCGGCCGGATGTCCTTGAACGGCGTCAGGCCGAGGTAGGGTCCGCAGAGGGCGATGAGGGGCAGCGCCAGCAGGGGCGGGACGCGGCGCCGGAACATCCACCCCGCCACCACCGCCATGGCCACCGTCAGGACCGTCGCCCGCAACCCCACCAGGCCGCCGAAGCCGTACCGCTCGTAGCACAGGTAAAACCCCGCCTGGGCGAGCCAGTAAGAGCGGAGCATGAAGCGGACCCACGCCGCATCTCCGGGCGGCGGGTTCTGGGCGAGGGCCGGAAAGCTGAAGGGGTCGGTCGCGGGCAGGGCGCGGTTCTCGACGATCCACTTGCCGGTGGCGAGGTGCCAGTAGGC
>MNYW01000098.1 GCA_001873295.1 Nitrospirae bacterium CG2_30_70_394 | reverse complement strand
GGCGACGCTACCCTCACCCCTCCATGGATGACCTCGCCGCCCGCGTTCAGGAGGCGCTCCACGCCTCCTCGCTCCTCGCCTTCCTCCTCGTGTATGTGGGCGGGGTGGTGACCAGCTTCACCCCGTGCGTCTACCCGATGATCCCGATCACCGTCGGCTTCATGGGCGGGCAGGTGGGCAACTCGCGGGTGCGCACCGTCGCTTTGGTGCTCTGCTACGTCCTCGGCATCGCGGTCACCTACGCCGGCCTCGGGGCGGCGGCGGCGCTCACCGGCGCCACCTTCGGCACCTTCGCCAACAACCCGTGGGTCTACGTCGGGGTGTCGGGGGTGATTGCCCTCTTCGGCCTGGCGATGATGGACCTCTTCACCCTGCCCCTGCCCGCCTTCCTCACCCGCGGCCTGGGCGGGGCGCGGCGAGGTTTTCTGGGCGCCGCGGCGATGGGGCTCACCGCCGGGCTGGTGGCGGCGCCGTGCACCGCCCCGGTCCTCGGCGCGGTCCTCGTCTATGTGGCGAGCCAGCAGAACGTCGTCTTCGGTGTTGCCTTGCTGTTTGTCTTCGCCCTCGGCCTCTCCACCCTGTTGGTGGTGGTCGGGCTATTCACCGGGCTGGTGGCCAACCTCCCCGCCTCGGGGCCGTGGCTGGAGCGGCTGAAGCGCGCCTTCGGTGCGGTGATGGTGGGGGTGGCACTATGGTTGGGGTATGGGGCGTATCTGCGGTTTTGAGCCCGCGGGCGCCCCCCCTGTCCGCGCGCGAGGCGAGCCATGAAAGAGTTCAAGATCCTCTCCCTCATGTTGGTCCCCAACTCCGGCCAGTACGTGGTCTTTCTGGAGGAGGTGGACGGCGCTCGGATGGTCCCGATCTGGATTGGCGTCTACGAGGGCAACGCCATCCTCCTGCAGCTCCAGGGCGAGGTGATGCCGCGCCCGATGACCCATGACCTGATGATCAACCTCACCCGCGTCCTCGGGGTGGAGATCGAGCGGGTGGTGGTGAACGACCTGGTGGACAACACCTATTACGCGGTGATCGAGGCGACCTTTGAGGGGCAGCACCTCTCCATCGACGCCCGGCCGTCGGACTCCATGGCCCTGGCGGTGCGCGCCGGGGTGCCGATCTACGTCCACGAGCGGGTCCTGGAGAAGGGGGTGGCGGTGCTGAAGCCGATCACCGAGGACGAGCTTTCGAGCTTCAAGGAGGAGCTGAAGAAGATGCGCCCCGAGGACTTCTTCCGGGAGCGCGGCGAGGAGGGCGGCGCGGCGGGGGAGACGGAGGCGTAGGCCCACGCCCCGTGCGCACGCCGAGGGCGGGGGAGCGTTTTCCGGTCGCGCGGGCCCCCCGCCGGCGCAAGCGAGCCGCCCCTCTGGGCCTCCCGCGGGGGAGGGGGTGGAGGGCGAGCGCGGCGGGGCGCGGCGGGGCGGCCGGGGCGCTCCCCCTGCGCCTCCGCGCCCGCCCGCGAGCGGCGCCAAGCCGGGTGACTTATTCCGCCGGCGCGTCTTTCCCGCTACTCCTCGCTTGTGGCCACCGTGGCGAGCTGCTCGTCCACCCCCCGCGCTGCCGGGATCTCCGCCACCGCCGCGCTCGGGCGGTGGCGGGGGGCGAGGCCAAAGGGGGTGGGGCGGCGCCGGCGCAGGGGGTTCCAGCGCCACGTGGGCGCGGCGGTCGCGGTCGCATCCGTTCCCGCCTTCGCCTGCGCCCGGCGGGTGCGGCTCGGCGCCACCGGCACCAGGGTCAGGAGGGCGGGGAGCAGCAGGAGGTCGCCGAAGAGGCAGAAGAGCATGGTGGTGGCGGTGAGGATGCCGAGCATCCGGACCGGCACGAAGGAGGAGCAGGCGAGGACCGAGAAGCCCACCACCAGGGTGGCGGTGGTGTAGATCACCGGCCTGCCAGTCTCGATCAGGGTGGTGGCCATCGCTGCCTCTTGGGCGGCGCGGCGGGCGCGTACGGGTGCACCGGGGTTGAGGCGCGGGGTGAGCTCCTCGCGGTAGCGGAGGGCGAGGTGGATGGTGTCGTCCACCGCGATCCCGAGGGAGATGGCGGCGATGATCGCGGTGCCGGTGGAGAGCGGAATCCCCCACCACCCCATGAGGCCGAAGACCATGGCGATGGGGAGGAGGTTGGGGACGAGGATCAACAGCGCGACGCGCACCGAGCGGAAGACTATCGCCATGAGCACGGCGATTACCGCCGCGGTGAGGCCGAGGGAGCGGGCCTGGGAGCGGACGATCCCCATGGAGCTCTCCGCCAGGTAGTAGGCGGAGCCGGTCTGGTGGGTGCGGATCCCGGCCGGGGCGTGGTGGGTGCAGTACGCCTCGATGGAGTCGGCGAGGGCCACCTGGGCGCGCGAGCTGGTGAGGTGGGAGCGGTAGGTGAGGCGGGCGATGGAGGCGTCGTAGTTCACGTACGGTCGCAACACCGCCTCCGCCTCGTCGCCGAGGGAGAAGAGGAGGAGGAGCTGGCCGATCTCGTCCGCGCCCTCTGGCACCTGCTCATACGCCGGGTCGTCGTCGTGCAGCGCCCGGTTCATCACCGCCACGAAGTCCGCCAGGGAGGTGGAGGTGTCTACCCCCGGATCCGCTGCCAGGTGGCGCTGCATCTCGGCGAGAAAGCGCAGGGCGTCGGGCTGGCGGAAGCGCCCCGGGTCGTGGCCCTCGAAGACCACGGTGAAGGTGGTGGCGCCGGCGAGGTGGCGGTTGAAGAGCTCCGCCGCCTGGCGGATGGGCGCCTGTTCGGGGAGGTAGGCGAGGTAGTCGGTGTCCGCGACCAGGCGGGCGATGCCGCCGGCCGCGAGGAGCAGCATGAGCAGCGCCATCCCGACCACCGCCAGCCGCTCGCGTCGGCTGAAACTGCCGAGGCGCTTGAGCCACCGGTCGATGGGCCACGGGCGGCGCTGGCCGCGCCACTCTTCCCACCGCTCCGCCGGCAAGAGGGTGAGGCAGATCGGCACCAGGGTGAGGGCGAGGACCATGGAGAAGAAGGTCCCCACCACGGAGAAGGCGCCGAACTCCTGCAGGGTGCGGATCGGGCTGGCGGCGATGGAGGCGAAGCCGATGG
Organism: Nitrospirae bacterium CG2_30_70_394; assembly: GCA_001873295.1. Classification (GTDB taxonomy): domain Bacteria; phylum CG2-30-53-67; class CG2-30-53-67; order CG2-30-70-394; family CG2-30-70-394; genus CG2-30-70-394. Next base: position 34,101 of record MNYW01000098.1, on the reverse strand, counting down.
CGGTGGTGGTCGCCGACAGGACCACCGGCCAGGTGACACGCGCCACCGCCCGGCGCACCGCCCGGTCGCGGTCGTGGCCGGCGCGCAGCTCCCCCCAGGTGGCGGCGAGGACGTGGACGCCGTACGCCACCCCCACCGCGATCAGCACCGGTGGCAGGGCGGTGGTGATCAGCGACAACGGGGTGTGCAGCAGGTGCATGAGGCCGAGGGTCCAGACCATCGCCGCCCCCACCGCGACGGTGGGCAGGATGACCGCACGCGGCCGGCGGAAGAGGAGCCAGAGGCAGAGCCCGCTCATCGCCAGGGTAAGGGGCACCAGGCGGCCGAGGTCGCCCGCCATGGTGTGGCGAAAGACTTGGCCGACCATCGGCGCGCCTGCGACCACCACCTCCTCCGGGGAGCGCGCCTCCGCCGCGAGGTGGTCGATTGCGGTGAGGGTGGCGTCGCGGATCTCCAGGCCGGCGGGCGAGGGGTCGAGCTCGACGACGATGGCGGTATAGGTCCGGTCGTCGGAGATGAGGTTGCGGCGCAGGAGGCGGTGGGTGGTAGCGGCCTCGCCGAGGCGGGCGAGGGCGGCCGGGTCGTGGGGGATCTCCCCGATCAGCGGCCGCACCTCCAGGCCGTCCACGCCGCCGCGGATCGTCCCCACCTGGGTGAGGCTGACCACCTTGGCGACCCCGGGAAGCGCTTCCAGCGCCGCGCTGAGCGAGGCGATCTTTTCCAGGACCCCCACGGTAAAACAGTCGCCGGTGGGCGGGTGCAGGGCGATGAAGCAGGTGTGGTCGCCGCCGAAGAGCCGCTCCATCCGGTGCTGGTACGCCTGCTGCACCTGGGTTTGGGCGAGGATTCGCTGGGTCGAGCCGTCGAACCCGACCTCCATGGCGAGCCCCGCCATCGCCGCGGTGAGGCCGATCAACAGCAGCAGCGCCGGCCACGGCCGGGTGAGGGCGGCGAAGAGGTGGGAGAGGGGGCGCATACGAGGGCGGCGAGAGTCGCTGCGCTTATCGGTGCGGCCCGGGTATGGATCAAGGAGAAGGTGACCCCAAGGGTAAGGAGCGTGGCCCGCCGGAGGGGGACGGAACCATGCAGCCCCCGGGGAATCCACGCCCCCACCCCAAGGGTGGGGAGCGCGGTGGCCGGAGGGGTGGCGGTGGTCGCAGCCCACGCCGCTGGAGGTCACGCCGGCGGTGGGTGGGCCGGTTCAGCGCGTGGGAGCGGCCCGCGCGGCGGGCGCAGCCGGTGGCGACCGGTCTGTCGGTCAGACGGTGGGGGCGCGCGGCTCCCAGCGCCGCGGCGCGGGGAGCCGTGCGGAATGGCCGCGTCGGGTGGTCACTCTGCCGGCGGCGCGACCCCCACGGCGATGACCCGGTCCTCGTCGAGGATCGGCAAGAGGGCGAGCCCCTTCTCCACCACCACCGCCAGGTCGGCGACCGTGGCCACGCCCGCCAAGAGGGTCTGGGGCGGCCTCCCCGGGGTGAGGCGCAAGAGGGTGCCGGCCGCGTGATCGGTCACCAGCCAGTGGCCGTGGCCCGCCGCGACGATGCCATCGAGGTGCGAGAACGGGCCGGCGGGGAAGAGGTCGGTCAGGCGGCGGCTGGCAAGGTCGATCGCCACCACCCGGCCGCGCTGGTGGTGGCCCCAGGTGGCGACCAGCAACCGGTCGCCGTCGACTGCCAGGCCGTTCGGGCCGTCGAGGAGCGGATCGTCGACGAAGGGCTCGGGATCGCCCCCGGGGCGCAGGCGCCAGATCCGGTGGGTGGCCGTGTCGGAGCAATAGAGGGTGCGGTCGGTGCCCACCGCGATGTCGTTGAGAAACTCGGCGCCGGGGAGCTCTCGCACCCAGCGCTGGGCGCCGGTGGCGAGGTCGAAGGCGACCAGGCGGTGGATGTCGGCGACCACCACCACCTCGCCGGCGATCCCCATCCCCTTCGGCGCTGACAGGCCACCCGCCCAGCGCCGCGCCCGCCGCGTCTTGAGATCCGCGACCGCGAGAAAGCCGTTGTGGTCGTCGAGGGTGGCCTCTCCGCCGCCCATGTTGGCGATGATCAGCCGCTGGCGGGCCGCCTCGTAGAGGACCGACTCGGGCTGGCGAATCCCGTCGTGAATCTCGAACGCGACCGTCGCCGTCGCCGCGTGCGCCGGTACCACCCGGGCGAGCGAGAGAAGGAGGGGGAGGGTGAAACTGCGAGGGATCTTGGCCATGACGATTCTCCGCGGCGGAGCTACCCCTCCAGCCCTGCCAGCAGGCGCGCCGCCGCGCCCGCCTCGACCGCCACCGGCAGGGCGTTGCGGAAGCGGGCGCCGTAGGACTTATGCACCAGGCGGTGGTCGAGGATCCACACCTCGCCGCGGTCGGTGCGCGAGCGGATCAGCCGGCCGACCCCCTGGCGGAGCTTGAGGATGGCGATGGGAACCGTGTAATGGGCAAAGGGCTGACGGCCGCGGGCGCGCAGGGCCTCGGTGCGGGCGACCTCCAGGGGATCGTCGGGGACCCGGAAGGGGAGGCGGGTGATCACCACCGCCGACAGGGCCGGCCCCACCACGTCGATCCCCTCCCAGAAGGAGTCGGTGGCGATGAGCAAGAAGCCGGTGTCGGTGCGAAAGCGCTCCAAGAGAAGGTGGCGGTCCTGTTCGCCCTGGGCGAGGACGGTAATCTCCGGCGCCAGACCGTCGCGCAGGGCCAGGGCCAGGGAGCGGACCTGGCGGAAGGCGGTGGTAAGGACCAGGGTGCGGCCGCCGTGGCGGCGGGCGATGGTCGCGATGAGGTCGGCGGCCGCCTGGTCGAAGCGCGGCTCGTTTACCTCCGGCAGGTCGGTGGGGCAGAGGCAGCGGAGCTGGTGGGGGTAGTCGAAGGGGGAGGGGAGGACGAGGGGGGAAAGCGGCGTGGGCTCGCCGTCGCCGAGGCCGAGGCGGTCGGCGACGAAGGCGCAGTCGTTGCCGGTGGACAGGGTCGCGGAGGTGAGGAGCGTCCCGGGGAAGGGGCGGAAGAGGGCCTGGGCGAGCTCGTCGCGCAGCTCCACCGGCAGGGAGAAGCCGACCAGATTGCTCCGCCGCCGCTCCACCCAGCGCACCCGGTTTTCCGGCCGCGGGCCGGTCAGGGTGAGGAGTCCGTCGGCCACGGCGAGCAGCCGGTTCACCCCGCCGGCGCAGTCGGTGAGGGGCGAGGCGAGTCCGTCGGCGATGGTGGGGGGCAGGGCCGCGCACTGCTTGAGCAGCCGATGGACGTCGCGGGCGGTAGCCGAGAGGGTGGCGCCGAGCTCCTTCAAGAGCCGATCGGTCGCGGGCCGCTGGGGGGCGGTCGCCTCCGCGTCGAGGTCGCAGTTCGACAGGAGCGGGTCGGGGAGGAGCAGGCGGTCGAGGTCGTCGAAGCACGACTCGGTGAGGGCGCGCGCCTCGCCGATCCGCGCCCCAAGTCCGTCGTGCACCTTGCGCATGAGCCCTGCCTGCTCCGCGAACGGCGGAAGCTTGGCCAGTGCCCGGCCGAGCTGGGCGAGCAGGCTCCCCCCCTTGGCCCGGTGGAGTCGGCCCAGGGCGCGCAGGCAGGCCAGGCGCGAGGTCTGGGTGCCGAGGTGGTGCACCGCGGCTTCCTCCAGGTGGTGCGCCTCGTCGATCACCACCCGGTGGTAGGGCGGCAGGACCGCCGCGGTCTCCCCGCCGCCGCTTGCCGCCCGCACCGCCAGGTCGGCGGCGAGCAGGGCGTGGTTGGCGATCAGGAGGTGGGCGGCGGCGGCGTGGCGTCGCGCCTGGTAAAAGAAGCAGCGGTCGAAATGGGGACAGCGGGCGCGCAGGGTGGAGTCGGCGTCGGAGGCCAGCCGTTCCCACACCGCCGGGGGTGGGGGATCGGGTAGGTCGGCGAGGGAGCCGTCGCGGGTGGTCCTCGCCCACTCGGCCAGCGCCGCCACCACCGGCTGCTCGCCCGCGTCGAAGAGGTCGCTTTGGGCGATGGCCTCGTCGAGCTTGCGCAGGCAGAGGTAGTTCCCGCGCCCCTTCACCAACACCGCCTTGAGGGGCGAATCGAGGGCTGCGGCGAGCTGCGGGATGTCCTTGGTGATGAGCTGCTGCTGGAGGTGGATCGTGTGGGTGGCGATCACCACCCGCTTCTGGTTTTGCTGCGCCCAGCGCGCCGCGGGCACCAGGTAGGCGAGCGACTTGCCGGTGCCGGTCCCCGCCTCCACCAGGCGCGGCCGCGCCTGGTTGATCACCTCCGCCGCCGCCTTCGCCATCGCCACCTGTGGCGGCCTGGGCTCGTAGGCGGCGAAACGGGTGGCCAGGGGGCCGCCGGCAGCGAAGAACTGCTCCACCCAGTCCATGTCCACCGGCCGTTCGGGCGGCGGCCGGTGGGGGCGGGTGACCGTGAGGTCGCGGCTCGCCTCGTTGTCCACGATGACGAAGCCAACGCCGCGCTCGCCCAGCCGCGAGGCGACCTCGAGGTCTGGGTCGGACGGGGTGAGGTTGCCCGACGGGTGGTTGTGGAGGACCACCTGGCCGGGGACGAGGTCGCGGGTGATCGCCGGGACCGCGCTGGCGTGGCCGCGGGCGAGGAGTTCGACCGCGACGAGGTCGCCGGCGGGGTCGGTGGTGGCGGTGAAGAAGAGCTCAACGTCGCCTGCGGCGGCGATCTCACCGGCGATCGCCGCGCGCACGCGAGCAGGGATCCGGACCGGGGTGAGGGCCATGGGGGCGGGAGGATGCCACGCGCAGGCGGCGAGTCCCATGGCGGGTGGCGGCGGGGTGGCCGGCACAACCGGCGTCTACCCGGGGGTGGAAGATCGCGGCAGATTCTCGTCACCCCGGCCGCAGCCAAGGCACCGGTCTGTGGCACCACCACCACGGGTCGCGGTCCAACTGGCTTCGGCCGAGCGGTTGGGTGGGAGATCGCGCCGTCGGCCCCTCCCGCGCGAGGGGCCGAAGTGTGCGTCTACGCCTACCAGGATGGTCTTCTCGTCGTCCCCTCCCGCGCGAGGGGCCGAATCCTTGCGGCGCTGGAGGCCCCATCGGGTTGGCCGCGCGGGGCGCGCGGATCGCCGGGGTGACCTACTCCGACCGCGCCGGGGTGGGGAGGGCGCGGCGGCGGCGCGGTCGCTCGCGCCGGCGCCAGGCCTCTCAGGCGCGGCCGGTGTGGCCGAAGCCGCCGTTGCCGCGGCCGGTGGGGGGGAGGGCGGCGACCGGTACCGGCTGTGGGCGGACGACTGGGGTGACAACGAGTTGGGCGATGCGGTCGCCGCGCGCCACTGTGAAGGGGTCGGCGCCGAGGTTGGCGAGGAGGACCTGCACCTCGCCGCGGTAGTCGGCGTCGATCGTGCCGGGGGTGTTGAGGCAGGTGATGCCGTGGTCGAGGGCGAGCCCCGAGCGGGGGCGAACCTGCGCTTCGTAGCCCACCGCCACGGCGATCGCGAGGCCGGTGGGGATGAGGGCGCGCCCCCCGGGGGGGAGGGTCAGCGGCTCGGCCACCGCCGCCCGCAGGTCAAGGCCGGAGGCGTGGTCCGAGTGGTAGGCGGGCAGGGGCAGCCCCGTCCCGTGAGGGAGGATCTGGACGGGCAGCTCCATCGCTCGCTACGGCTGCCAGGTTCGGGGGGGTGGCCGCGACGCGCCCAACCCCCCCTGCTCCCTGCTCCCTACTTCTCTTCCGCCTCCGTCTCCTGCTCCAGCTCCAGCTCCTGCTCCAGCTCCTTCATGGAGAGGGAGATCTTGCCGTTGTTGTCGACGCGGATGCACTTGACCCGCACCTTCTGCCCCTCCTTCAGGTAGTCGCGCACGTTCTCCACCCGCTCGTTGGCGATCTGGGAGACGTGGACCAGGCCGTCGGTGCCAGGCATTACCTGCACGAATGCGCCGAAGTCCATGATCTTGCGGACGATGCCGTCGTAGACCTTGCCGACTTTCGCCTCTTCGACGATCCCTTCAATCATCTCCCGGGCAGCCTTTGCCGCGGCGGCGTTGTCGGTGGCGATGAGGACGGTACCGTCGTCGGAGACGTCGATCTTGCAGCCCGTGGTGTCCTGGATGGAGCGGATCACCTTGCCGCCGGGGCCGATGATTTCGCGGATCTTGTCCGGGTGGATCTTGAGGGTGGTGATCCGCGGGGCGTAGGCGGAGAGCTCCTTGCGTGGCGCCGCGAGCCCCTCGCGCATCTTCGAGAGGATGTGGAGCCGCCCGTCGCGCGCCTGGCCGAGGGCGCTCTCCATGACCTCCCGGTTGACCCCGCTGATCTTGATGTCCATCTGCAAGGCGGTGATCCCGTCCTCGGTGCCACACACCTTGAAGTCCATGTCGCCGAGGTGGTCCTCGACCCCCATGATGTCGGAGAGGATGGCGATCTTGTCGCCCTCCTTCACCAGCCCCATGGCGATGCCCGAGGCGGGTTTACGGATCGGGACGCCGGCGTCCATGAGGGAGAGGACGCCGCCACACACGGTGGCCATGGAGGAGGAGCCGTTGGATTCGAGGATCTCCGACAGGACGCGGATGACGTACGGGAAGCTCTCCTCGCTTGGCAGCAGCGCGCGGATGGCGCGGGCGGCCAGCGCCCCGTGGCCGATCTCCCGCCTCCCCGGGGAGCGGAGCATCTTCGCCTCGCCCACCGAGAAGGGGGGAAAGTTGTAGTGGAGCAGGAAGCGCTCGTTGATGTCGCCGTAGATCGTGTCGAGGCGCTGGGCGTCACGTCCAACGCCGAGGGTGGTGGCCACCAGCGCCTGGGTTTCGCCGCGGGTGAAGACCGCGGAGCCGTGGGTCCGTGGCAACACCCCCACCTCGCAGGTGATCTTGCGGATCTCGTTCAGTTTGCGGCCGTCGGAGCGCACCCCCTGGTCGAGGATCTGCTGGCGCATCACCTCTGCCTCGAGGTCGTGGAGCAGCGCCTTGATCGGGGTGCGGAGCAGCCCTTCGGGGTCGAACTTCGCGAGGCTCTCCTCCTTCACCGCGTCGAGGGCGGCCTGGCGGGCGAACTTACCCTTCACCACGTTCGCCGCGGTGATCTTCGGGGTGGCGAAGGTGCGGACCTTCTTCTCGATCGCCACGAAGGCGGGGTCGGGCGCCACCTCGGTGAGGGCCCGCTTCGCCTTGCCCACCTCCTTCGCCCAGGCGGCCTGCAGCTCGCACAGGCGGCGGATCTCGTCATGAGCGAGCATGAGGGCGTCGATCATCACCGCCTCGGAGATCTCCTTCGCCCCCGCCTCCACCATGTTGATCGCCTCGTGGGTGCCGGCGACCATCAGGTCGAGGTCGGAGTCCTCGAGTTGGGCGCGCGACGGGTTGACCACCAGCGCGCCGCGGATGCGGCCGATCCGGACCCCGGCGATCGGGCCGAGGAAGGGGATGTCGGAGAGGGTCAGCGCGGCGGAGGCACCGATCATCGCCGCGGTGTCCGGCGAGCAGTCGGGATCGAGGGAGTAGACCGTGGCGATGATCTGGGTCTCTGACCGGTACCGCTTGTCGAAGAGCGGCCGCAGGGTACGGTCGATGAGGCGGGAGTTGAGGGTCTCGTGGTCACCGGATCGGCCCTCGCGCCGCAGGTAGCCGCCCGGGATCCGGCCAGAGGCGGAAAACTTCTCCTGGTAGTTGACCGTCAGGGGGAAAAAGTCCTGGTCCGCCTTGGTCTCCGTGACCCCCACGGCGGTGACCAGGATGTGGGTATCGCCGTACTTGACCATGCAGGCGCCGTTCGCCTGCTTGGCGAGCCAGCCGGTCTCCAGGATGAGTGGACGACCACCGATTTCAGTGTTGACGGTATGACGCTCCAATGCAGACTCCTCCGCACCTCACCCCCTGGTGGGTGCACTTGGCCGGCGCCCGAAGAGCGGGCGAGCCGGACGCTTACGGCCGAACCTACCGGCGGATACCGAGACGCTCGATGATCGTGCGGTAGCGCTCGATGTTCTTCTTTCTCAGATAGTCGAGAAGCCGGCGGCGCTGGCCAACGAGCTTGAGGAGCCCGCGGCGCGAGTGGTGATCCTTCTGGTGGTCCTGGAAGTGCCCGTTGAGGTAACGAAGGCGTTCGGTGATGAGGGCAATCTGCACCTCGGGCGATCCCGTATCGCCGTCATGGACGGCGAACGCCTGGATGATGTCGGTCTTCTGATCGTGGGTGAATGCCATCTCTCGTTCCCTCTACGATTCCCGCCGCGGATAGGCGACGGGCGCGACGTGCGATCACGCCGCCGGTGGTGTGAGTGTCTCGTGGACAGGCGCGCGTTGTACCACGCGCGGGCCAGCGGAGCAAAGGGTAGGGGGGGGGTCGACGGTCGTGGAATGGGCGAGCCGCGCGGCTTGGCGTTGGCCGTTTGCGCCTCTGGCGCGGGGGTGGAGGGTGGGCTCACCGTGCACCGGCTTTGCATGCAGCCTCAGGTTCAGGGCGCTACCCAGCTTGAAAATGGTGTCGTGTGGCGGCTGGCCCAGGGGTGGGTGGACCGCCGGCGGGGCGCGGGCCACGTGGCGCGGGGTCGAGGATCTGGGCCGTGGCGGCGGCGCGCGGTTGGGGTGGGCGCCGCGCCCGTCTCACGCAAGGACGGCGGTGGGGCGGAAACCCCAGACCGGCTCCCCTAGCGGCCGCGCCACCGCGAGCAGGGTGCCTCCGGGGGAATAGAGGAGCGCCGGTTCGGCGATTGTTTCGGCGGTGGGCGGGGTGATGTCCGCGAGGGTGATGGTCTGGCCATTGCGCAGCTTGGCGTGGCCGGCGCTGTTCACCACCACCCGCTGGCTCGGGGAAAAGCAGTCGGCCACCGGCCGCAAGACGGCGGCGGCGCCCCCCGCCTGCCAGCGCGCCTCGACCTCGTCGAGGGAGAGGGCGTCGGCGATGGTGAACGGGCCGGCGGCGGCGCGCACCAAGGTGGCGAGGACGCCGCCACAGCCGAGGCGTTCCCCCACGTCGTGGCAGATGGTGCGCACGAAGGTGCCCGAGGAGCAGCGGAGCTCAAAGTCGACCTCCCAGAAGGGGTCGCCGGGGCGGATGGCGAGGGCGACGAGGCGGTAGACACGGACCCGCTTCGCCGCGCGCTCCACCTCCTTGCCCTTGCGCGCCAGCTTGTACAGCGGCACGCCCCCCACCTTCTTCGCCGAGTACATGGGCGGGATCTGCTCGATCTCGCCTTCGAAGTGGCCGAGGGCGTCGCGGATTGCCCCCTCGGTGAGGTGGCTCGTGGCGCCGCGGAAGATCACCTCGCCGTCGAGGTCCTGGGTGTCGCGTGCCTCCCCCAAACGGAGGGTGGCGTGGTACTCCTTCTGCCAGCCGGTGGCGAAGCGCGACAGGCGCGTGGCCTTCCCCACCAGCAGGGGCAGCACGCCACGCGCCGCCGGGTCGAGGGTGCCGACGTGGCCGACCCGCTCGATGTGGGTGATCCGCCGCACCACCTCGACCGCCGCGTGGGAGGTGATCCCGCGCGGCTTGTCCACCACCACCACCCCGAGGGGTTCGCCCCCGGGGCCCCATTCACCGCGTGGCGCTGCCTTATCCATCGTCGTCCTTGCGCTCGCCGGGGTCGTCGATTTCTTCCGGGATGTCGAGATTCGCCAGCAGCGCCTCGATGTGCGCCCCCTCTTCCAAGGAGGGGTCGTAGCGGAAGTCGAGCTCGGGGATCCGCTTCACCCGCATCATCTTGCCGAGATGGCCGCGTAGGTACGGCGCCGCCGCCATCAGGCCGGCGTGGACCTCCTCCCAGTCGTCCGCGCCGCTGAGGAGGGAGACGTAGACGCGGGCGTTGCGCAGGTCCGGCGCCACCTCGGCGCCGGTGACCGTGACCCCGTGGATGCGCGGGTCCTTAACCCGCCGGCTGATCAGCTCTGCGAGGAGCTCGACGAGCTGGGCATTGAGCCGCTGGGGACGCGAGTGGTCGGCGGTGTAGCGCATGGTCGTGGTGGATCGGTCTTGGGGGCCAGGGCGCACGGCCCCACGGCTGGCCCGGGAGCGCGGCGGTGGCCGGGAAGGCAAGGGCGGACGGCAGGCCGGCCGCGCCGGCGTGAGGGGGCCCGCGACCGAACCCCACGGGGCGCCGTCTGCGCCGCCCTCGCTTACAACCGGGCCGCCACCTCCTCCATCTCGTAGGCCTCGATGACGTCGCCGGGCTTGATGTCGTTGTAGGCGACCAGGCCGATGCCACACTCGAAGCCGGTGGCGACCTCCTTCACGTCGTCCTTGAAGCGGCGCAGGGAGCCGATCTTGCCCGTGTGGACCACCGCGTTGTCGCGCAGCAGGCGGACGTTGGCGCTGCGCCGGATCGCCCCGTCGAGGACATAGCTGCCGCCGATGTTGCCCATCTTGGTGATCGAGAAGACCTCGCGGATCTCCGCATGGCCGATGATCCGCTCCAGGTAGGTGGCCTCGAGGAGCCCCTCCATTGCCTCGCGGATCTCCTCCGCCAGCTTGTAGATGATGGAGTGGAGACGGATGTCGATGTTCTCCTGCTCGGCGAGCTTGCGCGCCTCGGCGGTGGGCCGGACGTTGAAGCCGATGATGATCGCGTCGGACGCCTTGGCGAGATCGACGTCGGTCTCGGTGATCGCTCCGACCGCGGCGTGGATCACCTGCAACTGCGCCTTGCCGGTGGAGATGCGCTGGAGGGTGTCGGAGACCGCCTCGACCGAGCCCTGGACGTCGCCCTTGATGATCACCGGCAGGAGCTTTGCCTCCCCCCCTTCAGCGGCGGCAAGGAGCTCCTCGAGGGTCGACTTGCGGCCACCGCGGGAGAGGTCGAGCTGGCGCTTGCGTTCGACCCGCCGCTCCGCCACCTGCCGTGCCTCGCGTTCGTTGGTCATCACCACCAGGTCGTCGCCTGGGGCGGGCACGCCGGCCAGCCCCACCACCTCGACCGGGGTGGCGGGCCCTGCCTCCTGCACCGCCTCGTGGCGGTCGTTCAGCATCGTGCGCACCCGGCCGTACTGGCCGCCGACCACGCAAATGTCGCCCCGCTTCAGGATGCCGTGCTGGACCAAGATCGTCGCGACTGGGCCACGTCCCTTGTCCATCCGCGCCTCGATCACCACCCCGCGGCAGGTCGCCTTGGTGGACGCCTTGAGCTCCAAGACCTCCGCCTGCAGCGAGATCACCTCCAGCAGGTTGTCGACCCCCGCGCCGGTCTTCGCCGAGATGGGGATCATCGGGACGTTGCCGCCGTACTCCTCCGCCACCAGCTCGTACTCGGTGAGCTGCTGCTTGACCCGGTCCGGGTGGGCGGCCGGCAGGTCCATCTTGTTCACCGCCACCACGATCGGCACCCCCGCCGCCTTGGCGTGGTTGATCGCCTCGACCGTCTGCGGCATGACACCGTCGTCTGCGGCCACCACCAGGATGACCAGGTCGGTGACCTGCGCACCGCGGGCGCGGATGGCGGTGAACGCCTCATGGCCCGGGGTGTCGAGGAAGGTCACGGTCTCCGTGCCGAGCCGTACCTGGTAGGCGCCGATGTGCTGGGTAATCCCGCCCGCCTCGCCTGCGGTGACGTGCGTCTTGCGCAGGTAGTCGAGGAGGGTGGTCTTGCCGTGGTCGACATGGCCCATGACGGTGACCACCGGCGGCCGTGGTTCGAGATCTTCGTCGCGGACCTCCTCGACGCCGGGCAGTTGCTCCTCCTGCTCCTTCATTTCCTCGCGTTCCGCTGTGAGGGCGCAACCGTATTCGCTGGCGAGGAGCGCCGCGGTGTCCTTGTCGATGGTCTGATTCACCGACGCCATCACCCCCATCCCCATGAGCTTGAGAACGACCTCGTTGACCGGCAGATCCATCGCGGCGGCGAGATCGCCGACGGTGGCCGCCTCGTCCCAAGCGATGATTCGGCTCCCTTCGCCGCCGGCGCCACTGAGGTCGATGACCTCGGTGCGCTCCACCTCTTCCATCACCTCGGCGCGCTTGCGGCGCCGCTTGGGATGGCCGCCACGCCCGGGGACCTGCGCCCCCGGCGGGCGGCCGGAACGCCGATCCTTGTCCTTCTTGTTGACCACCGAGGTGACCACCTTCTTGCCGCGGGTGGTGGGGCGGCCCTCGGTGGGCAGCGGCGCGCGGGCGGCATCGGCCACCGATACCACGTGGACGCCGGGGCGGCGTCCCTCGCGGGTGGCGGTGGCGACGTGGGTACGCCGCTCATGCTCGCCATATTCCACGCCGCCCCCAGGACGGGTGGCGATGGTGCGCGGTGGGGCGAGATCAACATGGCCCACCACCTGACCCAGTTGCGACGGTTGCGCCTTCGCCGGACCGAGGTCGGCGTCGATCTTGCGACCGGTGAGCGCCGGCGTTGCCGGCGGGCGCGGCGGCCGGCGGGGCGCGGGCGCCTCTTTTTGGATGGCCGGTGGCTCGACGGCGGCCACCGGCGCGGCGACCACCGTCTGGGTGGGTGGCGCAGCAGCGGGGATCTCGGGTGCAGGCGCGGGCGCCTCCTCCGCAGCGGGCGGGGTTGCCGCCGCCGGTGCGGTGACCGTGGCCGCCTCCACCGCGACCGGCGTCGCCTCGACCACGGGCTCGGCCGGTGATTCGTTCACGTTCGTGGTCGCCGTGCTCTTTTCCCGCCGCTTGCGCACGCGCACCTTGGCCGGCGCCTCGACCGTCTTCTTGGTGAACTTCCTGCGCATCCGCGTCACCCCGTCGTCGGGGATGCGGCTGAGCTCACTGCGCACCTCGAACCCCGCCTTCTTCAAGGCCGCCGTGAGCATGTCCGGGGCTACGTCAAGCTCCTTGGCGAGGTCGTGGAGGCTGAGCGCCATGCGTCGTTTCCTTAGGTGGTGTGGATCGGCGCCGTTTCCGCCGCCAGGGTGAGGAGCCATTCTACCCGCTTCGCCGCACGCGGTGCACAGACCCAGAGGACCGCGCATCGGTCGCGTCCCAGGGCCGCACCCCACATGGACTCACGGCCGGCGGTGTGCACGGCCAGGCCGGCGGTGGCGGCGCGATGGCGCCAGTGGCGCGCGGTGGCGTCGCCCGCGTCGGTGGCGACGACGAGGAGCCCGGACACGGTGCTTGCCTTCGCCATCGCAAGGTCGATCGCGTCACTGCCTGCCACCACCGCGCCGCCCTTGGCGTAGACGCCGATCGCGCCGGCAAGCCGTTGGCTGGCCTGATGATGCAGGTCGGTGACGAAGAGGTCGCGGTCGATCGGCGCCATGCGGGTGCGAAAGGTGTGGCTGAGCAGACCCAGATTGGTTACCCCGGCGAGGCAGTTGCGTTGCAAGCAGCAGTAGCAGCCGCGCCCCGGCAGACTCCCGGCGAGATCGGCAACCACCTCCCCGCTGGGGGCGCGGACCAGGCGCAAGAGGCTCTCTTTCGGACCACCCGTGCGGCAAACGAGGCACTGGCGCTGGGCCGTGTGGCGCGTGCGCGCCGGGGCGGAGGGGGAGACGGTGGTGCTCAGGGCTGGTCTCCCTCACCGGGGTTGCTGGCTTCCGTCTCGGCGTCGGACGAACGATCGGGGAAGGGGTTGGCAAGCTCGGGGCGCGCGAGGATCTCCTCGGGCTTGGGCTTGATCTCCTCGTACCGCGCCTGCAGCCGCTCGGCCACCTTGCGGGCGACATCGAGGATCTCGCTGCGCTCGATGCCCGGAAGGTTGCCGAAGGTGGCGGGGTTGGCGTGGTAGACCTGCCGCACGGTGCCGAGCTTGATTGCCGCGAGGTCGGCAGCGAGCTGCGCGCTGACCCCTTCGAGGGCGCTCACCGGCAGATCGCCGATCTCGGCCAGAACCTGCTCGCGTGCCTGCTCTTGCGCCTCCAACAGGGTGTAGGCGTCCTCGGTGATCACGTCGATGCGGTAGCCGGTGAGCTTGGACGCGAGGCGAACATTTTGGCCGCGCCGGCCGATGGCGAGCGCCTGCTGTCCCTCCTCGACAAGGGCCGTGGCCCGCTTGTTGTCCTCGTCGATCACCATGCGGGTGAGCTCGGCGGGAGAGAGGGCACGCTGGAGGAGGGTGGAGGCGTCCTCGGTGAACTCGACGATGTCGATGCGCTCACCGCGCAGCTCCTGCACCACCGCGCGCACGCGCGACCCCTTCATTCCGACGCACGCCCCCACGGGGTCGATGTTGGAATCGCGGGAGACCACCAGAATCTTCGCCCGCTCACCCGGGTTCCGCACCGCGCGGACGATTTCGATGATGCCGTCGTACACCTCTGGCACCTCGTACTCGAAGAGCCCCTTGAGGAACTCGGGGTGGATGCGCGACAGGATCACCTGCGGCCCCTTTAGGTCGTCGGTCACCTCGAGGATCATCGCCCGCACCCGCTCGCCGCGGCGGAACCGTTCGTTCGGGATTTGCTCGCGGCGCGGCAGCAGCGCCTCGGTGCGCCCGAGCTCGATGATGACGTCGCCCTTCTCGTAGCGGATGACGTTGCCGTTGACCACGTGGCCGACGCGCTCCTGGTATTCGGTGAAGATGACGTCGCGCTCCGCCTCGCGGAGTTTCTGGGCGAGGACCTGCTTGGCGTTTTGGGCGGCGATGCGGCCCAGCTCGTCGACGTCGATGTGGACCGCGATCTCGTCGCCCACCTCCACGTCGGGGTCGAGCTCGCGCGCCTCGTCCAGGAGGATCTGGGCGTCCACGGAGAGCTCATCCGAGGCCGGGGCTCCCTCACCCCCCTCGGCCGCCTCCTCGATCTTCGGTGTCGGCACGACGATCTCCGTTACCACCGTTCGATAGAGGTACGCCTCGATCTCCCCCGAGTCGCCGATCTCCACCTCGATGTTGGTGTTCTCACCGTACTTGCGGCGCGCCGCGTGGGCGATCGCCTCGGTGACCGCGTCGAGGAGAATCTGCCGGTCGATGTTCTTCTCCTTGCTGATCTGGTTGATCATCTGGAGGACATTTTGAAGGATCGTCGTGGCCATGGCGTTTGCTCCGTGTTCAGCGGTCCTTGGGGTCCGAAAGGCGATTTAGCAGCGCGTCGAAGTCGGGGGCGACCTGGGCCTTGGAGACCTGGTCGCGGGTGATCCGGAGCTCGCCGGTCTCGGTGGTGAGGGTGAGCTGCTCGCCGTCCTCGGTGGCCAGCCGCCCGAGGTACCGCTTACGCCCGTCGACCGGCGCGTACAGGGTGATCTCCACCTGCTCTCCCGCGGCGGCGACGAAGTGCCAGGCGTGGCGCAGGTGGCGGCGCATCCCGGGCGAGGAGACCTCCAGGTCGTAGGCGTGGTGGATCGGATCTTCCACGTCGAGGAGCACGGAGATCTCTTGGCTCAGCAGGTGACAGTCCTCGACCGTCACCCCCGCCTCACCGGGCCGATCGACGGTCACCCGCAAAAGCCCCCGCCGGCCACTGCCGCGGTATTCCACGTCCCAGAGGGTGAGCCCCAGCTCCGCGGCGAGGGGCCGAATAAGGGCCTCGACCAGACTGGCGACGGGGGCGGACATGGCAACGGAAGAGGTCAAGGGGATGGCCACCGCTTTTCAACCGGCGAAAAAAAGAAGTGGACCCACTGGGTCCACTTCTTTCATGCACCGGCACGAAAAAAGGGGAGGCGTAATAAACCACCCGAGGGGGGCTTCCGCAAGGGGTGGCGGCCCCGTGGGCGTCGTGCGCGTGCGGTTTTCAGCCCCAAGCGGAGCCGTCTGCCGCGCCTCCCGGGGGGCGCCGGGTGGGCCGGCGTGGCGCCGCCCGGGAGGCGCGGCCTACACCGCGACCAGGGTTGCCTTCAGCGCCGCAGCCGAGAAGGTTTGCTCCGCCATGGTGCGCACGTCGTCTACGGTGACCTCCGGGATCTCGCGGTTGAGGCGGTCGTACGGGTTCTCCGTCTCGCCCTTGAGGATGGGCAAAGCGACGATCCGGTTGTAGCCGCTAGAGGTCTCTGCCGCCATCCGCAGGGAGGAGAGGAGCGCCGCCTTCACCATCTCTAGGCGATCCTCGTCGATCCGCTCACTGCACAGCCGGTCGATGATCTGCACCGTCTCCGTGTGGATCCGGTCGAGGTTTTCCGGCGCGCAGCCGGTGGCGATCTCGAGCACCGAGAAGCCGTTGAAGCGGGCGCAGCCGGCGTAGATGCCGTAGCACAGGCCGAGCTCCTCGCGGATGCGCTCGAACAGCAGCGCCGCCGAGTCGCCGCCGAGGCAATAGGTCATCACGTTCTGGCGGGTGGCGTCGGGGTGGTGGAGGGGCAGGGCCGAGTAGAGGACGGAGTAGCGCGCCTCCTGGATTTCGGGGCGGGTGAGGGCGAGCTCGCCACCGCGGTAGGCGGTCTGGGCTACCGCCATCGAGTCGGCGGCCGGGCGGTAGGCGAAGTACCGCTCCATGGCGCCGATGACCGCCGCTTCCTCCACGTTGCCCACCACCGAGACGAGGACGTTGGCACCGCCGTAGTACCGTTCGCGGAAGTCGACAAGTTGGTCGCGGGTCAGCGCCCGCACCGTCTCCTCCGTGCCGATGACCGGGTGGGCGATGCCGTTGGCGCAGAACTGCGGCCAGGCGCGGTCAGCGAGGTAGGAGCTCGGATCGTCGTCGTAGCGGTGCATCTCCGAGATGATCACCTCCCGCTCCTTTTCCAGCTCGCCGGCGGGAAAGGTGGCGTGCTGGTAAAGGTCGCAGAGGATCTCGAAGGCGTCGTCGAGACGCTCCTTCAGGGCGGTGATGTGGTAGACGGTCTGGTCGAACCAGGTCCAGGCGTTGAGCTTGCCGCCGATGCGGTTGGCGTCGCGGTTGATCTGCTTCGCGTCGCGTTTCTCCGTCCCCTTGAAGAACATGTGTTCCAGGAAGTGGGCGGCGCCGAACAAGGCGGGTTCCTCCACCGCCGAGCCGATGTTGGTGAGGATCTGGATGTTCACCACGTCGCTGCCGTTGCGGTGCAAGAGGAGGCGGCTGTTGTTCACTTCGAGGAGTTTCATGAATGCTCCAGCGGTTTGGGGAGCGAATCGTAGCCTGAGAGGGAGCGGTGTGAACAAGCGGACGGCCCAGAGGCTCTTTGAGCGGTTGCGTGGCGAGCGGCCCGAGCCGCGCGGCGAGCTGGTCTGGTCCACCCCGTTCGAGCTCCTCGTGGCGGTGGTCCTCTCCGCCCAGGCCACGGACCGGTCGGTGAATCAGGCGACCGCCACCCTCTTCCGGGTGGCCGCGACGCCGGCGGCGGTGGTCGCCCTCGGCGAGCAGGGGTTGATCCCCTACATCCGCCACATCGGCCTCTACAACGGCAAGGCGCGCCACCTCGTCGCCGCCGCCAAGATGCTCGTCGCCGAGTATGGCGGGGTGGTGCCGGACGACCGCGCGGCGCTCATGCGCCTGCCCGGAGTGGGACGGAAGAGCGCCAACGTCATCCTCAACAACGCCTGGGGGGCGGCGACCATCGCCGTCGACACCCACGTCTTCCGGGTCGCCAACCGCACCGGCCTGGCGTCCGGCCGGACCCCGGGGGAGGTGGAGCGGGGGCTGATGGCGGTGGTTCCGGAGGAGTTCCTCCGCGACGCCCACCACTGGCTCATCCTCCACGGCCGCACAACCTGCACCGCCCGTAAGCCGCGCTGCACCAACTGTGTGATCGCGGCCGAGTGCGCCTACGACGCGAAGACGGCAGCCTAGGAGGTTGCTTGGTCGATCGTGGCGAAAAGAGGCGGGTTCGAGTCCGGATCGGCAGCCGTTCGCAGGCCATCGCAGGGCGGCAACCAAGAGTGGCCCACGATCCGGGACCCGCTCCGCGTCGTCGCCCCGCGTTGTCGCTTCGCTCCGCGTCGTCGCCCCGCGTTGTCGCTTCGCTCCGCTTCGTCGCAGGCGAGCGGGACCAGGGCCGGCAGACTCGTAGCCCGCCCCTCGTTGCCGCTTGCGCTGCACCCGCCGTCCGCGACGGGCGGCGACGCTCCGCCGTAGGCCAAGCGCGGCTCGGCCCGGACGGATTAAAGAGGCGGGGATGGCCACACCGATACGGTGCCGGAGATCGCGTTCCCCCCGGGATGTGGTCCTGGACGCCATCCGCTGCCGGGTCTTTGGGTGTGGCGGGGAAAGGAGTGACCTTTGGCTATTGCCCGCATCCTGAGCATCGACGATAGCCCCACCGTCTTGCGGTTGATCGAGATGATCGGCCAGGCGGCGGGATACGAGGTCCACGTGGCCAACGACGGCCGCCGTGGGGTGGAGATGGCGGCGGAGATCCACCCCGACGTGATCCTCGTGGACTTCATCATGCCGGAGATGAACGGCCTTCAGGTGTGCAAGGCGCTGCACGACAACCCGGAGACCCGTGCCATCCCGATCATCCTCGTCTCCTCCAAGGGGGAGGCGGTGGGGGACAAGTTCATCGCCACCCTCGGCGTCCGCCACTACTGCACTAAGCCGTTCAAGGCGGAAGAGCTTCTCGCCAAGCTCTCGGAGATCCTTGGCGAACGGCGCACCGGGGTGACGGCGCCGGTCGACAAGGCGCCGGCGGCCGAGGAAGAGGACAAGGCGTCCGGGCGGCCGGTGGTCCTCTCCATCGACGACAGCCCCACCATCCTCCGCCTGGTGGAGATGATCCTCGTCAACGCCGGCTTTACCGTGCGCACCGCCGCCGGTGGCGCCAAGGGGATCGAGCTGGCGCGCCAGATCCATCCGGACGTGGTCCTCGTGGACTTCATCATGCCGGAGGTGAATGGCTTCCAGGTGAGCAAGACCCTGCGCGAGGAGCCGGCCACCCGCGACATCCCGATCATCCTCGTCTCCTCCAAAGGCGAGGCGGTGGGGGAGCAGTTCGTCCAGACCCTGGGGATCCACCACTACCTCACCAAGCCGTTCCAGCCTGATCAACTCGTCGCCGAGGTGCGTGATGCCCTCCAGGCCTCCAGCCACAGGGCGGGTCCTGCGGTGGCCGCCGGCGACCAGCCGGTGGCGGCCGCGCCCAGCCACGCGACCACGGCGCCCCTGGCAACGGACACCGTTGGCAACGGGGAGGTGGTCGAGGCCCTGCGCAGCCACCTCGATGCCCAGCTCGCGGCGATGGAGGAGCGCCTGATCACCCTCCTCGACCGGCGCCTCCAGGAGGTGCTGGAGGAGATCCGCAGCCGTGTCCCGGTCGGTAGCCGGTAGGGAGTGGGCGTGGCCAGCGAGGTGCAACAGGTGGCGGCGCAAACCGAAACGGCCCAGCGGCTGTGCCTCTTCTCCGTCGCCGGGGAGGTGGTGGGGGTTCCGGTCGCCGCCCTCTTCGAGGTGGTGCGCGAGCCGCTGATCACGCGGTTGACCGAGGTGCCCGCGGGGCTCGTCGGGTTGATGAACTTCCGTGGCGAGATCCTGCCGGTGGTCGATCTCGGTCCGTGGATCTCGATCCCGGTGATGCCGCGCATGCAGGTGATGGTCGTGCAGGGGGAGGGACCGCAGATTGCGGTGGGGGTGGACGCCGTCCGCGACATGGGCGATCTCCCGGTCGGGTCGACCCACGCCCCAACCATGGAGGACGCCCCCCTCGGGGGTGCCTTGCGCCGGGTGGGCGGCGATCGGCTCGGCGGGATGGCGGCCACGCCGCCGTGGGTGTGGATTCTCGACACACGCCACCTGGTGGAGCGTTTGATGCGGAGCTTTAGCCCGGTCGTGGAGGTCGTATGAGCAGCACGCAGGCCACGGGAAACGTCCAGGTCGAGCAGGCGGAGGCGGTCCCGCGGGGCGGCTCTTGTCGGTTCGCCTGGAGCATCAAGTTGGCGGTCGCTGCCGCCCTGGTGTGCGGTGCTTGGCTCTATGTGGCTCAGGAGGCGTATCGCCAGGCCGGTGAGGCTGCCTTCGTGCGTGGCCAGGAGGCGATCGCCTCTGCCCTCGTCGTTGACCTTCCCGACAGTGTTGCGGGCGCTGTCGGGCGCGGCCCGGATAAGGTGGATGGGTGGCTGAAACGCATGTGGCGTCTGCCCGGGGTGGACGCCCTCTTCCTCTCCGACCCGAATGGCAAGGTGGTCGCCTCCACCCCTGACAAGAGTCTGCCCGAGGCGGTCAAGGCCACGATCGCCCGATCGGCCGCCGCCGCGGGCCATGGCGTGTGGACCGATGGTGAGCTCGGTGAGCGCTGGCTGGTGGTCGCCATCCCGCTGGCCAAGGGTGCCCCGTATCTCCACCTGGTGCGCGCCGATGCGACCCTGGCGATCCAGGTGAACCGCTTCCGTTTGGAGCAGGCGGCGTGGGCGGTGGCGATTCCCCTCATCTTGGCGATGGTCGTCTTCCTGCTCACCGGCCCGGTAACCCGCCGCATCCTGGCGGTGAGCGCGCGCCTGCAAAAGGTTGGCCAGGGGCTCTTGGACGCCAAGGTCCCGCGGGTGGGGAGTGGCGAGGTGGGGCGGCTGGAGGCCGCCTTCAACAGCGCGGTGTGGAGTCTGAAGGGGCGGATGGAGAAGGGGGCCGATGAGGGCTCCCGGCGCCAGCACGAGATGCGGGACCTAGAAAAGGCGTTGGCGCGCCTGCGCGGCGGCGATCTGAAGGTGCAGATGGAGGGGTCAGGGGTCGCCCTCAAACACGCCCGGGAGATCTTCAACGTCACCGTCCAAGAGCTGCGCGAGTTCCTGTCGAGCCTGCGCCAGGCCGCGGAGGCGACGAACAACCGCGGTCGCAGCCTCACTGCCGGCGGCCGTGACGCCACCTTGAAGAGCAACGAGTGCCGGATCCACGCGGACCACCTTACCAACCAGATTGAAGAGATCCTCAAACACATCAACAGCGCGAATCAGGCGATCGCCGGCGAGCAGGAGGCCCTCGCCTTCCTTGCCTCGGTGAGTGAGACCGGCGAGGGGTCGGTGATGCAGGTGGTGACCGACCTCTACGAGAAGGCAGATGAGGGGGCGCGCCAGGTGGCGAACAAGGTGAGCGGTCTGTCGCAACAGGGAATGGAGATTGGCAAGCTCACCGAGCTCATTGCCGAGGTGTCGGGGCAGACCAACCTTCTCGCCCTCAACGCCGCGTTAGAGGCGTCGCGGGCCGGCGAGCAGGGGCGCGGTTTTGCCGCGGTCGCCGATGAGATCCGCAAGCTGGCGGTGAAGGTGACCGAGACCGCGGCGGAGATTCAGAGGATGGTGGAGACGGTGACCGAGGACACCAGCGCCGCCCTTGCCCTGATCGATACCACAGGCTCCGAGCTCTCCGGCAACAAGGTGATGGTGGAGGCGGCCCTGGCCTCGTTCAACGACCTGGTCGACAGCGCCAAGAGCGCCCGCGTACATGCGGTGGTGGTGGAAGAGCGGCTGGCGGAGATCGACCAGGCGGCCCGCGATCTGCACGTCACCACCCGCCAGATCGGCGATCGCGCCGCCTCTTCCACCGCCACCTTGGAGTCGATGAGCAACGACCTCGCCGCCATCACCCGCACCGTCGAGGCGAGCATCAAGCGGCTCAACCGCCTGCAACTCGACCCGCCCGAGGGGGTAACGAGCGCGTCTCCCGCGGCGGCGGAGAAGGGCGAGAAGACGGCAGCGATCGCCCCTGCCCGCCGCGACGTGCCGACCACGGTCGGGTGATCCACCCATGGCCGGCTTTGACCGCGCGCAGGTCCGCTCCATCTTTCAGCAGGAGGCGGGCGAGCTTCTCCAGACCCTCTCCGATGGCCTCCTCCGCTTGGAGGATGCGGCTGGTGAGCCGGCGGTGGTGCAGGCCCTCTTCCGCGCCGCCCACACCCTGAAGGGGTCGGCGGCGATGATGGAGCTCACCGCCATTGCCCAGGTCGCGCACCGCATGGAGGACCTCCTCGGGGCGGTGCAGAGCGAGGCGGTTGCGGTCAGTGGCGGTCTGGTCACCCTCCTGTTGGAGGGGGTCGACTGTATCCAGCACGCCCTCGCCGGCGACGAGACCGGGGTCGAGCCGTATCAGGCGCGCCTGGCCGCCTTTACCGCCGAGACGCCGGTGGCCGGCGCCGTGGCGCCGGCGGTGGGGAGGCGTCCCGTGCCGCCGCCCGAGGCGCGTGGAACCGGTGAGCCGTTGCAGACGATTCGCGTCGACACCGCCAAGCTCAACGGCCTGATCAATGGCGTTGGTGAGTTGATCATCAGCAAGAACATCCTCCAGGAGGCGATGGTCAGCTTGGAGCGGATTCAGCGCGAGCTGGAGCAACTCGCCTTTCTCTTTGGCAGCGGCACGGTGCACCTCGAACGGGAGATGGCGCGCCAGGCGGCGACCCTCGGTGGCGGGGCGGGCGAGGCGCTGCGCCAGGTTCATCACAAGGTCGAGGAGGAGATTCTGCCGGTGCGCGGGGAGCTCGACCGCCTCGCCGGCAACCTTGCCGCCGCGATCAACACGGTGACCGGGCAGGGCGACGTCCTCGCCAAGCACACCCTGGAGCTGAAGAACCTGGTGACCCAGGTACGCATGATCCCGGTGACTGCGGTCTTCGATCGGGTGCCGCGGATTATCCGCGACGCCGCCACCGCTGAGGCCAAGGAGGTGCGCCTGGTGCGCACCGGCGAGCAGACGGAGATCGACCGCGGGGTCGCCGAGAAGGTGGTCGATTCCCTCTTGCACATCATCCGCAATGCCGTCTCCCACGGCATCGAGTCGCCCGAAGAGCGGCGCCGGGCGGGCAAGAATGAAGTGGGAGAGATCCGCCTGTCGGCGCGCACCGAGTGCGGGCGGGTGGTGGTGGAGGTGGCGGACGACGGAGGCGGCATCGACCTCGCGCAGATTCGGGAGAAGGCGCTAACGACCGGCGTGGTGAGTGCGGCCGAGGCGGCCCGCTATCGCGAGCATGACTGGCTGCAACTGATCTTCCGCCCGAGTTTCTCCACCGCCCGCAAGGTGAGCGCGGTCTCTGGCCGGGGCGTCGGCATGGACGTGGTGAAGAACGCGATGGAGGCCCTCAAGGGGCAGGTGGAAGTCCACACCGAGCGTGGCCGCGGTACCACCATCACCCTGTCGTTGCCGTCGTCGCTCGACATCGCCCAGGCGATGCGGGTGCGGGCCGGCGGCCAGGAGCTGATCTTCCTCATGGACAGCCTCGAGATGGCCAAGGGGGGGCGGAGCGCCGAGGTGGTCCTGGCGCGCGAGGGGCGCTTCCTCACCCTCGGCGAACGCACGGTGCCCCTCTGCCGGCTCGACGGCCTCCTGCACCTGCCGCAGCAGTGGTCGAGCGGCTGGCTCGATCGGCCGATCCTCGTCCTGCGCGTCCTCGACCGCGCCGCGGCGATTTTGGTGGACGAGATCGTTGACCACGAAGAGATCTTCGTGAAGCCGCCCCACCCGCTGGTCCAAACCCTGCCCCTCTACGCCGGCGCCACCCTCCTTGGCGATGGGCGCGTCCGGCCCATCCTCAGTGCCGGCCACCTCCTCGACCGGGTCGCCGGCCGGGGGCCGACCGGCAAGAGCCGCCTCACCCCCATCACCCCCGTGGACGAGGTCGTCGCGCGCCTCGCCGGCGAGTCGCTGCTGGTCGCCGGCTGTGCCTCCCTCCTGCCGCCGGGGTGGCTGGCCCACCTCGCCGAGCACCGCATTTCGGTGGTGACCGTGGCGGAGGGCGAGGCCCTTGCCACCGTGGTCCGGGCGGGAGCGGGGGCGGTTGTGCTGGCACGCCCGCAGGTGGCGCAGGAAATCACCGAGGGGGTCGCCGGGGTCACCGTCTGCGTGGTGGCCGACAAGGGCGAGTTCCCGCCGGCGGGGATCTCCCACTGGATCACCCCGCCGGTGGACTTTGCGGTCCTCGACGAGTGCCTCCTCGACCTCCTCTCCGGCCGCGCCTGAGCGGTCCGCGGATCGATTGCGGCCGCATGGATCGATAGGCGGCTAGCGGTTGGGAGATGGTAACTGCCCTGCAGGTCCGAGCCCGCGGGTCACCGCGCCGGATGGCGAGGATGCGGGCGCCTTCACCCGCCGCCGTCCGGCCGAGATCACCTTTGGCGGAGCGCCTGTTCGATCGCCGCCAACCCCTCCTCCACCTCGGCTGCGGAGATCACCAGAGGCGGGAGGAGGCGAAGGACCCGCTCCCCCGCGGCCAGGGCGATCACCCCGGCCGCGCGCAGGCGATCGAGAATCGGTGCCACCGGCGCGTCGAGGGCGACGCCGATCATCAGGCCGCGGCCGCGCACCGCCTCCATCCCGGCCACCCGGCCTTGGATCGCCGCAAGGCCGGCGAAGAACTGCGTGGAGCGGGCGGCGGCGTTGGCGATCACCCCGCCCTCGGTGAGGGCGTCGAGGACCACCCGGGCGGCGGCGCACACCAGCGGGTTGCCGCCAAAGGTGGAGGCGTGGCTCCCCGGGGTAAGGACCGTGCCCGCCGCCTCGGTGGCGACGATGGCGCCGATCGGCACCCCGCCGCCGAGCCCCTTGGCCACGGTCATCACGTCCGGCCTCACCCCCTCGTGCTGGTGGGCGAAGAGCTTGCCGGTGCGCCCCATACCGCACTGGACGCAGTCGAAGATCAGGGTGAGGTCGCGTTCGTCGCAAAGTCGGCGCAGCCCGGCGAGGAAACCGGCGGGCGGCACCACGATCCCCCCCTCGCCCTGGATCGGCTCCACCAGAATCGCGCAGTGGGCGTCGGTGAGCGCCTGCTCTACCGAGGCCAGGTCGCCGTAGTCGGCGAAGTCGAACCCCTCCACGAGCGGCTCGAACCCCTTCCACACCTTCGCCTGGCCGGTGGCCGAGAGGGTGGCGAGGGTGCGGCCATGAAACGACTGGCGGAAGCCGAGGACCCGGAAGCGGCCCGGGCCGAACTGGTCGCGTGAGCGCTTGCGTGCCAGCTTGATCGCCCCCTCGTTCGCCTCCGCCCCGGAGTTGCAGAAGAAGACCCGCTCCCCGAAGGAGTGGGTGCACAGCCCCTCTGCCACCGCCACCATCGGCTCGCTGTAGTAGAGGTTGGAGACCTGGATCAGGCGCGCTGCCTGCTCCCCGATCGCCGCCGCGAGGCGCGCGTCGCCATGGCCGAGACAGCAGCAGCCGATCCCCGCGGCGAGGTCGAGATAACGCTTGCCCGCGTCGTCCCACAGACGACACCCCGCACCGCGCACAAAGGTCACGGGCCGCCGCCCGTAGGTTGGCATCAACACCCGATCCGCCCGCTCGATCCACGACCCAGCCATCCCACCCATGCGAGACCTCCACCCGCCGGCCGTGGCGGGGCGCGTCTTTTACCACCCGGCCCCACGATTCGCACATTGCGAAGTGAGACCACGAAGGCCACGCGGGGGCGGGAGGGCGCCGGCCCTCCTCGGGCTGGGACGAAGGCGTGGCCGGAAAGGGTTGGCCGCGCGCGGAGGGGCAGAGACGCAGAGGGGGGTGACCGGCAGGGGGGTGTCGCCGCGGGGTGACCGCCATTCATGCGTTGGCAGCAATAGGAGGGCGTGTCCCTCTGCACGGCGGCGACTCAGATTGCGGGCAGCCTCTTCGCCGCAGTCCTCCGGGGAGAACTCGCCGCTCCCTTGCGTCCCTTTCCAGCGCGCCCAAAACTGGCCCCATGAAGCAGACGGAGCTTCTTGAAGAGCTAGAACAGGTGGCGGAGCGGGCTGGGGTGCGGGTGCGCTACGAGCGGGCCGACTTCACCGCCGGCTCGTGCACCCTCAACGGCGAGGGGCTGATCATCGTCAACAGCAAGCTCTCCGTGCGCGAGCGGGTCCACGCCCTGGCGCGCGAGATCGGCCGTCTGGATCTGGAGGCGCTATTCATCCGCCCGGAGGTGCGCCGTTACTTGGAGGCGGCGGGGCCGTTGCCGGTGGATACGGAAGAGCCCACGGCGTAGGTCGTCGTCCCCGGCGGCTGGGTGGGCGGCCCGTGCGGGAGGCCAGGGCGCTCCAGGGTGGCTTGCCGCACCGTGTGGAGCGCGTGGCGTCGGTGGTTGTTGGAGAGCCGCGGCGACACATCCCCTCTTGCTTTGCGCCCGCGCTGGCCGTTGGCGTGGCCTACCAGACATCTGTCGGACTCGTCCCGATCGACGGCGAAGAATCGGAACAAGACGGCGAAGCGGATTGGGGCGCCGAAGCGCTCTCCTCCGCTGAGCGCTGCGGCCGCCGCAGTTCGTCCGGTGGATCTGTTGCGCGGGTGGGCCGGCGCGACGCGGCGGGCCGGCTCCGCGCCCGGCGTGCCAAGCCAAGTCGCGCTCTCGGCCTGGCGGGCTACCCCCCCTCGCCGCGCCCCCTCGCCGGCGCGGAAGGGCGGGTGAGAAATCTCGTTCCACCTGCCGCTCGGGGCGGCCTGCGCGAGGAGCGCCCTCGCCGGCGCGGAAGGGCGGGTGAGAAATCTCGCCTACCCCTGCGTCTTCGGCTTCATCTGCGGGAAGAGGATCACCTCGCGGATCGACTCGGTGCCGGTGAGGAGCATGACCAGGCGGTCGATGCCGATGCCGCAGCCGGCGGTGGGGGGCATGCCGTGCTCCAGCGCGGTGAGGTAGTCCTCATCCAGCGGCTGGGCCTCGTCGTCGCCGGCGGCGCGCTCCGCCACCTGCTCTTCGAAGCGGCCGCGCTGGTCGTCGGGGTCGGCCAGCTCGGTGAAGGCGTTGGCGATCTCGCGTGCGCCGATGAACAGCTCGAACCGCTCCACCAGCTCGGGGGCGGCCACCTTACGGCGGGCCAGCGGCGAGACGTCGACGGGATAGTCGATGACGAAGGTGGGTTGGGTGAGGGTTGGCTCGACGAGCTGCTCGAAGATCTTGGTGATGACCTTGCCGTGCGGGTCGGCGGCGGTGGGCTCCAACCCGAGGTCGCGGGCGCGGGCACGGGCGAAGGTGTCGTCCGTGACAATCCGGCCGCCGTCCTCCACCCGCTCGCGCACCGCGTCGAGGAGCGGTAGGCGGGTCCACGGCGGGGTGAGGTCGATCGGCTCGCCATGCCAGGTGAGCTTGAGGCCGCCCGCGTGGTGCTCGGCGAGGTGGACGATCAGCTCTTCCACCATCGCCATGAGGACCTCGTAGGTGGCGTGCGCCTGGTAGAACTCGACCATGGTGAACTCGGGGTTGTGGTCGAGGTCGATCCCCTCGTTGCGGAAGTTGCGGTTGATCTCAAAGACCCGTTCGAAGCCGCCGACCACCAGCCGCTTGAGGTAGAGCTCGGGGGCGATGCGCAGGTAGAGGTCACGGTCGAGGGCGTTGTGGTGGGTGATGAAGGGGCGCGCCGCCGCGCCGCCGGCGATGGCGTGCATCATCGGCGTCTCCACCTCCAAGAAGTCGCGGCCGGTGAGGAAGCGGCGCAGGGAGTCGATGATCGCCGAGCGGGTGCGGAAGAGTTGGCGCGCCTCGGGGTTGACGATGAGGTCGAGATAGCGCTGGCGGAAGCGGGTCTCGACATCGGTGAGGCCATGCCACTTCTCCGGCAACGGCCGCAGCGCCTTGCTCAGCAGGGTGACGCGCGTGACCCGCACCGTGAGCTCGCCGGTCTGGGTGCGAAAGAGGTGCCCTGTCACCGCGATCCAGTCGCCGAGGTCGAGCCTCTTGACCAGGGCGTAGGCGTCGCCGAGGAGGTCGCGGGCGAAGAAGATCTGGAGGGAACCGGTGGAGTCTTGGAGGTGGGCGAAGGTGGTTTTGCCGAAGCGGCGCAGGGCCATGAGGCGGCCGGCGAGGCCGACCGCGATCGGCTGGTCGTCGAGGGTCTCGGCCACGGTGGCGGCGTGGCTGGCGAGGACCGCGGCAATGGTGTGGGTCGGGGCGGTACCGCGGGCGTAGGGCTCGATCCCCTCTGCACGCAACGCCGCGACCTTGTCGCGGCGCGCTCGTACCTGGTCGTTGTCACTCGCCATCGCGCCTCCCGAAGTCCCGCGCCGCATGCCGCGACGCGCGGGCTGGTAAGGGTACCGCCTTCCCGTGGGCGGGTCGATCGCGGCGCGTGGCGGCGGTGAGGGGTGGGGTGTGGGCGGTGCGCAACACCGGCCGGATCGCTGGCGGGGGAAACGACACGCTGGCGCCTGCCGCCTCCAGCACGCCGGGTCCGTGTCCGAAAAGGCAGACAGCGCGCCATCCCGGCGCCGGAGAGGATCCCCCATGGCCGCATCTACGGTGTTGGTGGTCGACGATGACCCGACCTTTGCCGACCTGCTGTCGATGCGCCTGCGTCGCCATGGCGACGAGGTGCGCCAGGCGTTCAACCTCAGCGGCGCGGTGCGGCTCTTGGAAGAGGCGCCGGTGGACGTGGTCCTGTGCGATCTCTGTCTCGGCCGCGAGAGCGGCCTCGACCTGTTGCCGCGGGTGCACGGCCTCCATCCGCACCTGCCGGTCATCGTCCTCACCGCCCACGGGACGATCGAGGGGGCGGTGGAGGCGATCCGCCAAGGGGCGGTCGGCTTCGTTACCAAGGATGCGGACGACGCGGCGTTGCTGGCGGAGATCGAGCGGGCGGTGAAGGAGGGGGGGCTACGCGAGCGCGTGGCCCACCTCGAGACCTTAGTGGGCGAGCGGCTCGCCTTCGAGTCCATCATCGGCAGCGCCCCGCCCATGCGTCAGGTCTTGGAGCAGGTGGGGCGGGTGGCGCGCACCCACTCGACCGTCTTGATCACCGGGGAGAGCGGTACCGGCAAGGAGCTCATCGTCCGCGCGCTGCACACCCACTCGCCGCGCGCCGCGCGTCCGTTCGTGGCGGTGAGCTGCGGCGCGCTGCCCGAGACGTTGCTGGAGAACGAGCTCTTCGGCCACGTGAAGGGTGCCTTCACCGGTGCGGCCGAGCAGAAGATGGGGCTGCTGTCGGTGGCCAACGGCGGCACCCTCTTCCTCGACGAGGTCGGGGAGATCTCCCTGCCGATCCAGGTGAAGCTCCTGCGCGTCTTGCAGGAGCGCGAGTTCACCCCTCTCGGTGCGACCCAGTCCCTGAGCGTCGACATCCGTCTGGTCTCCGCCACCAACCGTGACCTCAAAGAGGAGGTGCGCGCGGGCCGCTTCCGCTCCGATCTCTTCTATCGCCTCGGGGTGATTCCCATCCATTTGCCGCCCCTGCGCGAGCGCCGCGAGGACATCCCGCTGCTCGCCAACCACTTCGTCCGCATCTTCAACCAGATGCTGGGAGCTTCGGTGAGTGGCATCGAGCCGGAGGCGATGCGTGCCTTGGTGCGCTACAACTGGCCGGGCAATGTGCGCGAGCTGGAAAACGTGATCGAGCGCGCCATGGTGATGGCGGATGGGAAGACGGTGTGCACCCGCGACCTCCTCTTCGACGCGGAGATGGGGGTCAGTGCCGCCAGCGGTTCGGCCACCGTCCTCTCCTACCGGGAGGCGAAGGCGACGTTCGAGCGCACCTACCTCCACAACCTCCTGACCACGGTCAATGGCAACGTCAGTGAGGCGGCGCGCCTGTCGGGGCGGCTGCGTAGCGACCTGTACGCGATGATGAATCGCCACGACGTGAAGCGCGCCCAGTTCATCTGATCCCCCGCACCCCCGGCCGGGGTCCGCCCGCCGCTTACGCCTGGCGCTTGAGCCGAGCAAAGGCGAAGGCGGCGAAGGCTCGACCCTCGGCCTCGCTGGCGAAGCGCGGCGTGGCGACGTGGTTCTCCTCATCCGGCCACCACTCCACCAGACAGTCGCCGCGCTGGCGCGGGTGGTTTGGGTCGCGCTGGCACAGGATGCGGACCGGTGCCGCCTCCTCCACCCCCTCCCACGCCTGATCCATGGCCCGCGCCGCATCGTTCAGGTTGGTGGTGTAGGTGGGCAGCTCCTCTTCCGGGACCAGCCCCTCGTGGTGCCACCGCACCCGTGGCGCACCGCCCGCCTCCACCACCTCGCCGCCGAGGGCCGTGGCCACCAACCGGTCGCGGGTGCGCAAGCCGCCCCCCCGTTGCCATTCGTCGTAGAGCACCTTGATCTTCTCTTGCACGCCTCTCTCCGGCCGCGGGTAATGGAGGCCGGACTATACCGGCCGTCTTCCGACCCGACCACCGGAGCGCGGCCCACAAGCCCCGGTGCTTCCGGGTTGGGGCGGCAGGAGCGGATCGGCGGTGGCGCGCAAGGATGGCCGCGGTGGTGACGCGGCCGCGGCCGCGGTGGCACACTCCGCGCCCTCTCAAAACCCGTGGCAGGAGTCGGCCGTGGCCCAGCTCAAGCTCGGGCTCCCCAAGGGGAGCCTGGAAGACGCAACCATCGAACTGTTTCGCAAGGCGGGGTGGAAGATCCGTGTCCACTCGCGCAACTACTACCCGTCGATCGACGACCCGGAGCTCTCCTGTGCCCTGGTGCGCGCCCAAGAGATGGCGCGCTACGTGGAGAACGGCACCCTCGACTGTGGCCTCACCGGCCTCGACTGGATTCTGGAAAACCAGTCGCAGGTGGTGGAGGTGGCCGACCTCATCTACTCGAAGGCGTCGTCGAAGCCGGCGCGCTGGGTCCTGGCGGTGGCCGGCGACTCGCCCTACCAGACCCTCGAGGAGCTAAAGGGCAAGCGCATCTCCACGGAGCTGCTCAACTTCACCCGCCGCTACTTTGCCGAACGCCATGTCGAGGTGGAGGTCGAGTTCTCCTGGGGCGCCACCGAGGCGAAGGTGGTGGAGGGGTTGGTGGACGCGATCGTCGAGATCACCGAGACCGGCTCCACCATCAAGGCGCACGGCCTGCGGATCATCCACGAGCTCCTCACCACCAACACTAAGCTGATCGCCAACCCGCGCGCCTGGGCCGATCCGGTGCGGCGGGCGAAGATCGAGCAGATTGCCCTGCTCCTGAAGGCGGCCCTGGCGGCGGAGGGGATGGTGGGGCTGAAGCTCAACGTCGCCGAGGCGAATCTGGAGGCGGTGGTGGCGCTGCTGCCGAGCCTGCGCGCCCCGACCGTGTCGTCGCTGTACAAGAGCGACTGGTATTCGGTGGAGGCGATGGTGCGCGAGAACGTGGTGCGCGACCTCATGCCCAAACTCCTCGCCGCCGGCGCCGAGGGGATCGTCGAGTACCCGCTGACCAAGATGGTGTAGGGGGGGCGGCCGATGGTCGCCTCGCCGTATCCCGCGCCCCCACCCGCCGCCGGGCGGGCGCGCCGCCCCGGGGTGTGGGGCTGGGCCGCGCCCGCGGCGCTCATCGTCGCCATCACCATCGCCCACTACACGGCGAGCGGCTCGACCCACCTCCCGCACGACATTTTCCGCCGCCTCTACTACCTGCCGATCATCCTCGCCGCCTTTACCTACGGCTTGCGCGGCGGCCTGGCGGCGGCGATCACCACCACCCTCTGCTACCTGCCGCACGCCCTCGGCCACATCTCCCACGACCCGGCCGCGCCGGTGGACAAGGGGCTGGAGCTGCTCCTGTACAACGTCGTCGGGGTGGTGACCGGCCTGCTGGTTGAGCGCGAGCGGCGCGAGAAACGCGAGCACGAGCAGACCGCCGCGCGCCTAAGCGCCACCCTGGCGGAGCGGCACGAGTTGGAAGGCGAGCTGCGGCGGCGCGAGCGGCTGGCCACCGTCGGTGAGCTCAGCGCGGCCCTCGCGCACGAGATCCGCAACCCCCTCGGCTCCCTCAAGGGGGCGGCGCAGATCCTTGCCGATCCGGCCCTGCCGGCCGTGGAGCGCGATCGGTTGCTCGCCATCCTTGGCGAGGAGTCGGGTCGCCTCGACCGGGTCCTCACCGACTTCCTCACCCTCGCCCGCGACCGCACGGTGCACCGTGGCCGCGTCGATCTCGCCGCCTGCGTGCGGGAGACCGCCGCCTTGCTCGCGCCCGACGCGGCGGCGCACGGCGTGGCGGTGCGGGTGGCGGGGGCGGAGGCGGCGGTGGTCATCGCCGGTGACGGGGATCTTCTGCGCCAGCTCCTCTGGAACCTGGCGCGCAATGGCGTGGAGGCGGTGGGGGAGGGGGGGGAGGTGACCCTCCGGGTCGACCCTGGCGCGGCGGGGCGGGTGCGGTTGGTGGTTGAGGACGACGGGCCGGGGATCGCCGCCGCGGATCTGGAGCGCCTCTTCGACCCCTTCTTCACCACCCGTGCCGGTGGCACCGGCTTGGGGCTCGCCATCTGTGACCGCATCGCCCGCGACCACGGCGCCACCCTCACCGCCGCCAACCGGCCCGGGGGCGGCGCCCGCTTCGTCGTAGAGCTGGAGGCGGGCGGGGCAGCGTAGGGCTCGGGTACAAAGCCGGAGGAGGGCGGGGGCCAGTCCCGGCGGCTATCGCGGGCCGGGGGTCGGGCAGGAAAGAGACGCGGGACTCGGCCGGTGTGCGTGGTGGGTCCCGTTGGTGCGGCCACCCCCTGCCCACCCTGGCCGGTCCGAGCCCAACGCCGAGGCGCGCCCTCTCTCCAGGGTGGCGTGGCGAAGATGGGCTCCGCGGTGGCTTGCCGTGGTGCAGGGGGACCACCCCACCCCCGTACAGTTCCTGTCGGGGCGGGCCGAAATCTCTTGGGGGGGGGCCGATGGTCCCGGATCCGCTTGGGCTCTCCGAAGGGCCATGGGGCGCGTGTTGGAGCGGGATGGCGGAGACGAGCGAAGGCCCAAGGCGGTGCACGATGGTTCTCGGTTCACGGGTCTCCCATGTGCCCCGCGGCCTGGCAGCGCCGTGGCGGCGCGACCTGATCGCGGGGCTGACCGTCGCCTTGTTTACGATTCCGCAGGCCATGGCCTACGCCCTGGTGGCGGGCTTTCCCCCGTCGGCGGGGATCGTGACCGCCATGGTCGCGTCGATCCTGGGGGCGGCCTTCGGCAGCTCGGAGTTTCTGGTCAATGGCCCCACCAACGCCCTCGCGGTGATGTTGGCGGCGACCCTGGCCCTCTACCCCGCCCAGGGCGATCCGGTCGCGCGGATCGTCTTGCTGACCCTCATGATCGGCCTGCTCCAGCTCGCGGCAGGGGTGTTCCGGCTGGGCAGGCTCACCCGCTTCGTGAGTGAGCCGGTGCTCGCCGGCTTCACCGCCGGGGCAGGCATCTACATTGCGGTCAACCAGCTCCCGGCGGTCCTCGGGATCGAGCGGGCCGCCCTGCTCACCGACCTCTGGGGCTGGGTGGTGCCGCACAACTGTCTCTGCGACCTCCTGCGCACCCTCGCCAGCGCCGGCCGCGGCAACCTGCTCGCGGCCTCGATGGGTGTCGCCACCCTGCTGCTGGTGCGCGGCCTGCAGTGGGTCGAGCCCCGCCTGCGGCGGCGGATCCCGGCCCCCTTCGTGGCCGTGGTCCTCCTCACCGCCCTCGCCTATCTGTTCGATTGGGGCGACGCGGGGAGCGAACCCCTCAAGCGCGTGTGCGACATCCAGCCGATCGCCCGCGCCCTGCCGCGCCTCGCCCTGCCGGTGATCGAGCCGGCGCAGATGGCGGAAATGGTCAGCGCGGCCCTGACCATCGGCCTCCTCGGCGCGCTGGAGGCGATCGCCATTGGCAAGGTCCTGGCGGCCCGCGCCGGTCACCCGTTCGATGCCAACCAACAGTTGCTCGGGGAGGGGATGTGCAATGTCGGCGCCGCCCTGGTAGGCGGCTTCGCCTCCTCCGGCTCCTTCACCCGCAGCGCGGTGAACTTCGAGTCGGGTGCCGCCAGCCGGTGGTCCGTCATCTACTCGGGGCTGCTGCTGCTGGCGATCGTGCTCGCGTTTGCGCCCGCGGCCGGCTACATCCCACTTGCCGTTTTGGGCGCAACCCTCATCCACATCGGCCTGAAGCTCGTCAACGTCGGCCGGCTGCGCTGGTTGATGCAGACCACGGTCTCCGACCGGGTCGTGCTCCTGGTCACCCTCGGCGGCGTGCTGGTTGCCACCCACCTCGAGTACGCCCTCTTCCTCGGCATCGGCGTGGCGATCATTCAGGCCCTGCGCCGGGCCGAGGGGTTCAAGCTCGTGCTACTGGAGGAGGGGCCGCACGGCAACCTCGATGAGCACCCGCTGGCGACGGCGACCTGTGGGCCGGTAGTCGCGATCGACCTCCAGGGGGAGCTCTTCTTCGCCGGTGCCGAGGAGCTTGAACAACGGCTGAAGACGATCTTTGACCACGGCACCCGGGCGATCGTCCTGCGCCTCTCCCACGCCTACAACCTGGACGCCACCTGCGCGGCGGCGATCGCCCAGGTGGCGCGCGCCGCCCGCGCCCAACACAAACACCTCATCCTCGCCGGGGTGAAGCCCGGGATGTACGGCACCCTGGAGCGCGCCGGGCTGGTCCGGGAGATGGGGCCGGAGACGATCTTCCGCCACGAGCCGCTGCTCCTGTCGGCGATGACGAAGGCCCTCGCCCACGCCCACGCCCTGGCCGGCGGGGAGCGCGAACGCTGACCCACCTTCTCCGCGCGGGTCTGCGGCAGCCGCGCGCCACCCCCCATCGCCTGGCTCCCTCGTTCGTCCCAGGCGGCGGTTGCCCCACCGATCCGCGTGCTCGCGGCGCGGCGTTCTCTCGCCTGACCGCGCAGGCGCCTTGCCATCCGGCGAGCCC
>MNYW01000046.1 GCA_001873295.1 Nitrospirae bacterium CG2_30_70_394 | reverse complement strand
AGGAGCGGGCGGCGGTGAACCTGGCCCTGGCCCAGATGGCGATCCAGGGGAAACGGCTGGAGGAGGCGCAGGGGTACGCACAGGCGGCCCTCGCCGCGCAGCCCGAGGCGGTGACCGCCCTGCTCCTCCTGGCCCGTATCCAGGAGGAGCGCGGCGATCTGCAGGCGGCGGAGGCGACCCTCAGCGGGGCGCCGGCGAAGATCGCCGACAATGTCCGCCTGACCGCCGGCCTCATCGGCTACTACGGCCGGCAGAATCGGATCGACGACGTGCAGCGGGTCATAGACGCCTTCGCCGCTAGCCCCGACCTTAGCGCCGAGGGGAGGCTGCTCGCCGCCGACACCTACCTGCGCCTGCGCAACGTGGCGCGGGCGGAGGCGATGCTGGTGGCGGGGATGGAGCAGGAGAAGCCGGATGCGCGGTTGATCGTCGCCTTCACCCGAATCAAGGCGGCGGAGGGGAAGATTGACGAGGCGGTGACGGTCCTAGAGGCGGCGGCGCAGCGGGTGAAGGCGCCGTCGGCGGTCCACACCTCCCTGGCCCGCCTCGACATCCAGCTCCAGCACCTCGACAAGGCGAAGGAGGTGGTGGGTCAGATCCTCGCGGCGAACGCGGAGGACTTCGACGGTCGCGTTTTGCAGGCGCAGGTGGAGCTCTTGAGCAAGGACGCCCAGGGGGCGTTGGACCACTTCCGTGAGCTCCTCAAGGCCGCGCCGCAGGATCCCCAGGTCCACGCCGGCCTCGCCGGCTGTCACCTCGCCCTCGGGGAGGAGCTCCTCGGTCGCCAAGAGTTGGAGAAGGTGGTGGAGCTGAGCCCAGAGAACACCACCGCGCGCATCCAGCTCGCCCGCCTCTACCTGAAGGACAAGGACGCGGACACCGCCCTGGCGCGCTTGGAGCCGCTCGGGGAGATGAACGCGCCCCCGCCCGAGGGGATCGAGCTCCTCCTCTCCCTACTCTTCCAGAAGGGCAAGGTGGAGGAGGCCCACAAGGTGATCGACACCCTCACTGAGCGTTTCCCGAACAACTCGATCTTCGCCACCCAGCGGGCGGTCCTGGAGGCGCGCACCGGCAACCTCGACAAGGGGATCGCACTCCTCAAGAAGCAGGTGGAGGCGAACCCGAAGTCGGTAGATCTCCTCTCCTCGTTGTCGCGCCTCTACGAGTGGGGCGACAAGGGTACGGAGGCGGTGGCCACCTACAACCGGATCCTCGAACTTCAGCCCGACGAGCCGATGGCGGCGAACAACCTCGCCTTCCGCCTGGCGGAGACAGGGCAGCAGATGGAGCGCGCCGCCGAGCTCGCCAAGGCACTCATGGAGCGGTTCCCGAAGGACGCGAACGTCGCCGACACCTACGCCTGGGTCCTCCACAAGCAGGGCAAGGCAAAGGAGGCGCGGGAGCTCTTGGAGAAGGTCCTGGGGGGGGCGGAGGCGAGCAAGGTCCCGCCGATCGTCCGCTACCACCAAGCGGCGATCGCCTTGGCCGCTGGCGAGCATGACGCCGCGCTCACCGCGATTGATCAGTGTTTGGCGGCGAAGCCGCAGGGTCCGTGGGTGAAGGAGGCAGAGGCGCTGCAAAAGAAACTGAAGGGCTAAATCGCGCGCGACGATGAGGCACAGCACCGACGCGGCGCCAGGAGGGCGGCCGGGTCGTCGTGCCCACGAGAAGCAAGAGAAGGAAGAGAACGTATGGAAGCAGAGAACCCCATCGGCCTCCCCGAGGTCCTGGCGATTGCCCGCCGCCGCGCGGGGACCTTCGCCGTCATCTGGGTCGTCATCTTCGCGGTGGCGGTGGCCCTCGCCGTGCTCTTGCCACCGGTCTACGAGGCGAAGACTACGATCCTGGTGGAGGAGCAGCAGATCCCGCCGGACATGGTGCGCACCACGGTCACCGACTTCGTGGAGCAGCGCCTGCAGATGATCAACCAACAGGTGATGAGCCGGCAGAACCTGCTGGACTTGATCAAGCAGTTCGAGCTCTACAAGAAGGAGCGGAAGAAGGAGACCACCGAGGAGGTGATCGACGGCTTCCGCGAGGACATCCACCTCAACCCGATCTCCACCGAGGTGGTCGACAAGCGCACCGGCCGGCCGATGACCGCCACCATCGCCTTCCAGGTGGTCTACCAGGGAGAGAACCCGGCGAAGGTGCAGCAGGTGGCGAACACCCTCGCCACCTACTACCTGTCGCAGAACCTCAAGGCGCGCGAGGAGCATGCCAAGGCGTCCACCGAGTTCCTGGAAAAAGAGACCACCCGGTTGCAGGAGGAGATGCAGGGGATCGACGCCCAGCTCATCGAGCTCAAGGAGAAGTACCTCGGCTCCATGCCGGAGCAGAGTGGGATCAACATGCAGACGATGGCGCAGATGGCGCGCGACCGCGAGTCGATCTTCACCCGCATTGCCGACTTCACCTCCCAGCGCGACCAGCTCGCCGCGCAGCTCTTCACCCGCCAGGCCGCCGCGCGCCACCAGGGGCCCACCCCCGTGGACCGCCGCAATGAGCTGCGCCTGCAAGAGGCGCAGCTCATCTCCAAGTACTCCGCCGACCATCCCGACGTGGTGAAGATTCACCGCGAGATCACTGGGGTGGAGCAGGCGGCCGCCGCCCAGCAGCAGGTGGACAACCTCCTCCACGAGCTGTTTAGCGCCCGCCTTGCCCTAGAGGCGGCCGGGGAGAAAGACAAGGCGCCCCTCCAGGCGAAGGTCGCCGACCTGCGCAGCAAGATCCAGGCCCTCGATCCGGCGGCGGCGATGGAGGCGGAGGAGAGCGCCCTGGCCAACGACCCGTACTACGTGGCCACCAAGAACCAGCTTGTCGGCGTCGAGACCAATATCCACGCCCTCACCCGGGAGGTGAAGGCGGTGGACGAGCGGATTGAGGCGCTCCGCCAGCAGATCCTCCTCACCCCGAAGGTGGGGGCGGAGTACGACCGCCTCATCGAGGCGAAGACGAACCGCACGGCGCGCTACCGCGACATGCGGGCGAAGCTGGAAGAGGCGAAGGCCTCGATCGACCTCGAGCACGGCCAGATGGCGGAGCGCTTTTCGATCATCGACCCGGCGATCTTCCCGGAAGAGCCCATCAAGCCGAATCGTGTCGCCCTCACCCTCATCGGCCTGATCCTCGGGGTTGGCGTGGGGGTGGGCGGGGCCGCGGCGCGCGAGGCCCTCGACACCACCTTCCACTCGGCCAAGCGGTTGGCGCGGATGGCCCGGTTGCCAGTGTTGGCGGTAGTCGGTGCGGTCGAGACCGCAGCCGATTTGGCCCGCCGCCGGCGTCGCCGCTGGCTGGCGATGGGCTCGATGGTGGGGGTGATGGTCGCCGCGGTGGCCACCGTTCACTTCGCGATCCGGCCGCTGGATGTCCTCTGGCTCCAGGCAACGGGCAAGGTCACCGCCGCCGAGGAGGAAGCACAGCAGGCGCCGCCCGCGCCGCCGAGCCAGCCCACGGGAGAGGTGCAATGAGCCATTTACGTAAGGCCCTCGACAAGGCGCAGCAAGAGAGGTTCGACACCCTGGAGCCCGCTACCTCCACGGTCGCCACCGCTTCGGCTTCGGCCGCTACCACCGATCGCCTAGCGAGATCCGTCACGGTCGATCTCAGCGACGCGCGCGAGCGGCGGCTGGTCGCCTTCCTCGACGACCACCCGGTGGCGGAGCAATACCGCAAGCTGCGCACCCAGCTCCGCGCCCACGCCCAGGCCACCGGTGACCGCTGCTTTCTCATCACCAGCCCGGGGAGCGGCGACGGCAAGACCCTCACCGCCCTCAACCTCGCGATCTCCATGGCGCGGGAGGTGGACCAGACGGTGCTGCTGGTGGACGCCAACCTGCGCGCCCCGGCGGTCGCCCAACTCCTCGGTCTCGACCCCCAGGCCGGCCTCGCCGACTACCTCGAGGGCAGGGCGGAGGTCTCCGACTGCCTCCTGCGCACCAACGTCGGCAAGCTCACCCTGTTCGCCGGCGTGGGTGCCAACGCCGGCGCCGCCGAGCTCCTCGACTCGCAGCGGATGCGCGACCTGGTGGCGGAGCTCAAGGGGCGCTACCCGGATCGCACCATCCTCTTCGACGGCCCCGGGGTGGAGGGGGCGGCGGACCCGATCATCCTGTCACGCTTCGTCGATGCCATCTTGCTGGTGGTGCGCGAGGGCACGACCCAGGCCCCCACCCTCGCCCAGGCCTTGGCGGTCCTGCCCGCGGACAAGCTTCTTGGCACGGTGCTGACCGCCAGCCTCGAAGTGGCCGGGGGGTGAGGCGGCGTGCCGGTCGTGGCCGTGGTCGGGACTGGGCGATGGCCGGCGGCTCCTGGCCGGTGGCCGGCCCGATGATCGTGCTAGTCGCCGCGCCTCGGCCGATGAGGCGGTCCGCAGGGGTGCGCGGGAGCCCATCTCCCCGTCCGCAGCCCCCCTCCCCGCGCGCGCCGCGCGCCTCTCGCCATGTATGAACGCCACTTCGGCCTGCGGGAGAACCCCTTCCGGATCCAGGCCAACCCCGACTACCTCTACCTGAGCCCGAAGCACGACCGGGCCCTGGCCACCCTCGAGTACGGGCTGCTGGAGCGGAAGGGGTTTGTGGTCCTGGTGGGCGAGGTGGGGGCGGGCAAGACGACGCTCCTCAACTACGTCCTCGGGCGGCTGCCGGAGGACGTGAACGTCGCCTTCGTCTTCCACACCAACCTCACGAAGAGCGAGTTCCTCGCCCTCGTCCTCACCGAGTTTGAGGTGGAGGTGAAGGGCGACAGCGACGCGGACCGCCTCAATGCCCTCTACGACTTTCTCCTCGCGGAGTACCAGTCTGGCCGCCGGGTGGTGCTGATGGTGGACGAGGCGCAAAACCTCGCCCCGGAGGTCCTCGAACAGGTCCGTCTTCTCGCCAACCTGGAGACCGGCTCCCAGCCGCTCTTGCAGATCATCCTCGCCGGCCAGCCCGGCCTTGGCAGGACCCTAGCGCGGCCTGATCTGGAGCAGCTTCGCCAGCGGGTTGCGGTCACCTACCACCTTGGCCATCTCGATGAGGAGGAGGTGGGCCCCTACATTCACCACCGCCTCGAGTGCGCCGGAGCGCAGCGGTTTGACCTCTTTGCCGATGCGACGCTGCCGCTGATCTTCCGCCACACCCACGGTGTGCCGCGCCTGATCAACCAGCTTTGCGACACCGCCCTGGTGGCCGCCTTCGCCGACGAGCGCGAGCGGGTGGACGCGGCGCTGCTGGAGGAGGTGGTGGCGGAGCAGGCCTGCTTCGCGCCCCAGGATTCGATCGCGGAGGAGGGGGTCGTTGGGCTCTCTCCAAACCTCGCCTCCGACCTGACGCCGCTGGTCGGTCGCCTGGCCACGGCGGTGGAGGGGGTGGCCGCGGCGGTGCGCGAGACCGCCCAGGCGGGGCGCTTGGGAGTTGTGCCGAGTCGTGATCTCGTCGATCTCCGCGGCCGTCTCACCACCGCGATCGAGGCCCTTGCTGCCCACGCCACGGACGCCGACGACCACCACCGCGAGCTGTTGGAGGCGGTACGCCTGCTTGCCGAGCGGGTCGATCGCCACGTTGGCGCCGGCGAGCCGACCCCCACGCCGAGCGACCCGGCGCCGCGCCGCTTCTGGCGCTGGTAGGGGCGAGGAGCCATCGCCACGTGGTGGCCGGCGAGGAGCAACTATGGCGATCAAGGTGGTCTTGGTGGCGGGTGCGCGGCCCAACTTCATGAAGATCGCACCGATCATGGCGGCGATGGCGGGCGACGCGCGCCTCTCGCCCTATCTCGTCCACACGGGCCAGCACTACGACCAGCGCATGTCGAAGCTCTTCTTCGAGGAGCTGGAGATTCCCAAGCCGGACATCGACCTCGGGGTGGGTTCCGGCAGCCACGCGCAGCAGACCGCGGAGACGATCAAGCGGTTCGAGCCGGTCTGCCTGGCACAGCGGCCCGCCTGGGTGGTGGTGGTGGGTGACGTGAACTCCACCATCGCTTGCGCCCTGGTGGCGACCAAGCTCGGGATCCGCGTCGCCCACGTGGAGGCGGGGCTGCGCTCCTTCGACCGCACCATGCCGGAGGAGATCAACCGGGTCCTCACCGACCGGATCAGCGACCTCCTGTTCACCACCGAACCGTCGGCGAACACCAACCTCGCCGCCGAGGGGGTCGACCCGGCGCGCATCCGCTTCGTCGGCAACGTGATGATCGACACCCTGCTCGCCCACCGGCAGCGGGCGGCGAGCTCCACCCTGCTGGATCGCCTCGCCCTCGCCAGCAGCGCGGGGACGCGGCCGTACGGCGTGGTCACCCTCCACCGGCCGGCGAACGTGGACACCGAGCCTTGCCTTGGCGGGATCCTCGCGGTGCTTGCCGAGCTTGCCGAGAGTTTGCCCCTCATCTTCCCGGTCCACCCGCGCACCGCCAAGCAGATCGACCGCTTCGGCCTCCGCCGCCTGTTTGCCGCAGACGGCGTCGCGCCCGGCGCGGCGGGGCGGGGGCTTTTCGCCATCGAGCCGCAGGGCTACCTCGACTTTTTGCACCTGATGGCGAACAGCCGCCTGGTGCTCACCGACTCGGGCGGCCTGCAGGAGGAGACCACGGTCCTCGGGGTGGCGTGCGTCACCCTGCGCGACAACACCGAGCGGCCGGTCACCTGCACCCAGGGGACCAACGTGCTTGCCACCACCGACCCGGTGCGGATCCTCGCCGCCGCCCGCGCCGCCCTTGCCGACCCGCCCACCGGCCGGACGCCCGAGCTGTGGGACGGCCACGCGGCCGAGCGGATCGTCGCGGCGTTGGCGACCGCCTGACCCCACCCCGCGGGATGGCGCCGTGGCTTTGCGGTCACGGGGTGGGAGCCGCTTTCCGGCGGCGCGCCGGGCGCGGGCCGGGGGTTTGTGCGTGTTCGTGACTCGTCACTTTGTCGCTCGATTGCCTTGCGCGAAACGAGGCGCCGGCGGGAAACGAGGCGCCGGCCGGGAACGAGGCGCCGGCCGGGAACGGGTCCCGGACCCACCCCCGTCTTCTTCGTGACCGCGCTGCTTTCCTCCACGACCGGTTGGGGAGGCGGAGGCGCCCGCCTCTTCTCGGCCACGATCGAGAGACGGTCCGGTTCGTGGCCGTGGGCTCGCCACCCACCGAGGCGGGCGGGTCTTACGCGGGGACCACCAACACCGGGCACGGGGGGTGGTGGAAGAGGGCAGCGGCGGTGGAGCCGCCGCACACGGCGCGGCCCGCCTTCTCCGCCGCCGCCTGGCCGACCACGATCATCGCCGCTTTCGCGTCGTGGGCGGCGGCGAAGATCGCCGCCACCGGGGTACCGCGCCGGAGCTCGACGCGTGCCGGGATGGCGTGGCCGCGTGCCTCCGCCAGCAACGCCTCCAGCTTGCGTCCCGCCTCCTCCTCCAACTCGTGCTGGAGGGTCTCCAGGGGGACCTGGGTGACGAAGAAGCCGGGGAGGTGCTTGAGGTCGAGGACCACGTGCAAAAGCAGCAGGTGGGCGCCGAGGGGCGGTGCCAGCTCCAGGGCGCGCCGGAAGGCGGCCTCACTGCCGGGCGAGAAGTCGGTGGCGACAAG
Source organism: Nitrospirae bacterium CG2_30_70_394 (assembly GCA_001873295.1). Classification (GTDB taxonomy): domain Bacteria; phylum CG2-30-53-67; class CG2-30-53-67; order CG2-30-70-394; family CG2-30-70-394; genus CG2-30-70-394. The sequence goes on along the minus strand of MNYW01000046.1, from coordinate 4,589 downwards.
CCAGAGGGGGTTGGCCATGGGTGGGATCCTCCTGCAAAGGGGTCAGGGTCAGGCCTTTACTTTAGACTGTACCCGCAGGCGGCCCAAAGACGGTCGGTCTCTTGTTGCCCCCCCTGCTGCTGGCTCTGCGACCCCCGCGGGGCAGAGACGTCTCCACGGCTCGCGACCTTCCTCCGGGGCGAGATTGCAGACGCGCCGGAAAAGATGGATCGCGGCTCGGTGGCGGTCGGACTTGGTCGATCGTCACGAGAAGCAGCGGCTCGAGTCCGGATCGACCCCTTCGAGGCGCTTTGTGGGGGTAGCCGACGAAGAACCTCTACGACTCCTGGCCTACCAGTCCGCCCATGGGTCCGCTCGGCTCAGTCGATCGGGACCAAGTCCGACAGCCTCCTCGGAAGGGGGGCGGGCGGGATCGGCCCAGAGTTGCCGTCGGCGCCAGCCCCTGAGCCGTGGACACCGCGCGAGCACCTCCTCCGAGGTGGGCCGCGCCGGCTGGCGCTGTAGTCGCGGACCCGCATCCGTGGCCGTGCTGAGGATAAAGTAAAAGCCTGACCCTCAGCGCGACCAGCGCATGGCCAGGTGGAGGCTGAAGTCTGGGGTGGTCTTGTGGGTCAGGTCCTCGACGAAGGCGAGCTCGACGGCGGTGGTCGCGGAGAGGGGGTGGCTGGCGCCGAGGCGCAGTTCGACCGCGGGGCGATCGAGGACGGCGACACCGGTGTGGTACGGGCTGGTCTGGCCGGCGACGGCGACGGTAAGCGGCAGGGTGGGAAGGCGTCGCCACGCCACCTCCACCAGGCCGGTGGCGAAGGGGCGGGTGGTCACCTCGGCGACGCCGGTGGGGAGGACCACGCCGAGGTGGAGCGCCGTTGCCCACACCCCCTCCTCCGCCTCCGCCACCGCTCCGGCGGCGAGGTCCCAGCCGCCGCTGCCGCGCGGGCCGAGGCGCGGGCCGGCGGTGGGCGCCTTCACCCCGAGGCGGATCGCCAACCGCGCACCTGGGCTGGGCAAGGCGAGCCAGGTGAGGGTGGCGGCCACGTCGCCGGCGCCGTAGCTCGCTCCCTCCTCGTCCAACAGGGTCTTGCCCGCCACCCGCAGGCGGTAGAGGTGGCGGTTCGCTGGCGCACTGGCACGGCCTCCGTCGGGCAGATAGAAGGTGCGGTGCCAGTCGCTGATGAAGTCGTCCAGCACCCCGCCGCTCGTCTCGATCATGGGCAGCTCCCCATCCACTGCCCAGCGCGGCGTAAGCCGCCGGCCGAGATGCAGGGCGAGGCGGGCGAGCTCCACGTCCACCACCGTCTCCCGCGCCGCGCGGTCCTCCACCTGAAAGAGGGAGGCGTAGTCGAGGCTGATCGCGCCGCGCCAGGCGGCGGGCGGCGCCGCGGCGAGGGGCGGCGGGGCGTAGAAGGCGAGGAACGGCAGGTAGAGGTTGCGGGTGAGAAGCGGCGCCGCGGCCGTTGGACGCACGGCGACCGCGAGGCTGAGAACCAGAAGGAGGAGGCGGAGGGCGAGGCGCATCCAGGATTCCCGCGACGAGAGCGGGCAGGGTACGCTGCCGATCCACCTCCCGCACTTGGAGATCCCCATGGCGACCCTCGAAGAGCTGATCGGCAACACCCCGCTGCTCGACCTCTCGCTCCTCCTGCCGGCGGCGCTGCGCGGGGGAGTGGAGCTGCACGCGAAGGTCGAGGGGAACAACCCGGGCGGCTCGGTGAAGGACCGCGCGGCCCTGTCCATGATCCAAGGGGCGGAGGCGCGCGGCACGATCCGGCCGGGCGATCGAATCATCGAGGCGACCTCGGGCAACACCGGCATCGCCCTGGCGATGATCGCCGCGGCGCGCGGCTACCGGATGACCCTGGTGATGCCGGAGACCATGACCGTCGAGCGGCGCATGGCGATGGCCGCCTATGGCGCCGACTTCGTCCTCACCCCGGGGGCGCGGGGGATGGAGGGGGCGATCGACCGGGCGCGCGAGCTGGTCGCGGCGGGCGAGGGGGTGGAGCTCGACCAGTTCGCCAACGACGACAACTGGCGCGCCCACTACCGCACCACCGGTCCGGAGATCTGGAGGCAGACCGAGGGGAGGGTCACCCACTTCGTCTCTGCCATGGGGACCACCGGCACGATCATGGGCAATGCCCGCTACCTCAAAGAGCAAAACCCGGCGGTGCAGGTGGTGGGGTTGCAGCCGGACGCGACGAGCCAGATCCCCGGCATTCGCCGCTGGTCCGCCGAGTATTTGCCGCGGATCTTCGACGCCCGCTGGGTTGACCGGACGCTCGACGTGACGCGCGCCGAGGCGGTGGCGATGACCCGTCGCCTGGCGCGCAGCCACGGGGTGCTGGTGGGCATGTCGAGCGGCGGCGCGGTGGCCGGCGCGCTGCGGGTGGCGACCTCTCTGGCGCGGGGGGTGGTGGTGACGATCCTGTGTGATCGCGGCGACCGGTACCTCTCCACCGACCTGTTCGTGGAAGGCTAGGAGCCGGTCGGCCTGAGTTTCGTTCGACTGCGGAGCAACGGACCATGGCCGGATCGTGGGCCACGATCAGGCTCCGTTCTTCGTTCCCTAACCTCACGTAGCACTACGAACGGGGGCCGATCCGGACTCGGGCCCGCTGCGTCTCGCCACGATCGACCAAGTCCGACCGCCTCCTAGGGGCGGGCTCCTGCCGCCGAGCCGGCCTGAGGGGGGGCCGCGCCAAAGGGTGTGGCTCGCGAGCGGGAGCTTGTTCTCATCGCGGTGCTGCAACTCTGTGTGCAGGCCCAGACCGTTGCGCCGCGGCCTCGGCGCCGCGGTTCTGGCCGAGGTAGCGGCGGATCCGGCGCGGTGTTGCGGCTTGGGCGTGGGGTCAGATTCTCCGGTAGGGGCGGGCTCTTGCCGCCAAGCCGCGCGGGCTCAGCAAGGCGGCAGGGCGCGGTGCGGTGTCTCAACTTTTCCTCTCCCCACCGATAAGGCACGGATGCGGATTCTTCTGGCGGAGGACGACAGCGCCACCCGGCGCACCGTGGAGCACCTGCTCACCACTTGGGGCCACGAGGTGGTCGCGTGTGGTGACGGCGAGGCCGCGTGGGCGCGGTTTTGCGCCGACGGGCCCCGGCTGCTTCTCCTCGACTGGGTGATGCCCGGCCTCGACGGCCTGGCGGTGTGCCGGCGGGTGCGCGGCCACCCGGCGGGCGCGGCCACCCAGGTGGTGATGCTTACCGGGAGGGTGGAGCTCGCCGACGTGGAGGCGGCTTTGGCCGCCGGCGCGGACGACTACCTCCCCAAGCCGGTGGATGCTGCCCAGTTGAAGATTCGCCTGCAGATCGCTGCCTACCGGTTGCAGCTCCAGACCCAGTTGCAAGAGAGCGAGGCGCGCCAGGGGTGCATCCTCGACGGCTTGCCGGCGGTGGTTTGGGCGCTCAATCGCGACGGTGTGGTGACCTATGGCGCGGGCGCCGGTCTCGCGGTGATGGGGCTCACCTCGGGCGATTTGGTGGGGCGCTCCTATGGGGAGCTGTTCAAGAGCTGTCCGGAGCTCGTCGCGGTCCACGCTCGTGCCCTGGCTGGCTACGAGGAGGTGGTGGACGGCCGCTTCGAGGGGCGCAACGTGGTGGCGCGGGTGCGCCCCCTGGTGGACGGCCTGGGGCGGGTGGAGGGGGCGGTGGGGGTTGCGCAGGATGTCTCCGTGGAGCGGCAGCTCGAGGCGCAGATCACCCAGGCGATGAAGATGGAGATCCTCGGCCAGCTCGTCGCCTCCATCGCCCACGACTTCAACAACCTCCTCACCGGCATGATGGGCCACCTCGAGCTTCTCCAGCTCGACGCCGGCGAGGCGCTGCAGGAGGACCTCGCCGGGGTAATGGAGGCGGCCCGCCACGGCGCCGAGCTCACCCGCCAGCTCCTCTCCTTCTCCCGCCGGCGCGAGCCGGGAACCGGGGCGGTGGACGTGGGCGATCTGTGCGGCCAGGCGGTGCGTCTCGTGCGGCGGATGGTGAAGGGGGAGATCGAGGTGTTGATTCGGGTGGCCCACGAGGTGCCGAGCGTGTGGGGCGACCCGGAGCAGATCTATCAGGTGGTGATGAACCTGTGCGTCAACGCCCGCGACGCGGTGCAGCAGGCGTGCGCGGCGCGCGACCGGCGCCATGGCCAGATCACCGTGGAGGTAGCGAGGGCGGAGGCGAACGGCGAAGGTGCGCCATCCGGCGAGGTGGTGGTCACCGTACGCGACAATGGCTGTGGGATCGACGAGGCGACCCGGTGCCGCCTCTTCGAGCCCTTCTTCACCACCAAGGGGGAGCGCGGTACCGGCCTCGGTCTGGCCACGGTGCAGCGGTTGGTGGAGCGTCACCACGGCCGCATCGAGGTGGTCTCGACCCCGGGCGAAGGGAGCACCTTTACCGTTCACCTCCCCGCCTTCCCGGGGGAGCGGGAGGCCGCGGCGGTCGCGGGTGGCGGCGATGGCTGAGGCAGGGTTGCCGACCGGCCTCCCCCCGGCGGGTAGCGCGGCGGGGAGGGAGCGGCAGATCTTCCCGCTCCTGCGTACCGCCGCGCTGCTCTTCGCCGCGGGCGGGGACGAGGAGCAACTCTACCGGGTCTCCCTCGACAC